>JBCDAQ010000121.1:0-11990 GCA_039185285.1 Pseudomonadota bacterium
ATGCAAGGAACCTCGCTGGAGCATGCCGAGATCGAGGAAGAGGTCGAGACCGAGATGAAGAAAGCGGGGCAAGCCTAAGATGTTGATGATCTTCATCTTCCTGGCACTGGTCGCAATGATCTGCCTCAACGTGCCAATCGCGGTTGCTCTGGCGGTGGCTGGGGTCATCGGGCTGCTCGCGACCGAGGGTACAGACAGCCTCGTGACCGTCGCGCTGGATATGTATGACGGCTCGACCAAGTTCTCGCTGATCGCGATCCCCATGTTCGTGCTCGCGGGCGCAATTATGAACGCGGGCGGGATCACCGACCGTCTGATCAACTTCGTTTCTGCCTTGATCGGGTTCGTCCGAGGCGGCTTGGCGATGGTAAATATCGGCGTGTCGCTGTTCTTCGCCGAGATCTCGGGTTCCGCAGTGGCGGATGTTGCTGCACTCGGCTCGATCCTGATCCCGCAGATGAAGAAGCGCGGCTATTCGGGCGCGTTCTCGGCAGCGGTCACGTCGTCGAGTGCCTCTTTGGCCATCATCATCCCACCCTCGATCCCGATGATCCTTTACGCGACTTCGGCGAACACCTCAGTGGAGCAGCTTTTTGTTGCGGGTTTTGTGCCGGGCCTGATGGGCGCTGCTGGTCTGATGTTCGTCGCCTACATGTTCGCCAAGCGCTACAACCTGCCGACGGAAGAGGCATTCAATACCAAGCGCCTCTGGACGACTTTCATCGATGCTTTGCCAGCGTTTTCGCTGCCGGTTATCATCCTGGGCGGCATCTTTGGTGGTTTCGTCACTGCAACTGAAGCTGCTGGCCTCGCAGTGATCGCAGCCTTTGTCGTCGGCCTCTGGTATCGCCAGATGGATCTGAGGCACCTGAAGCGTGCAATGCTGGACGGAGGGATGCAGACCGCCGTTGTTATGCTTCTGGTCGCCGCCTCGGTTCTGATGGGAGGATTCCTGACGCGGGCACAGATGCCCCAGCAGCTTGCCGAGTGGATCCTGGGCATAACTGACAACAAGTGGCTGATCCTGCTCATCCTGAACTTCTTCTTCCTAGTGATCGGGTTCTTCCTGCACTCGGCGGCGGCCATCATCTTGGTTGTGCCGATTGTGATCCCCCTGATCCAGGCAGCGGGGATCGACCCCGTGCATTTCGGTCTTGTGGTCACGCTGAACCTGGCGATTGGACAGCAGACACCTCCGGTCGCATCTGTTCTGATAACGTCTTGCGCGGTGGCGAGGGCGAACATCTGGGACGTGTCGAAGGTCAATATCTACTTCATTGCTGTGCTGTTGACCGTGCTCTTGATGTGCACTTACATCCCCTCGATCCCCCTCTTCCTGGTGGAGTATTTCTATCGGTGATGTGATGCCGGCCAAGAAAGCCGCAGCGAGAGCAGCCAGACAGCGCAAACGGGCCTTGAAGCGGTTCAAACGCTCAACCCAGAGATCCCGCTATGTCGATCATCCGCGGTATGGCAATCGGCCGATTATCTCGGGCGAGCGCTGGACGCTGGAGCAGATTCGGCAGGCCTATTGGGGATACCGCAGGCAAGGGGTGATCTTCCCGGAAAGCGCGATCACGGCAGATCTGTCGCGCCAGCGCTATGGGTACTCACCGCGCCGCGTATATGTGGATATGGAGCAGGTTTGCCGGACGTGTCGGCGGAAGTTCCTGTTCTTTGCCTTGGAGCAGAAGTTCTGGTTCGAGGTTCTCGGCTTCTTCTGCGATGCGCAATGCCATCACTGTCAGGACTGCCGGCATGAACGCCATCTATTCGAGCGTTCGATTGAGGAATATGGCGCGTTGCTGGGGCAAGCTCACAAGACCCGAAAGGAATGGGATCGATTGGAGGAGCTGGGCGCGGCCCTGTTCGAGGTGGGCTACATCAAGAAGCCGGAGACGCTTCTGAAGTCCCGTATGCCGAAACGCTTGAGGAGACTGATGTGACGGGACCACTCGCAGGATTGAAGGTGATCGAACTGGCTCACATCATGGCGGGGCCTGCCTGTGGTCTGATGCTCGCCGATATGGGGGCGGATGTCATCAAGGTGGAAAAGCCCACCGGAGATGATACTCGCCGGATGCTGCCGCCCGATGTGAATGGCGAAAGCGCGGCCTATCTGATGATGAACCGCAACAAGCGGGGCATTGCACTGGATCTGAAGCAGCAAGCGGCGCGGGATGCTTTGCGGCGGATGCTGGATCAGGCGGATGTGGTGATCGAGAACTATCGCCACGACACGATGGAGAAGCTGGGGCTTGGCTATGAGACCTTGCGCGAGACTAATCCAGGGCTGATTTATGTGGCAATTTCAGGCTTTGGGCGGACGGGGCCTTACGCCCATCGCGGCGGGTTTGATCTGATCGCGCAAGGCATGTCAGGGCTCATGTCCATTACTGGCGAAGGCCCCGGGCGGCCTCCGGTCAAGGTCGCAGCCCCGGTCTCTGACATCTCCGCCGGTATTCTGGGCGCGCTTGGGGTTTGCGCTGCTCTCAACCATCGAAACGCCACGGGTGAGGGGCAGATGGTGGATACCTCGCTCTATGAGGCGGCGATCACGCTGACCTATTGGCAATCAGCGATCACCTTCGCGAGCGGAGTGGCGCCCGAGCCGATTGGCTCGGCCCATCCGCTGAACGCGCCCTATCAGGCGTTCGAGACCTCAGATGGCTGGATCACCTTGGGAGCTGCAAACCAGGCCAATTGGGAGCGTTTGATCACGCTGATCGATGCCGAGCATCTAGGTGAGGATCCGAGGTTCCTCGGCAACCCGGACCGGATCGTGAACCGCGAAGCCTTAGCTGAGGAGCTGAATGGGATTTTTCGGACCCGGACCTCAGCCGCGTGGCTGGGGGTGCTGGAGGCTGGCGGGTTTCCGGCCGGTCCGGTCTCCACGATCGCGGAGATGCAGGCGGACCCCCATACTCATGCTCGGGAAATGGTCGTTGAAACCGAGCATCCTGTGGCCGGTGTCACCCAAGCGATTGGGTTGCCGCTCAAATTCTCGGAGACGCCAGGAGGGAGCCGATCGCCTGCGCCGACCTTAGGCCAGCATGGCGAAGAGATCTTGGCGGAGTATGGGTTGGGCAAGGACGAGATTGCGGGGCTTGTTGCTTCGTCAGGGTTGATCCGGAGGTAATGGGCTCGTGCGGGCGACGTATCCCTCCTGCGCTAAAGCGCAGATCGGCCCGCCCGCCCTGCCAGGAACCGGCTATGCAGAATCGGCAACTGCGCTTGACAGGTGCTGTTGCTATCCTTTCATTGCCGCGAGTGACCTGAATGGGAGTTTCCAATGAACGAGTTCTCCTCCACCACTGCGTTGATCATGGTCGATATTCAGAATGACTTTTGCCCCGGCGGGGCTATGGCCGTTTCAGGTGGCGACGAAATCGTGCCGCTTGTGAACCGTCTGCAGAACCGGTTCGCTGTTCGAGTTTTGACCCAGGATTGGCATCCGGCAGATCACGCGAGTTTCGCCGAGAACCATGCGGGTGCGGTGCCTTTCTCGATGGTGGATATGCCGTATGGGCCTCAGGTTCTTTGGCCGATGCATTGTGTGCAGGGGAGCGATGGAGCTGAATTTCACGGCGCATTGGAAACAGATCAAGCGGATTTGGTGGTGCGCAAAGGGTTCCGAGCCGAGATCGACAGTTATTCGGCGTTCTACGAGAACGACCACCAGACCACGACCGGGTTGGCAGGGTATCTGCGCGACCGGGGTGTGACCGACTTGGTCTTCACAGGATTGGCGCTGGACTTCTGTGTGGGATGGTCGGCGATTGATGCCGCGAAGCTCGGCTTTGATGTGACCGTTTGGGAGGATGCGTGCCGAGCGATTGATCTGGATGGATCGCTGGAGGCGGCACGGGCCTCGATGCGTGAGCATGGCGTGACGCTCGCCACCTCGGAGGACTGACATGGATATCGCCAAGCGCGTCTATGATCACCAATGGAAGATCGACCCGATCGTACGCTCAGTCATCGACACGGATTTCTATAAGCTTCTGATGGCTCAGTCGGTGTTTTTGAACCACCGCACGGCACAGGTGACATTTAGCCTGATCAACCGCTCGAAAAGCGTCGCGATGGCGGATCTGATCGACGAGGGGGAGCTGCGCGAGCAGTTGGATCATGTCCGCACATTGCGCCTCTCGCGCGGGGAGAGCACTTGGCTGCGCGGGAATACATTCTATGGCCGCCGCCAGATGTTCACGCCGGAGTTCGTGACCTGGCTCGAGGAGTTCCGGTTCCCCGCCTACAACCTGGAACGCAAAGGCGATCAGTATGAGCTGACCTTCGACGGACCTTGGATCGAGAGCATGTTGTGGGAGATCCCAGCGCTTGCCATCCTGATGGAGCTGCGCTCTAGGGCGGTCTTGCGGACCTTGGGCAAGTTTGACCTTCAGGTTCTCTATGCGCGGGCGATGACCCGGGTTTGGGAGAAGATTGAGCATTTGAAACGCCTCGATGGTCTCAGGATCGCAGATTTTGGCACGAGACGGCGGCACGGGTTCCTCTGGCAGGATTGGTGCGTTGAAGCGATGGGCGAGGGGTTGGGGCCCGCCTTTACGGGCACGTCGAACTGTTTGATCGCCATGCGCCAGGAGAAGGAAGCGATTGGGACAAACGCCCATGAGCTGCCGATGATTTATGCAGCTCTGACGGAGGGGGATCAGGAACTCGCGCAATCGCCCTATCAGGTTCTCGCCGACTGGCAGGAGGACTATGACGGCAATCTCCGGATCATTCTGCCGGATACTTACGGGACCAAAGGCTTCTTCGATCGGGCGCCGAGTTGGTTGGTGAATTGGACCGGGGTGAGGATCGACTCCGGCGATCCAGCCCCCTGCGCTGAAATCGCGATCGATTTTTGGAAGCGCCACGGCCAGGATCCAAGGGAGAAGCTGGTGATCTTCTCTGATGGGCTGGATGTGGAGAAGATCCAGGAGCTGCACTCTCAGTTCCATGGACGGGTGAATTTGGGCTTTGGCTGGGGGACCCTGCTCACGAATGATTTTCGCGGACTTGCATCGGGTGATGCGTTGGCGCCGTTCTCGCTGGTTTGTAAGGCGGTCTCGGCTAATGGTCGTGCTACCGTCAAGCTCTCGGATAATCCAACCAAGGCAATGGGGCCAGCGGAAGAGATTGCACGATACAAGCAGGTGTTTGGGGTGGGCGCACAGGAGGCCCGTGAGGTCTTGGTCTGATCAGCTACGCGCCCTTGCGGGCAAAAGCGCGTTGAGGGGGAGGTTGAGCTGAGCCAGTTAGGTGCCGATAGCGCGAAGGCTGGTCTGGGAGCCAGCAGCGCATCTGCGCGCCTGAGCGCGCAGCTGGCGGGTTCACCCGCCCGGTCCGTTTGAAAACGGACATGCGCTGCTGGCTCCCAGCCCCTCCGGTCGTTTCCGCGGCGGAGCGGACGCTCGTTGCGCGCGTTCAAAAGGGGACTGGGCTTTCCCAGGTTCGCCAGCTGCCATCACTTGGGTGGCGTAGACGCAAACGGTGCGCATGAAGTTGTAGGCGATCTGCGGCAAGATATGCATCTTCCGGCGCATAGAACGGATCGCCGAGGATTGGATGCCCGATCTCTTTCAGGTGCACCCGCAACTGATGGCTGCGACCCGTCCTTGGAAGAAGCTCAAGCCGGCTCACGCAGCGATCGCGACTAAGAACTCGCCAGTCGGTCACCGATGGCTTGCCCTTCTCGTGACAGACCTTCTGCATCGGCCGGTTCGGCCAATCGGCTGTCAGCGGCAGATCGATCGATCCGCTCTCCCCAACCACCGAGCCCATGACCCGGGCGACATAAGTCTTTTCAACAACCCGTCTCTCAAACTGTCCGTTTATGATCTTCTGAGCTCGCCGGTTACGCGCAAAAACCATGATACCTGAAGTCTCGAGATCCAATCTATGGATTAAGAGCGCGGCGGGATCCTCCTCCCGAACCCGGTACTCGAGGCAATCCCAATGTGCCTCTGGCTTGCCTCGGACAGACAGCAGCCCGGACGGTTTCTCAACCAACAGAAGCTCATCATCCTGATGGATCAGTTTCAACGGCCCGGTTGGCGGCAGGTAACGTTCCATTAAACGTGGCATGGCGGTCGCCTATTTCGCCGTATAGCCCCCATCGACCGAGAGGACTTGTCCCGTAACATAGTCTGAGGCCGGAGAGGCCAAAAACAGCATCGGCCCGACCAGATCCTCGAGGTCGCCATTCCGACCGACCGCGGTCATCTTCGCATGATGTGCGGCGAGCTCTTCATCCGCGAAAACCGCAGCCGCGAGGGCGGTGTGAAAGAACCCTGGCGCGATCGCGTTGCACATCACCCCGTGGGGCGACCAGGCCTCGGCCATGGCCCGGGTCAATTGGGCAATTCCACCCTTGGATGCGCCATAGGCGACGCCATTGATAAAAGCACGATAAGTCTGGAGCGAGGCGATGTTGATCACCCGTCCCCAGCCCTTCTCCTTCATCCCGGGCACCAGTTCCCGTGTGAACAGAAAAGGGTGCGAGAGATTGAGGTTTATCGTGCGCTGCCATTCGTCCAGCGAGACGTCATCGGCATGTTTGCGGGGATTGATGCCTGCTGCCGGAATAACAATTTCTGGTGCACCAAAGGGTTCGGCACAAGCCGCCGCCGCTTTGGGCAAGCTCTCAAGATCACCCATGTCAGCGACGACAAAGGCGCGCTCACCGTCCTCAGCGGCCCAAACCTCCAGATCTTCGGCCCGACGGGCAACACCCACCACTCGCGCGCCTTGCTCGGCCAAGGCAGAGGCCATCGCGCGGCCAATTCCACTCGACGCGCCGGTGACTACAGCGACCCTTCCGGCCACACTGAACATTTCTTGCCGCATTCTTCGCGTCCTCTCTTCGACCCTGTCCGGCCTGCGTTGTTAGGCTACGTCGCGCCGATTGCGCCGCTAATCGGCAGCCCGGCAAGCGACCTCTCGGCTCTCTGACTAAATCATCGAGTTTGGAATTGCGAGCAGCCTGCAAGAAGGGATCGAACCCCATCCACGAGCCAGATAGCGGTCTCAGGCGCCCGAAACCCAGTCTATCAGTGCATAGATGACAAACACCGGAAGCAGGATGGCGGCACCTGCAACCATTACTGCTGAGACGGTTCTTCCTTGACCGCCGAGCAGTTTGACAGAGCAGCCAAACCATACTCCGCCGCTTAGTCCAAGGAGCGTTGGCAAAAGCATCAAAGAGGGAAGTAAAATTAGCAGCGATAAAGCCTCCGATACCAGCGATGCCGCGCCTATCAGAAAGGTCCAACCTGCACAAAAGACGATGCATCTGGCAGACCATTTGCGGAAGAACGCTCGTTCTGATGCCCGCAGAAGAAATGAGAATCCGAAGGCGAGATAGAAGAACAAAGGGCCGGCGCTGATCATCGGCGCATCAGGCTCTGCGCGTGTTTTTCTGCGATAAGCTCTATCCCCAACGCACCAGCCCAATAATGGCGGACGCCGCATAAAAGAACTGCAGGCAAAGGAACGCCCAACGCTTGTCAATCAGCCCCCAGGCCGCAAATAGCAAAGCCGAAACTAAGAGCAGTGAGAACCCCAAGATCTCATTGCCTGTGTTCGACGCAATCAACAAGGCATATGCCATTGCCAGCACCGAGCCCGAAACCTCGAAAACGGTGATCCAGCCCTTCTTAGTCATGTCGGAAATCCCCCTTCACCCAAACTAGTCGCTCCCTGGACCCCAGCGGAAAAAGTCGCGGCCTTGTTGGCTCAAAAAGCGGTTGATGACCATCTTGTGCACTTCTGAGGCGCCATCTACCAGCCGCGCTTGGCGCGCATAACGGTAGATCCATTCGAGAACCGTATCCTTTGAATACCCCCGCGCGCCGTTCAATTGGATCGCAGTATCCGCGCATTTATGCAGCGTATCGGCGACCTGTATCTTGGCCATCGAAACCTCCTGGCGGGCCTTTGAGCCTTGATCCAATGCCCAGGCGGCGCGCATGGTCAGCATTCGGCCGATCTCAATGGCCATTGCTGCTTCACCTAGTTGCAGCTGCACGCTTTCCCGCTCCGCCAGCTTGATCCCGAAGCCCTCACGTTCCTCGACATAGTTGCGTGCGATATCCAAGCAGCGCTGCGAAAGCCCCAGCCAGCGCATGCAATGGGTCAGACGGGCAACGCCGAGGCGGATCTGCGTGACCTTCAGCCCGTCGCCGACCTCCATCAGCCGGTTCTGATCGGGGATCTCGAGTCCATCGAAGATCAGCTCGCAATGGCCGCCATGCTCCTCCGGCCCCATGATCGGGATACGCCGGGCGATCGACCAGCCGGGATCGTCCTTGTGAAACAGGAACGCCGTCAAACCTTTGCGCTTATCATCCGAGGTTTTGGCCATCAGGATGAAATGCGAGGCGACGCCCGCGCCTGTGATGTACCACTTCCGCCCGGTGATCCTCCACATATTGCCCGAACGCTCAGCCTTAGTCTGGATCATCGAAGGGTCGGACCCTCCGCCCGGTGCGGGTTCGGTCATCGCAAAGGCGGATCGGACCTTGCCATCGATGATCGGCTGGAGCCATTTCTCCTTCTGATCCTCGCGACCAAGCTTCTCCAACACCATCATGTTGCCGTCGTCCGGCGCTGCACAGTTCATCGCGACAGGGCCAAAGAGCGAGTAATTCGATTCCTCATAAAGGGCCGCCATCCCCTGGACGCCCAACCCCATGCCGCCCCGATCCACGGGCATCTGGGGCGACCAAAGCCCGGCTTCTTTTGCCTTGGCACGCAGCCCCTCCAAAGGCTCCTGGCCGATCATCTCGTACTCATCCCAGTTCGCCCGATCCGCCTCCACTGGCATCACTTCATCTGCAATGAAGGTCCTGGTCTTCTGGCGGAGATCATCGATTTGCGGGGGTAGAGAGAAGTCCATCAAGGCACCTATGCTGTTCCGCGATAGCTCGACTTTGAGGCCGAGCTCTCGCAACGTGATCCGCAAAGGATCACGCAACCAATTCTGAGGCAATCCCTTGAACTATGATTTCGACAAGTCCCGACACTTAGGCGCTGTGCTTGATGATCCGGATATGTTTGAGAAGATCAAAGCGCTTGGTGTCGATCCACGGGTGTACGACACTCACACCTTTCTGTTTCGAGATCAGAGAACCTCAGACGCGCTTCGAAACTCACCGAAGCCTCTGCTGGAGGCTTTTCAAGCGGCTAATTTTGGTCTCGCAGTTACGTCCAGCGGCGCGCCTCGTGGCTGTTATCCCGTCCAGGAAATATTAGACCGGTCTCACGGGCTGATGCGGTTGATAGATGAGCTTGACGCAAGGAACATTGTTATCAAACAACCGCCCCCTGGGCCATTCAATCTGCTCGATTTTTTCAACCAAGCGAATGATGCGAAACCGGTCGAGATTGCCCAGCCTCGCAAAGCCTCGCGCGGTTGGTTGCGGCTCATCGGCGGTTTGCTGAAGTTCGTTCTCGGTGTTATCACCGCGATAGTCTTGGTTCTTGCCGTAGGCTATTTCTTCGCGCGCTAACCGGTAGGACGCGGTTGCTCAAAGGCCACTAATCAAGTGCCCACCATCGACCTCAACCACCGTGCCGGTCATAAACCGGCTCGCGTCTGAGGCCAGAAGCAGAAGCGGGCCATCCAGATCGCGCATCCTCCCCAACCGCCGCTGGGGGATGCGTTTAATCAGCGCCTGACCCGCCTCGGTTTCGAAGAAACCGCGGTTGATATCCGTCTCGATATACCCCGGTGCCAGCGCATTCACCCGAATGCCCAACCGCGCCCATTCCAATGCGAGCGCTTTCGTCATCTGCACGACGCCCGCTTTGGATACCGAATAGGGCAGCACGCCACCAGACACCCGAAGACCCAGGATCGAGGCGATGTTAATCAGGCTCCCACCATCGCTCATGGCGCCAGCGGCCGCGCGGGCCACCCGCCAGGCACCCGTCAGGTTCGTGTCCAGGATCCGATCCCATTCCGGGTCCTCGACCTCAAGCGCACGTTTTGTCATCGTAACACCTGCATTGTTCACCAGAATGTCGACCTGACCGACCTGGGCAAACGCTGCTTCGACCGAGGCGGGCTCGAGCACGTCCAAGGCAATTGCCTGAGCTTGATCGCCAATCTCTCGCACCGCATCGGCCAGGGCTTCGGTCCGCCGGGCCGCCAGCAGAACCTCGGCGCCGTTCGCGGCCAAAACCTCGGCAAAGTGCCGGCCCAAGCCACCGGATGCGCCGGTAATCAGGGCGCGTTTTCCACTCAGATCCGCATGCATGACATCCCCTAGCCCTCGGCGACCATTTCGTTGCGCAGGGTCAGGGCAGGGGTCTCGGGCATCAGCGCCACATCGTCAAGGGTCAGGACATCGCCTTGTTTCACACCTCGGCGCAAAGCTACCCCATGGGCCAGGCCAATCGGCAGCGCATTGACGGCCCGGCTGTCTTTCGCAGGCATCGCGCGACCCCACACGGTGTAGCCGCCCTCACCATCCAACATGTCACCCTGCGCGAGATCCTTCTTGGCGACTGCGACCGCATCTGCCCGCCACTCGCGCGAGTGTCCCGTGGGTTCGCCACGCAAGGCCGCGTTGAGGACCGAGATACCCAGCTCCAACCCGATCAGATGATAGGGTTTGTACATTGCGGCATACTCGCCGCTTGCATCGGTCGCCAATCCGTATTGCTTGAAACAGGCTGCGGCGTAGGGGTTCGGCGCCCGAAAGACGACATAGACGCCCCATCGCAGATCGCGGAATACCGGGCGCCCGTCCCGTTCGAGTGAGGAGACCACCTCGCAGGTGCCCGCCGCATCCAGGATCCCGCCGACTTCCCTCGGGCGCAACAGATGCGCCAGATCGTCGACACCACAGGGCGGAAACGCCAAGCCCGTCGATGGCACCTGCAAGCCGCACGCGTTGGCGATCGCACACATCTCGATCGCCGATTTTGTGCCATCCATGAAGGAGTTAAACATCTGCGGGTTCATCCCCGCTTTCGCGGCCTCCTCTGGTGTCAGGCCGTAATGGGCCCAAACATCATCGGGGGTCACGCCGTGATAACTTGGCAGGTACTTGGTGCCCTTGCCAGCGGCGATCACCTCGAAGCCGGTCGCACGAGCCCAATCGACCATCTCAGCGACCAACGCGGGCTGGTCACCATAAGCCATGGAGTAAACGACCCCTGCCGCCCGAGCCTTAGCCGCCAACGCTGGGCCCGCAAGCACATCTGCCTCGACATTGACCATAACGACATGTTTGCCGGCCTCGATTGCGGCTAGGGCATGCGCAATACCGGCCGCCGGGTGTCCCGTGGCCTCGATCACCACATCGACCTCGTCTAATTGGGTCAGCGCCTCACCGGTCTCCAAGAACTGCGTGGCGTCGATCCGGTCGTCGTCCCACCCAACGGTCCGGCAGGCCGCGCGGGCCCGATCGGGTGCCAGATCCGCGATCGCCGAGACGGTGAGCCCCGGTGTCGTCGGCACTTGTGAGAGAAACATCGAGCCAAACTTCCCCGCCCCAATCAAGCCCGCGCGGACTGGGTGCCCGTCGGTAGCTCGGGTCTTTAGCATCGAGATCAGGTTCATGATCGATCTCCTCCCCCGGCCTTTGGCCTCATGCCATTTTTCTAAGCGGGCACATCGCGTCTTCACGGTCAACCTGGGCCGGTTCCCAAGGCTTCGGATGCGGATGGCCTGTAAGCCGGGTTCTGTCCTGCTTTCGCAGGGATGGCCATTCATCTGGGAGGCCCGTCGCCGGACCCCTCAAGCGATCTACCCGGAAGGCAGGCTGCGGGACCCTGAGTTGCCTCGTGCCTTCCCTATCTGATCTTGCACCGGGTGGGGCTTGCCGTGCCGGCCCTGTTGCCAGGCCCGCGGTGGGCTCTTACCCCACCTTTTCACCCTTGCCGGAGGGTCTCCCCGGCGGTCTGGTCTCTGTGGCGCTTTCCCTGGGGTTACCCCCGCCGGGCGTTACCCGGCACCCTTTCCGCATGGTGCC
>JBCDAQ010000122.1:0-11864 GCA_039185285.1 Pseudomonadota bacterium
AGCTGTTCGAGGGGATCTTTTGGCGGGCTTTAGCCCGCCGCCGTTTGATTAGCCGCGCCTTCGCTTCGCTCCAAGACATCAGCCCCCACTTCAAGGATCCCTCCATGACCCGCACCGTCGTTGAAAGCAAAACCAAAACCGTCGTGATCGGCTTCGACCAGCCTTTCTGTGTGATCGGCGAGCGGATCAACCCAACCGGCCGAAAAAAGCTCGCTGCCGAACTCGAAGCCGGAAACTTTGAGACTGTGAAGAAAGACGCGCTCGAGCAGGTCGCCTGCGGCGCAACCGTGCTCGATGTCAATGCGGGGGTCGTGTACAACTCCAACCCGAACCCGAACGAGACCGAGCCTCCCCTGATGCGCCAGATGATCGAGCTCGTCCAAGGCCTGGTTGATACACCTCTCTGCATCGACAGCTCCGTGCCAGGCGCCCTTGAGGCCGGGCTTGAAGCTTGTGAGGGTCGTCCCCTCCTCAACTCAGTCACAGGCGAGGAGGAAAGGCTCGAGATGGTTCTGCCGTTGGTCAAAAAATATAACGTCCCCGTGGTCGCCATCTCAAATGACGACACAGGCATTTCAGAAGACCCGGATGTCCGCTTCGAGGTTGCCAAAAAAATCGTCCAACGCGCCGCCGATCACGGCATACCTGCGCATGACATCGTGGTGGACCCGCTGGTAATGCCGGTGGGGGCGATGGCAACCGCTGGTCTGCAAGTTTTCGCCCTCGTCCGGCGGCTTCGTGAGGAACTGGGCGTCAACACAACCTGTGGCGCGTCGAACATCTCGTTTGGCCTTCCAAATCGGCACGGCATCAACAATGCCTTCCTGCCAATGGCCGCTGCTGCAGGTATGACCTCCGCCATCATGAACCCAGTTCAACTTGGTGCTTCGGCAAAGAAGATCGCCGAGAAGACCGAGGCGCTCGCAGCACTTGGCATCACCATTCCTGAGGGCACCGACTGGGAGGCGCTTGCCCCGCATCTTGGACTGACCTCGACGAAAGCGACCCCGTCCAAAGAAATCGAAGCGATCAAGGCTGCCGACTTCCTGCTCGACAACGACGCCTCAGGCGGTAATTGGATCAAGTTCAACAAACCCCCAGCCCAGCCCGGCGCGGAGGGTGCTCGCGGAGGTCGGGAACGGCGCAGGCGTCGCGCATAGCCGGCAGCCCTCGGCCAAGGAACATTGCCCTGAAGCGTTCAGGGCGTGGATCCAAACGAAACCGAAAAACAGCTCTCAAGCGATCATCATGGTCCAAAGCTGGCTGGCTAACATTCCATCGCGCGCCATCGCCGGTCACGTCGCGTTTGGAACGAAGGGCCAACGGGCACTGCGAACTTGGCTTCCATTGGAGGGTGATCGCCGATGGGTAGGTCTGCCAAGGCGTGCTGGGTGAGTTTGACCCCTCATGCGCTTTCAAAAACGCGCACCGAGGTACCGTGCGCAAGACCGGATCAAAGGCTCCATGGTCGGAGACAGTCACGAACAGGATGTCCAAGCGCGGCGCAGCTTTCCGGGCAGTCTTTCGCACCGCAGAAATCTCCATGATCCGTTGTTGGAGGCGTGTCTGGATGGGATCAAACACCGCCACGCGTGCGGCGTTCGGGACGCTAATCCCAGTCGAAAGAAGCGGTTCAGCATCGCTTCATCTCCCAGTTGCAACTAGCTGAAAACGCTGCTCGTTCGGGCGAGCCGATCCCTAGCCACTCTGAATTTATTGAGTTTTTCCCGACGGAGAGCCACGGAGATCATCGTTCAGAACTCAGCGACATGGACCATCCGTGTCGTCTGGACATGAAAGTAGACTCCCCCATGATCACCAAGTTCACTCTCGTTTCTGCTTCCATCCTAGGTGCTGCCGGTCTCGCGTTCGCCGGGACTGCAAACACCTTCACCGTGATCGATGAAAACGCCGACGCCCAGATCACCCTAGGTGAATTCCAGAAGGCTTATCCCTCCCTAGACCCGGAGATTTTCGCCCAACTGGATCGGGACCAGGATAACATCTTGAGCCCAAGCGAGTTCATCGGATCGAACCTGCCAGAGGTCGAACCCTCTGAAGGCTAAGCGCCACAAGCGCTCCCAGAAACCGATCGGCGCGGCCTTGAGCCGGCCTGCCGCGCTGATCATTCAGGACCACAGTTGAAGAGTTTCAGGGGGCAGCTTTGATCGGGCCTCGCGCTTTTAGAACCGAGGGGATTTTGCCCAAAGATCTCAACGGCTGAAGGAAACCCTCAGCACAACTGAGATGACAAGATCACGGCTCGAGCTCCGGCGTGGCTCAGGGCGATGGGGAGCACATACGCCGCAGCTCGCATTGACGGTTGCCTGGGTGGGCGGGCCGTGAGCCACGCCGGATCCGTCAGCAATCTGGGACGATGTCTTCAGGGTTTGTTGCAACCAAGAGATGGTTCATGCTGACCGACGGGCGATCACATCCGGCATCGCCAACGATCTTTGCCGGGATCCCTGCAACCGTCTTGCACTCGGGCACATCCTTTAACACCACTGATCCTGCGGCAATGCGCGAGCAATTGCCCACGTGAATGTTGCCCAACACTTTGGCGCCCGCGCCAATCAAAACACCATTTCCAATTTTGGGGTGCCGATCCCCACCCGCCTTACCGGTCCCGCCAAGAGTCACCGAATGCAGCATGGAGACATCGTCACCCACAACCGCCGTCTCACCGATGACGATGGAGTGGGCGTGATCAATCATGATCCCCTTGCCCATCTTGGCACCGGGATGAATGTCACAACCGAAGAGCTCCGATGAACGCATCTGGATAAACAGAGCGACATCCTTGCGGCCCGTTTTCCAAAGCCAATGCCCTAGCCGCTGCGATTGAACCGCAAGAAAGCCCTTGAAGTAGAGAAGGGGATTCAACATTCGATCGCATGCTGGATCGCGATCATAAGTCGCCACAACATCCGCGCGCGCGGCTCGGCCCATCTCGGGGTTCGCGGCAAAGCCAGCTTCGGCGATCTCACGCATCAAAAGAGGGGAGAATTCTGGGGAAGAGAGCTTTTGCGCAATCCGGTAACAGAGTGCGTCCTCAAAACTTGGATGGTGCAACACGACAGAATGGGCAAAACTCGCCATCAACGGCTCATTCGCCGCCAACTGCTCAGCCTCGTCGCGCATTTGCTTCCAGACCGGATCGACAGAAGCCGGGGTCGTGGTTCTCGTATGCAGCGCCATGGGTCCCTCCCATCTTTGCGTGCCGGATCCTAACCGACTTCGCTCCGAAATGGGGAACCTTCTAGCAACTGTCCAGCCAGAAATTGTGAGCTTGGCAATAAAATTTCGTGAAATACGGCCTCATGCGAAGATTTGGTGTGCCTAAGAAAGCAACAACTCAGCCTAGATCGGCGAATGGCATCGTGAAGCGCGCTCCTCATTTGAGCGGACCAAGCGGAATGCGGCTGTCGCCGCATAAGCCTTCTTTGGACTGGCTTAACTGAGAAGCTGATGCTCTGCTTCTGTCAACGCGTTCTATCGAAGCTTAAGCCGGATCTGCCTGGCACGGGCAGATCCGGGAGTTTTCTAGCTCTCTTGCGAGGTCAGAACCGCAATGGCCCCGGCAGTCGCACAAATTTTCTGGCGCTCCGCGCGCACCGCCTCGACAGTCTGAGCCGCGCCTGTTTGCGCGCCAAGCGTGTCAACAGCGACACGAAACTCCTCACCATCTAAACCACGGCAACGGGCCAAAATAGCACCAGAGGCGCCGTCCAAAGCCCCCAGGATCCCACCACTCTCGAAGCCTGCAACCGTTTGCGGTGCGATGTCCTCCAGCGTGTCACAGCCTGCTAGCCAAACTGCGACGATCAAAAATGCACTGCGTTTCATGAGAGTTCCCCCTTCTGGTTTAAACCGCGCGCGGCGCGGCGATTGATTGATAGTGAATTGCGATCCGCAGCTGACCGGCAGAAAAACCCCCACCCGTCGCGGTAACCTCTAGAGCTGTGCCGCCATAGTAAGCCAGCGGCTGCCCCGTGACCCCCTCGGCCAAAGTATTCAGCGCCGTGCCGAAACCGCTGCCATAGCGATCGGGGCTGCTGGCGACACCCAAACTCCAGGAAGAAGCCCCCGAAATCTCCGTGATCACCCGCGCTGTTATGCCTAGAACGATCGCTTTATCGGGGATCTGAGTTGCGGTTGTGGTGACGGCGCCTGAGAGTGTTTGATCAAACTCGAGAACGCGCTCAGAGGTCACCGCCCCTCCGCTCGACATGGCCACGGCACCCGCACGCCATGTCGTCCCATCGAAAACGTAAATTTCGTTCAGCGACAGCGCCCAGACCGACCATCCAGCGCGGGGCGCATAGAAGCTCCAACCGCCGTTTGATCCGATCGCCAACGCATGATCCTGTCCTGACCACTCACCCAAAGCACCGTCGCCCACGATATGGACTGCGCCATCCGCGACCGAGGGGGGCGTCGTCTGCCCGATAGATGCGACTGCACCAAAACCCAAGGCGTCAACCCGCGCGAGCGCTTCGTTCACCGTTACATGTTTCTGTGCCTGTGCCGCATCTAGCAACGGCAACACCAGATTTGCTGTATCAGCCATTGATCAGAATCCTCCTCTCAGGCCCGAAGCCAACTGTGGTTGAGAACTGGGAAACCGCGACCTCAGCACCGGGCCCAACACCGTCCTCGGCTTGCTGAGCGGCTGAATAGGTGAAGCTCGGTTGAGTACGCGTGACCTCGCGCACCGTCGCCCCGCCTTGGAGGATGCGCAGGCGATACTGCTCAACCTCCTCACCCAGGGGCACTTCGACCTGCTCCCAGCCATCTCCGTTAAGGCGGGTTTGCCTGACCCAGGAGACCTCGATGTCTTGACCAAAGGTCCCCTTCGCCCTCAGCTGTGCCGGAGCGAACGGCCGTAGACCCTTGCCTGTAAAGGTCTGCACGGTCTCCACATAACTCGGATGGGCAAATCCAAAATTCGCTGGTCCAATCCGCCAGGTCCGTTGCAGTCCTCGCGCCGAGCCCGACAAGGGAACCGGCACAACCGCATTGTCCAGAAGAACGAACTCCGTGCCCGCAGGCAATGTCACAGGGGCCAACCCCTCAGTCCCACGTTGCCCGCGTAGAAGACCAGACAACCGATAGCGCCCGGGAGCAATCAGGACCGCCTCTCGAAACTGGAGCAGCTCCCACTCCCCGTCCGGCCGTCGCAGAGCTGCGGTATTCGATCCATTGAAAACACTCAAGATATCCGCAGACGAGATCCCCGCACCCGAGAGCGCCACATCAACACTGATCCGCTGCCAGCGGTTTGGCTGACCCGGTGGGAGATCTTCGACCAAAGAACCGATCGAAGCCGGTTGCCGTCCCTCGGCGATCAACTCGAACCCGTCAGAACCTGGCGCCACATATATGCCAACCTCTCCCGGCCAGGGATCTGCTGTCGCGGCAATAGCGGGTGCTGCTTTGCCATCGTCATCGACCACCGGCAGATCAAGAAAGACCTGCTCAATTGGCCCGGGGACCAAAGGCAACTCAGTCTCGCGACTATCTGAAAGCGTCGCTGCCGGAACCGTCAGCGAGCGTTCAACCCGGACCGCAGTGATCTCGCGCACAACACCATCGACGATTGTCTCGATCCGATAGGGATCAACGCTTCCCGGCAGATCCACCAGATCACCCGGCTCCAGCGCGAGCTCCGACTGCGGCAAGGAGAAGCGCACCGTCTCCTCGGTCCGCATCGCCTCTGCCAACAGTCGCTGCGCCATCAGCCGGGCCCGCGTGGACGAGAGCGCGATCGGCAGCGAGCTTTCAGCCACACGGCTGGCCAAGGTCGCATTCTGCCGGGCATCGACAGCGCCCAGGCGATAGTCGCTCTCAGCCTCGACAAAACTCAACCGAACAGCGTCAACCGTCGCCCCGGCGCTCGTGCGCTCCCGCATCACAGGACCATCGGTCGGGTCGTCATTCTCGACAAACCGATCCGCGGGGATCGCAATCGAGGGTCTGAGATCGCGCATGACAAACACAATCCGATCCTGCGCCTCGAACGCGTCGAACCCATAGGTCTGCATCAAGGATTGCAGCGCCTGGCGCGCGCTAAGCGTCTGCTCGATCTGATACCCCTCGACCGATCCAAACAGCGCCGAGACGTCGAACTGTGTGATCCCGCGGTTGAGCAGGATATCCGCCACCACTTCGGCCAGTGATGAGGCGCTCACCCGCCCGGTCAGCCAATGGCCGAAATCATAACTCGGCCCATCGGCCCAAACACTCTCCCGCGTTGGGAAGTCGGGGAACGGTCGCGCATCCCAAGTCCAGACAAAAACTCGATCGTCAGGGATCATCCGGGTGCCATAAACCGTTGAAATCGGGTTGTTTGCAGCCTCTTGCCAATAGGCGAGCTTTGCCTGCAGGAAGCGCCGCTGCATCTCATCATCCCGCGCCCCGACAGAGCCGAACGGGATCGCGCTCTCAGAACTCTTGGGATCATAGAACAGGTTCGGTTGGTTCCCGCCCAGATCGATCGCGGGGCACCCGGTTTCGGTCAGCCAAACGGGCTTGGACTGCGGCACCCAACCGGTAGACGCCGCTTCTCGCACCCCGCCAATCCGGTTGTGGTGCGCGTTCTGCCACCAGCCGCGAATATCCTTTGGCCGGAACACCCAATCCTCGCCGTGGGCGGTGTCCGCGATCGGTGTGCGGTCCTGCAGCGTCTTGGCTGCCTCATCCGCGTAGAAGTAGTCGTAATACTCCCCACCCTCGACATTCCCATTCAGATAGGGGAGCGAGTAGACCGAAGCCGCCCCTGCCGTCCGATCCAAGTGGTCGGTCTGATATCGCCAATCGCTCAGCGGCGTGTAATCATCGATCCCAACAAAATCGATGTTTGGATCGCTCCACAGCGGATCGAGATGGAAGATCACATCGTTCGAGCCATCCTGCGGCTGGTGTCCGAAATACTCCGTCCAGTCGGCCGCATACCCAATCTTCGCATCAGGCAGAAGAGAACGCACCTCCCCTGCAATCCGCTTCAACTCATTCACCGCCGGATAAACTGTGCGGTCCGAGCGCAGAGTCGTCATCCCCCTGAACTCCGATCCGATGCAAATCGAATCGACCCCACCGGCTGCCTGCGCAAGCGCAGAGAGATGCAGCACAAACCGGCTCCAGGTGAACTCCGCCGGTCCGGAATAGCTCACACCACCGCCGACTGAGAAATCACTGGCCGAAACGGTACCGAAGAAACTCTGCACCTCCGCCGTCATCGCAGCGGTCAGATCGGGCGATCCCGCCTGCCCGGGTGCCGCACTTGCCGTAATCCGTCCCCGCCAGGGGAAGACAGGTTGACCCAAAGCTCCCGTATAAGGGTTGGTCAGCTCATTCCCTTCTGGCACATCCATCAACAGAAACGGGTAGAGCATCACCCGCTTACCACGCGCATTCAGCTCTTGGATCAGCCGGATCAACGAGCCGTCATCGGGTGTGCCGCCATAGTTCGGACGACCGTCGGTGCTGCGGCTGACCAGATTAGCCGTGGTCGAGGTCAACCCGCTCACCGACCAGGCTAAAGGCGCGCTGTTGCGATCCCGTGCCTCGATCCGCGGCTCAACCCGGCATTCGCCGATGCGCAGATCCGTGCCGAACCAGCTCACAATCAGGTTCACACTGTCCGCCTCGGGCAAATCCGCCTCGAGCTGATCAAGGGCAACCAAGGCGTCCGGACGCCCCTCGGAATTGTTCACATTCGCAAACTGATCGCCTCCCTGGGGAAACGTGTAGCGCACCGGCTGGGTATCGAGTGCCCATTCACCAGTCCCGGGCGACAGCGCAACGCCTTTGACCAGCTTGTTCAGCCGCTCACCAATCTCTTCCGTATCGCCGATCATCAGCTCGGGCGGCGCACGGAAAACCTCAAAGTTCAGCTGGGGGATCCGATCGCCGAACTGCCCAACCGGCAGGTCCTCGAACACCACATAGGCCGTCCCGCGATAGGCGGGCACGCGATCCGCCCCCTCGACCGCCATGATCTTCGGATCAGGTTGCTGATCAGCTGTGCCACGGTAGACACGGAACGTAAGTCCCTGCGTATCCAGCAATTTCCCATCCGCCCAGATCCGCCCGATCCGATCGATCGGACCAGCGCCAACCGCGACTGCGATGGAGATACAATAGGAAAACTCGCGCACGGTCTGGCCAGAAGAAGATCCGCCACCCCCCTTGCCGCCTTGGCGTGTGGTCGTGACTTTCTCGAGATACTTGGTCGACCAGATCAACTGCCCAGCCACCCGCATCCGCCCATAGGTTGTTGGGATCACGGCTCCTTCGGTCGAGCCCTGGATGCGCAGATTGCTCGCACGCCCCGCCTCAACCGGCTCCGACCCTGACCGGAACAGGCGGCTGTCAATCACAGCCCCCGCGACCGCTCCAGCCACCTGGCCCACGGTCGCAGCCGAGACGCCGAGAAGCGAGCCTCCAATCGCACCGCCGACAGCAGAGCCCGCAGCAGATAAAAGCAAAGTGGCCATCAGAGGCTCCCTCCAGGAAAGCGGAACCGCCCCGCGATCCGCCGCGCCCAAGGGGGCGTCAGGCTGGTCTCACAGACAGCGTGTCCAGAATAGGCGTGGATCATGCGCGGGGTCTCTCCCAGCTCGGAGAGCAGCGCGAGGTGTTTGGCGGGGCCGGCCTCCCGCATGCGAAACAGCAGAACGTCGCCAGGTTCGGCCCGCTCAACCGGCTGAAGATGGCGCAGTGCAGCCGCCATCAGAATCTCATCTCGCCGCGCCTCTCCCCAATCGGGCGAATAGGCGGGCGGGGTCTCAGGCTCCGTGCCATAAAGTTCGCGCCAGATCCCCCTGATCAGACCCAGGCAATCAGCCCCCGCCCCCTTGCAACTCGCCTGATGGCGATATGGCGTGCCCAGCCAATCCCGCGCGATCGCAACCGGATCAGCCATTCAAGAGCGAGCCTCCATCATGCCCCGCACCCGATCGGTATCCGTTGACGAAATCATCACCCGGCATATGAGGAAAACCTCTGAAATTCAGCAGGTTGGCGAATTTCAACCGGCAGGTCTCAGAGCGTTTGTCACACCCCGTCACGATGGAGAACTCATCCCCCAAAACGACCGGAAAAGCAGGCGCCAGCCACAGATCGATCGTCGCGATGCCGTTGGCGAGCAGATGCGATTTCACCTCGGCAACCGCACCCTGGTTCGCGCCCGAGGTCCAGGTCAGCGCCCCTTCGGCAAACCATCCAGCGTCGAATCCTGAAATCCCGCTCGCGATTAGCCGCTGGCTCGACGGCAGAGCCGTCACGCTCCCGGTCCCCAGAAACGCCTGATCCGCCAAGTTCACGCCGCAACGCGCTTCGCCCAAGCGCAGATCGCAGCGGCGCAGATAGGCCCGTCCGACCGGCTGCTCTAACTGTTCCGAGAGACCCAGAACCTCGGCCTCAAACGCCACATCGGTGCGCCGAACCTCTCCGATCCGACCAGTAGCGAGCGTCACCCGGCTCTCAGGGTTTTGCCAATCGACCAGCAAAAGCTCAAGCTCAGCGCTGTCATAACGCCCCGCTCCGATGTCCTCCTCAGTGATCACCGCGGATTGCAGCGCACCAGATAGGGAATAGCTATCGGCCCGTCCGCCCGTTGCGCGCTCTACCGCCGATCCGTTCAGGCCCGAGCCCGCATGGAAAGTCAGCGCCGAAAAACTCAGATCACGGTCATGGTCAGTAAACCCAAGCCGTACGCCATCGGGACGCCTGATAATCCAACAGCGGCAGAGCGTCGTACACCCGGTCGCAAAACTATCGACCAGCGATTGCGGCAAAGAACGGGTCATAGCCGCACCTCGATGATCGGGATCGATGGGATCTCGCCCGCCTCGAAGGCTGCCAGATTGACCTCAATCACATCGGTGTCGAAACGCACCGGCACATCGAACTCAAACCCCGCCGTGACTTGCACACCAAATCCCGGCGCGGCCGAAAGCTCAATTATGCCGCCATTGACCAGGAACCCAACCCCGGGGGTCTGCTCGACCCCGCCGACAGCAACGCGAACCGAGGTGTCAATTGGCTGCGAGATCTCCCGAACGCTCGTAAACCCGCCGCTCGAATAGGTTTTCGTCAACCGAAAAGCCGAGGTAGTGCCATCTCCGACACCGATCGACTGATCACCTGGCGCGACCGCAGCCGAAGGCGCACCCGAGCGGTGATCCAGCCAGTCCTTCCAGCGAAATCCAAATAATCGCCCACGCCGCGCCTCGAAAAACGTAAGCACCTGATCGAGATCGTCGAGGCCCCGAATACCCAGTCCGGCGTCGTAACGCCGCCGCGACTGCGACCAGGGCGAATTGCGCTCTTCAAACCCGTTGGCAAGCGTCACCACTTCGGTCCGCCGCTCGACGCCCCCGGAGGAGCCGAATGAGATCGCACCCGGAAAACGCACGTCATGAAAACTCATGGAATCCTCCTACAGTCTGCGCGATCCGCGCCCGACCGCGCGGGCCAGTTGCGCGGCGATCTGCCCGCGGGAGCGTTCAAATCCCGCCACATCCGGCGTCTGGATATTGATGGTGACATTCGCCGCGCCGCCGCCTTGGGCGCGCACGCCCAAGCGGCCATCGGCGCCTCGGGTTAAAGGCATGATCGCCTCCGGCCCCGCCTCACCCATCAGGCCAGTGCCACCCCGCATCGGAAACGTGGTTGGCCCATTGACGATCCCGCCATTGGCAAAAGCCCGCACATTGCCCGATGAAAACGCGGCCCCCTTGGCGAAAAGCCCGCTGAACAGCGACCCGATGCCTGTGCTCAGCGCCCCCTCAACTGGGCGCAGCGCCGAATCCAAGACCCGGCGCGAGACATCCTGGCCCAGGCCTCGGAACACATCCGTCAGCTTGCCTCCGCCAAACACCGCCTTGTCAAAGGCCGAGCGAAGCGACGATCCCAGCGAGCGCGACAGCCGCTGGGTCTCTCCATCCATCGTCCGGATCTGCCGGGTCGCTTCAGCCAGTTCCTCGCGGAAGTCCGAGGTCTGGCCACGCAAGTCGCCCAGACTATCGCCCAGGCTGAAAAGCCCGCGATTTGGATCATCAACCATCTAGTCCTCCTGATCAGGATGCGCCGCCATCAACCGCTCGAGGCCCGCGCGACCCATCGGCCCCTGCCCCGGCACGGGGATCAGCCCGGCGCCTTCCAGCGCGCGCGTCAGCTCCTCCGGCGTCATGTCCCAGAAATCCCTGGCCGAAAGGCCAAGCCCCCCCAGCCCAAGGCGCATCAACTGCGCCCAGTCGACCGGCTGGCTCATTCCACACGGAAAGCGGCGGAGATCAATGCCATGCCAGCGCGCATCGCGCCCACGGCCCCACCGTCAATCTCCGCTGCCGCCACCTCGGCTTCCTCAGTCGGCCGCCCCGCCCCGGTAAGCCCTGCGGCAATGAGAGCGATCAGTTCGGAGGCCGAGACCTCTCCCGCCTCGAATTTCTCCGCCAGCGCCACCAACGACCGGCACTCCAGCCGTGCCTCCAGCCCCGCAAGCGCGCCCAGCGTCAGGCGCATCGCTCGCGCCTCTCCGTTGAGCGTGATCGCCACCTCACCGCGTACTGGGTTCAGCATCAGGCCGCCTCGGTAAAGACCAGCTCGCCGGCTGAGACCAACGCGATCTCAAAGCTCGCCTCACCGTCGTGGTTCCCGGCATACTCGATCGAGGCGACTTGGAAGGCGCCCTCCATCGTGCCGAAATCCGGAATGACGATCTGGAAGTCTGGCGTGTCACCGTCGAAGAACACCCGACGGAGTGCTGCATCAGACGCCGCGTCTTTGAAGATGCCAGAGCCCGAAACCGAAGCCGAACGCAGCCCCGCGCCTGCCAGCAGCTCCCGCCACTGGCC
>JBCDAQ010000123.1:0-11770 GCA_039185285.1 Pseudomonadota bacterium
ACCCGTTGGCACGCTCATATCGCCGCCACAGATCCGGTTGAGCACTGCCTCCGCATCAGGTCCTTCAGCCCGGATCTTGCCAAAGCTGGACATGTCATACATGCCAACGCCAGTTCGGATCGCATTATGCTCTTCGGCAGAGTTCTCGAACCAGTTCTGACGGCCCCAAGTGTACTGATACTCTGGTTTCTGCCCCTCTTTTGCGAACCAGTTAGGACGCTCCCAACCTGCCGTTTCGCCGAAACAGGCGCCTTTGGCTTTCATGTGCTCATGGAAGGGCGTGCGGCGAATCCCGCGTGAGGTCTCGTACTGGCGATACGGGAAATGGTCCGCATAGAGCAGACCCAAGGTCTCGGAAACCCGCTCACGCAAGTAGTATTTGTTGTTCTGGAACGGTTGCACACGGCGGATGTCGACATCCCAAAGATCAAATGGCGGCTCACCCTTGTCGATCCAATGACTGAGCGCGTAGCCCGCGCCTCCAGAGGACACAATCCCGATCGAGTTGTAGCCCGCCGCAACCCAGAAGCCTTCTAGGTTTGGTGCTTGGCCAAGGTAGTACCGGTCGTCCGGCGTGAAACTCTCAGGTCCATTGAAGAAGGTGTGAATACCCGCCTCGCCCAGCATCGGCATCCGATTAATACCCATCTCGAGGATTGGTTCAAAGTGGTCGATATCCTCAGGCAGCTGATCGAATTCGAAACTCTCCGGAATGCCGTTCATGCCCCATGGCTTGGCTTTGGGCTCAAATGCGCCGAGCATCATCTTACCCGCATCTTCCTTATAGTAAGCGCATTCGTCGGGGACGCGCAGCACGGGAACCTGCTTCAGCCCATTGATGGGCTCTGTCACGATGTAGAAGTGCTCACACGCATGCAGCGGTACGGAAACACCGGCCATCTGACCGATGTCGCGGGCCCACATGCCTCCGCAGTTGATCACAACGTCAGACTGGATCGTACCGGACTCGCCAGCCATTTCCCAATCGACGCCTGTGACTTTGCCGCGATCCTGATGGATCGCTGTAACTTTAACGCCCTCGACAATCTTCGCACCCCGCTGCCGTGCCCCTTTGGCGAGTGCCAGCGCGATGTTAGCTGGATCCGCTTGACCATCGAGGGGCAGGTGTACGGCCGCAACGACATCTTCAATGTTGAGATGCGGATACATCTCCAGAGCTTCGTTGGGGCTAATCTCGGCCACATCAACGCCAAAAGCTCGGGCTAGGGCTGCTTGGCGGAAGATCTCCTCCTTGCGTTCTTCAGTCAGCGCCACAGTGATCGAGCCGTTCTGCCTCATGCCAGTTGCGACACCGGTCTCTTCCTCGAGCTTGACGTAGAGATCCGCAGAGTACTTCGCGAGCCGGGTCATGTTCTGATTGGCGCGAAGTTGCCCGATTAGCCCTGCCGCATGCCATGTCGTGCCGCAGGTCAGCTGTTTGCGTTCCAGTAGGATAACCTCATCCCAACCGAGCAAGCCCAAATGGTAGGCGATAGAACAGCCCGACACGCCGCCGCCAATAATCACGGCACGGGCTTTGGTTGGCAGGTTTGCCATATCAGATCTCCTCATCAAGTCCGGGAGGGATCAGAACGAGCTTCCCCGGATAGCGTTTCTCGGCGAAATCCGCTTGAGCGCGGGCAATCTCAGCCAATGGATAAGTCTGCGAAACCAGGGGACGGATGCCGCCCTTATTGATCAGATCAACGAGGCCCTGAAAAACTTCGCGCGGCTGATAGGTGCAGCCATAGATCGTCAGATCGTTCAGATAGAGCGTCCGCAAATCCGCCTCGACGATCGGACCAGCAATCGCGCCGGAGGTAGCGTAACGCCCACCAGGGCGCAAAGCGTCGATTAGTTTACCCCAGTCGGGTCCACCGGCGATGTCAATCGCGACCGTTATGCTCCCCGGTTGTGGCACTTCCCCACGATCAACGACTGCGTCAGCACCTGCCTCGAGAACTGCGCGTTGTTTGGGCCTGGATGCTTGGGCGGTAACATGCGCCCTCCGAAGCTTGGCGAGTTGAACAGCAGCCATGCCGACACCGCCGGATGCCCCGGTGACGAAGACGCGATCCCCGGATGAGACACCAGATCGAACAACCAAGTTCTCGGCGGTGCCGAACGCGCATGGAAGAGCTGCGATTTCGACATCGCTCAGCGGCGAGTCCGTCACGTCAAAGAGTTGATCTGCCGGTACTCTGCAATACTGCGCGAAGGCGCCATCATACTCGGAACCAAGTGCCACAAATCCGACCTGGTTATCGGATGAAGGCATGGGTTGATTGATCGCGCAGGTGACACGTTGACCCTCCACGAAATCCGAGACACCGCTGCCTAAGGCCACCACGCGCCCGCATAGATCCCCCCCTTGGATCCTTGGAAACGTCAAAGCACCGCCCCAACCGCCGGCTTCAACATCGCCCGCGCCGCTACTATCTGTCGGATCGCGGACTTCCTTTGAATACCAGCCGGTGCGTGTGTTGATGTCGGTGTTGTTGACACCCGCAGCGAGGACACGGACCAGGACCTCTGTCGGCCCAGGCTCCGGCAACGGAATGGCATCGTTCCAAACCAAAACATCTGGCCCGCCATGCCCTGTCAGCTGAACACCCGACATTGTTGACGGCAAGGTCATTCAGGCGCCCCAGCTATGTCGTACCCCGATGCTTGGAGACGGTTGTTGAGCTCGCTGATATGCTCGGGTGAGATCTCGCAGCACCCGCCCAAGAATGACAGCCCTTTTTCCGCCCACCGTATTGCAAAATCTGCATATTGCTCTGGTCCAAGATCCGCGCGCGCCTCCAGCCCTTTCACCGTTGTACCCGCAGTGAAGTAGTCCTTGATGCCCGTGAACCCGTTCGCATAGGCGCCAACCGGCCCGCCGAGCGCGACTAAGTCAGCGATTCCTGCATCCACTGATTCAGGGCAGGAGCAATTTACAAGCCGGGCAGCAATTGGCAGATGAGCCAGTCTTGCATTCACCTCTTCTAGGGTTTCACCTGACCGGACGCGACCGGTTCCATCGTCCATCAAGGTCCACGCAACCCAAACTGGCTTTCCAGTTTCGGCTGCCGCGGTCGCGGCAGCCAGTGCCTCGTCACCAGAACCCATTGTTTCGCAGAGCATAACGTCGACATACTCCGCTTGGATCCGTGCGATTTCCCGATAGGTCGGGATCATTTCATCGACACTCGGATTCAAGCCGGGCCGATAAGACCACAGGTAAGGAGAAAGGCAGCCGGTGATTGTGACATTTTCTCCGCTGGCGTCACGCGCCTTCAAAGCAAGCTCGCATGATTTGCGTTGGAGCGCTTCGAAGCGATTTTCTTTTTCAACGGATGCCAGTCTCGCACGCGTCACCGAATATGCATTGACCGTTATCGCACGCGCGCCAGCCTGGATGTTCTCAAGATGGACTTCTTCTACCAGCTCAGGCTCGAGATCCATGACCTGAGCCGACCAAGCAGGCGTCGGTTCTCCCTTTGCCCGGCGGATGAGTTCTTGACCCATTCCACCATCCATCAAAACCACTTTTTGCACCACGCTGATCCCCCTCAACCAGGCTTACAGCGGAGAGCCGGGCGGCCATGCCCGTTAACGGGCATGAGGGCGATCTTGATCACCCACACCGGCGCGGTCGCGCCGGTGGCCGCCCTCGTCGCCAGCTGCACTTTTCGCTTCACGCCCGACCTCATGCGCGTAGTCGCTGGTTCTCCGGATCCCAGAGCGGTTGATCCTGTTGCACGACGGCTTTCACCCGCTCGCCAAAGATCTCGACCTCTAGCTCCGTACCTGGCTCAGCACAGTCAGGCCGAACAATGCCAAGAGCGATCGACGCGGCCACTCGATAGCCCCAGCCGCCCGAAGTCGTCTCACCGACATGCTCGTCACCTTTCCAGACATTCGACATGTAGGGCGCGTCATGACCATTCGCCTGCAGAACCATCGTTGCAAAAGCACGGGTCGAGCCCTGTTGCTGTTCGTTCATCAGCGCGGTCTTGCCGGGGAAGTCCTGGGCCTTGTTCAAGCGAACGAAACGGCCAAGCCCAGCTTGGAACAGCGTGTAGTCGGTGGAAAGATCCCCTTTCCAGGTCCGGTAGCCTTTCTCCATCCGCAGACTGTCGAGGGCGAACATACCGAACGGCTTTGCCCCGGCACCAAGAACGGCTTCGTAGACCTTTGCCATGCCATCGGTGAGAGCATGCACCTCCCAGCCAAGTTCACCAGCGAATGAAACTCGTAGCAGTCGCACCCATTGGCCGGATATCTCGCTCTCCTGGTGGCTTAGCCAGGGTTGGGTGAGGTCTGCACCGCAGAGCCCTCCCAGCACATCACGCGAGGTCGGGCCGGTGACGATCAGCGTGCTCATCGTCTCGGTCAGATCCTCGATCGTGATCGGGCTGCCGGCCGGTAGATGATTGACCAGCCAGTCGTGGTCGTGGAGCTGCGCGGTCGCTGCGGTGATTAGGTAATAGTAGTCTTCCGAGATCCGGGTGATCGACATCTCGGTCACGATCCGGCCGCGGTGATCGGCGAAGTAGACCAGGCCGAGACGACCAATCTTAGGCAATGCGCCACAGGTCAGGCCACGCAGCCATTCATCAGCGCCATCTCCCGCGACTTTGAAGCGCGAGAAGCCCGGCAGATCGAGCACGCCGCAGGCATCGCGGACCGCTTCGCATTCCTCACGAACCCGAGGCTCCCACGGGCCAGAACGCGCCCATGTCTCGGTTGCCTCTTCCGAGGTGTCATCGCCCGGCTTGGCGAACCAGTTGGCCCGCTCCCAGCCGCCATAGGCACCCATCACACCGCCCAGCTCACGCACCTTGGCATCATTCGGCCCGAGGCGTTTGTCGCGGCCGGCTGGCCATTCGTGATGCGGGAAGTGCATGGCGTATTCGTGGCCGTAGACTTCCATCGCCTTCTGGACGCAATAGTCGTGATCGCACCAGTCGCCGAAGCGACGCGGGTCGACCGACCACATATCCCACTCAGTGCCACCATCGACGACCCATTCGGCCAGAACCTTGCCTGCGCCACCGCCTTGCGCGATGCCAAACGTGAAGACACAAGCCTCGAACGCGTTCGGAACCCCCGGCATCGGGCCGATCAGCGGGTTGCCGTCCGGCGTGTAGGGGATCGGGCCATTGATCACGCGGTAAAGACCAGTTTCCGCAATCATCGGTACGCGGGCGATGGCATCTTCCAGGTACCACTCCAGTCGGTCGAGATCGTCTGGGTAAAGCTGGAACGAGAAATCATCGGGCATCGGATCTTCGGCGGTGTGCCAATGCGCCTTACAGTTCAGCTCGTAGGGTCCGAGGTTGAACCCATGCTTCTCCTGACGGAGATAGTAGCTGGAATCCACGTCACGGAGCAGAGGGAGTTTGCCGTGAGTCTTGGTCCGCTCGACCAGTTCGGGGTGCTCATCGAACAGGATGTACTGGTGGGACATGGTGGCCATTGGCACTTTGCGTCCAAACATCTCGCCAACCTCTTGGGCGCGATAACCCGCGGCGTTCACGACATATTCACAGCGAATGTCACCCTTGTCGGTCGTCACGATCCACTCGGTCCCGTCGCGACGAACTCCGGTGACAGAGGTGAACCGGATAATCTGCTGCCCTTTGTCTCTTGCACCCTTCGCGAGCGCTTGGGTCAATTGAGCGGGATCGATATCCCCGTCATTGGGATCATGCATACCGCCTTCGAGATCGTGCAGCTCAAGATAGGGATACCACTCCTTCAGCTGCTCGGGCGTGCACATTGTCAGGTCCATTCCCTGATAACGGCCCATGCCACAGGCGCGTTCGAACTCCTGCATCCGTTCTTTGGAATGCGCGAGACGGATCGATCCAGTTACGTGGTAGTTCATCGGATAATCCACGGCTTCGGCAAGTCCGCGATAGAGCTCGGTGGAGTATCGCTGCATGTTCATAATCGACCAGGATGCCGAGAAGGTTGGAACGTTACCGGCGGCGTGCCAAGTGGATCCGGATGTCAGCTCGTTCTTTTCAACGAGCACGCAATCGGTCCAGCCCTTCAGCGCTAAATGATAGAGGCAAGATGCCCCGACAGAGCCGCCTCCAATGATAACGACACGGGCTGTGGTTGGGATCTCGGCCATGAGAAGCTCCTAAGAGGGGTTAATAGACGGGAGGGGCAATGACCCAAATGACGACCGCGGGGATCGCACCAGGATTGCGCCAACGATAAGGTTCACCGGCAAAGCGGAAGCTGTCACCGGGTTCGAGATGGAAGTGCTGCTCGCCAATCCAGAGATCGAGCTGACCCTCGATGATGTATCCCGCTTCCTCGGTAGCCCGCTGAGCGGGTTGAGCCAGTTCAGCACCGGGATCAAAGACCGAACGCACGATCTCAAAAGAACCGGAAAGGTCGGGGGAAAGGAGCTGTTCGACCAGCCCTTCTTCGGCGTTGCCCAGAGCGCGACGGTTCGTATGACGAACGACATAGCCGCGCTCATCCTCAGGACCTACAGGCTGACCAAAGAAGAGGCTTAGTGGCTGGTCCAATGCTTCAGCCAAGCGGCGCAAATCGGCTATAGTAGGTTCTTTGAGGTCGCGCTCGACCTCGGAGAGCCAACCGACCGATCGACCGACGGGTGCTGCAAGTTCGGAAAGTGTCAGGCCACGCGCCTTTCTCAGGCCACGAATATCGGCGCCAACCCCTCTTGCCCGCGTGTCGGGCATGGCATCTATCGATTGGCTCAAGTCGTTTGGCATCAGTTGCGAATCCTTGGACGGGTACTTGCACCCATCTCGTCCGTGAAAAACTTCCACATTTTTTCACGACTGTCACGACCAATTGCGACTCGATCTGTCGATTTACGCGAGATAAACAACACGAGCCGTCATCGGAGCGGCAGTCCGGAACACCAACATGACCCCTCCCTGGTTCAATGCCGTAAGCTCCTTCGCTGTCTTCAACCTGATCGTTGTGCCGATCGTAGGTCAGTTCGCCTGGCAAGGAATGGCACGGCTAACCGAAAGCCACGGGCCGCTCGGCGGCATGATGTTGTCACTTCTGGTTGTGGCCGCCATCCTGGGCGCAAACATTGCGCTGTATCGATGGGCGGCGCGGACTGGGATGCCGAAACTCGGACTGATGGTGTTGTTCTTGATTATCGGCATTACATTTGTGTTGCCGATTGGAACCGGTGATTTTTCGCCGATCACGCTGGCCTATAAGTTCTTGAGTTAACGAAACTCCGGCCCTGCTCTGAGATGACCATGCGCAATGCCCCTGCGATTGTAAATCGGTGCATCAGTAAACGCTTGGCAGGTCGGATGTTGAGGGTCGAGTGCACCATAGCGCGAAAGAAGTGCTGCCATTGCTGTTTCTGATCCGCGCGTTGACCCGTCATCGCACTTAATCGCGATGCCCAAACCTTGCTCAGGGAGGATTGCGCCAAAAACGCCTTCGGCGCCTGTCTTGACCACCGCGCCACCATGCGCTGCCTGGATCAGTGTTGTACAAGCGCGCTTCTCTCCAGCGACCAGCATCGGATGGGTCGCCATCGCAATCCGCAATCGCTTGGCGGCCTCAGCTCGGGCGCCGGTTAAAGCTTTTTCTGCAGCGGCGAACTTCGCAAGGGATTGAGCAAAACCCTTCAGCGAGACAACAAAATTTGGGGCTGAGCATCCATCAATCGCGAAGTCACCCAACTCTTCTTCAGCGAACTCCGCAGTGACCTGCTTAACGCTCTGCTGCACCGGATGATCAATCTCGAGGTACTCGGCACCAGCTCCGAGTGCTTGCCCAAGCGTCAGAAACCCACAGTGCTTGCCCGAGCAATTATTGTGGGTTTGATCCGGGGGCGAACTTGCATCACGCAATACTTGACGCGCAGCAGCGTCGTTCGGAACCTGCGGCCCGCATCTGAGCGCAGGCTCCTCCAGCCCAATCTGTGACAGCCAAGAGCGGGCAAGCGTCGTATGGATTTCAGCCCCTTGGTGCGATGCACAAGCAAGCGCAAGGTGGCGGTCTGTCAGCCCAGCACGATCAGCAACGCCGCTCTCGACCAAAGGAAGGGCTTGGATCATTTTGCAAGATGACCTTGGCAAAATCAGGCGGCTCGGATCGCCCCAGGCGTCTACGATCTCACCATTCGCCCGACAGACGACGGCCATGCCACAGTGGACAGACTCGAGAACAGGCCCCCTCCAAATCTCGGCAAGGGTGATTGACGGTGTTCCCAACATGTCAGTGATCCATGAGCTCAAGCGCGAATTCGCTTCCTAACTCATCGCGCAACCTCGCGAAAGACAGGCGAAGCCGCGATTTCACCGTCCCAAGCGGTGCTTCCAATCGATGCGCGATCTCCGCATGGCTTAGACCCGCGAAGAAAGCCAGGCGGATCACGACACGCTGGTCATCGGGCAATGCCATGATTGCCGCGCGAACGCGCGCATCGCGATCGACGCCCGCAACGAGAGTCTCGCTCGATTCGATATCATCCGGAGCGAAAACGGGATCCGCAGCGTCTGGCTCGGGCCGCTTCCCACGCCGCACCATATCGATCCTCTTGTTTCGGGCTATTGTGTAGATCCATGTCGTCGCGCCAGCTTTCTCAGGATCAAAGGTCTCGGCCCGGCGCCACAGAGTAACAAAGACCTCTTGCGCTGCCTCCTCAGCCTCCTCGCGATTAGCACCCGCACGAATGAGGAAAGCTTTGATCCGCCCCGCATACCGCTGGAAAAGCTCAGAAAAAGCATCGCGATCACGATCATCCGCCACAAGGCGCAAAAGATCTTCGTCCGTCAGTCCATCTGGGGCTGGCGCGTCTGATTGGTCTGAGGACGGCTGATCGGTCAATCTCTCTATCCGCGAACAGTGAATGGCGCTTCGCAAGAAGCCAAACGACCAAGATAAGCCCCAACCCGCGGCGAGTGTTCGCCTGGGGTAGAAACCGGCTTGGCATTTGCAGTATGCTCAGGTTTAAGGATCGGCACAAACTCCGACGCTAAAGTTTTCCATACGGGCACAAAGACCCAAACAAAATCACGCGAGTGAGGCAAGCATGAGCATGTTCAAAAGAATTTGCGCCGTGGCAGCAATGAGCGCGCTGTCCGTTTCGGCCGCAACAGCCCAAACCGTCGCCAATGTGGGTGTTCACAAGGACTGGTCCGTCTTCGTCAGCGGCGAAGGCGCGGCTAAGAATTGCTGGATCGTTTCAAGACCGACGGCCAAGACAGCAACCAGGGGCGGCAAAACGACCCAAGTTAAGCGTGGCGACATCTTCCTTATGGTCTCGGTCCGTCCGGGCGATGGTGTAAAGAATGAAGTCTCCTACTTCTCAGGATACCCGTTCAAAGCGGGCTCTGAGGTCGAGATTACGGTGGGCTCGAATAAGCTTACGATGTTCACCGGCGATGGCAATCTGGATGAAATCGCCTGGCTGCCCACACCAGAAGACGACGATTCAGCCGTAAGCCGTTTCCGCGCTGGTAGTCGTGCGAAGCTGAAAGCGGTCTCTGCACGCGGAACCACAACGGTCGATACGTTCTCGCTCAGTGGTTTTACCGCAGCAATCAACTCCGCCAGCGATAAGTGCAAAGGCTGAACAGGGCGCTAGCCCCGTGCCATTGGGTATGATATCGCGCAGCGATGTCAAAAACCGAACCAAAGCAGGCCGTTATCCAACCGGACTTTGCGACCCTTCCTCGTAAACAGGAAAGGTCGCAAAATATGGTAGGCTTAACACGCTCTCAATTGGCGAGTGCGCTGTGTGAGATCGGGATTCCTGAGAAACAGCTCCGAATGCGCACAGGCCAGATCTGGCAGTGGATCTACCAAAAGGGCGCAACCGAGTTTGACCAGATGACAAACCTGGCAAAAGGTATTCGAGCTGATCTCGCAGATAGGTTCACCCTTGAGCGCCCAGAGATCGTGACACGTCAGGTCAGCAACGACGGCACTCGGAAATATCTTCTACGCATCGCCGGCGGCCATGAGGTTGAAGCGGTTTACATTCCGGAAGAAGATCGCGGAACTCTTTGCGTTTCGTCGCAGGTCGGCTGCACATTGACCTGCACGTTTTGCCATACCGGGACGCAAAAGCTGGTGCGCAACCTCACCGCCGCTGAGATCGTCGCCCAAATTTTGGTCTGCCGCGATGATCTCAAAGAATGGGGACACGAAGCGACGCAAAAGCGGCAGCTCTCGAACATCGTTCTAATGGGTATGGGAGAGCCGCTCTACAACACTGACAATGTGCGCGATGCGATGCAGATCGCGATGGATAACGAGGGGCTGAGCCTCTCTCGTCGTCGGATCACCCTATCGACCTCTGGCGTCGTGCCCGAAATCAAGCGTGCTGGCGAGGAGATAGGCGCCCTTCTCGCGATCTCGCTTCACGCGACGACGGATGAGTTGCGCGACGTTCTGGTTCCGATCAACCGGAAGTATCCGCTGGAGGAGCTGATCCAAGCCTGCCGCGATTACCCTCGCCTCTCAAACTCGGAGCGAATTACCTTCGAATACGTGATGCTGAAGGATGTGAACGACTCCGACGCGGATGCCAAGCGACTGATCAAACTGATCCAGGGCATCCCGGCAAAGATCAATCTGATCCCCTTCAACCCCTGGCCCGGCGCGATCTACGAACGCTCAGACTGGGAGCGGATAGAAGCCTTCGCCGAGATCCTCAACCGCGCGGGATACGCAAGCCCAGTGCGCACACCCAGAGGTGAGGACATTCTGGCGGCCTGCGGGCAGCTAAAATCTGCGACCGAACGCGCCCGCAAATCCCGAGCAGAAATCGCGGCGGAGGTGGGCCTGTCCTGATCATCACATCGCGGGTGGACCAATTCAGCCGAACGGTTATCTTCTAAGATGACCCCTCTGCTTGGAGCGCTTGGATGCCCAAAAGATATCTGATCGTCGCGTGCCTACTTCTATCAGCCTGCGGACCGATGGCCACGAACCAGGACAACCTCTTCTCGAATGCATCGTTTATTCTCGAAGAGCACCCGCTTACCGGTATGATATGGGATGTCGAAGCAGCCAAGGAGATCGATCAGGCAACTTTGGTCGCACGGATGTCTGCTGCGGATATCGCAATCCTCGGCGAAGTGCATGACAATGCGCGACATCATGACCGCCAGGCGGCTTTAGTAGATCTCCTGCAGCCTGAAGGCTTAGCGTTCGAGATGGTTCCCGAAGGCTCTGAAGAAGGGATCGAGGCGTTCCTCGCTCAGGGGGGAACGCCGGCCGAGATTGGTCCAGCCATCGGATGGAACCGGCTCGGCTGGCCCGATTGGGGCCTCTATCGCCCGATCTTCGAAGCCGCTCCTCAAGCCTACATCGCCGGAGGTGCAACGACGAATGCGGAACTGGTGATGGCAATCCGAGAGAATGCTGCCGTTGCCTTTGGGGCAGGTGCTACGCGCTATGGCCTGAACGTGCGCCCGGATGCGAAAACTCAAGCTGCCCTCGAAGAAGAGATGATCATCGCCCATTGCAACAAGCTCCCGCGCAGCGCGGCGCGCGGTATGGCCGAGGCCCAGCGCCTCCGCGATGCGCGGTTTGCAGACGCAACCTTGCGGGCTTTGGCAAAAGGCGAAGGGAACGCTGTACTGATTACGGGCAATGTTCACGCACGCACAGATAGGGGCGTGCCCGCATATATCGCTGAGGCGTCGAAAGATCTTACCGTTGTTAGCCTCGGGCAACTCGAGGTGATTGAAGACGCCAAAACAGTCGCCGAGTATGCTGCATTGGCGGAGACGCCTTATGACTATCTCTG
>JBCDAQ010000124.1:0-11725 GCA_039185285.1 Pseudomonadota bacterium
AGTCACCGAAACCCCGGCGGGGCGCCATGGGAGGGAGAGACAGAGATGGACCTGCAAGGCCCGGAAAATGCTAGTCGTCCCAATCGCGCCAAGCCCTTTGCGCGGAGGGCGCGATGCTTCTTGAAAGAACAATTTCTCAGCTCGATATAGGCGAAACCTCGCCTGATCGTGCACAGGAACTGGGCCAGTTGGGTTATATGCAATGGCTTGGTGCGCTCCCACCGATGTCGCACTATCACAAGGAAGCAACGTACGCTTATGCGACTGCGTTTCCTTTGTCTGACACTTCCCCCGCAATCGCGGTGTTCTGCGATCTTTTGATTGCGTCCTTAAACTCTGTGGCGGAACCGCTTTCGCTCAGGCTGCCAGAGCGCCACCGGCGCGGTGGCTCACGGGCTCGAAGAGACGTGTCCTGATCCAATGCGACGCTTTCCCCCCGAGCGGATTGTATGCACCACTGAAGAGACGGTCGAGACACTGTACCTGCTTGGTGAAGAAGATCGGATCGTTGGTGTATCTGGCTATGCGGTCCGACCTAAGCGGGTCAGAAAAGAGAAGCCGCGTGTCTCGGCGTTCACATCTGCAGATATCCCAAAGATTCTAGCGCTTGAACCGGATCTGGTGCTGACATTCTCTGATCTCCAAGCGGAGATAACGGCAGAACTCATTCGCGCCGGTGTCACGGTTCTCGCCTACAACCAGCGCGACATCGCTGGAATTTTGGCAATGATCCGACATCTTGGCGCGACTGTTGGTCAGGGATCCAGGGCAGAAGACCTTGCCCACGGGTTCGAGCAACGTCTCGCAAGGATTGCTGCCCAGGCGCAAGGGCCGCGGCTGCGGGTTTACTTCGAAGAATGGGACGAGCCGATGATCTCAGGCATCAACTGGGTGTCTGAGCTGATTGAAGTGGCCGGTGGCCAGGATGTTTTTCCAGCGCTCGCCAAGCAGGCAGCTGCAACGGACCGGATCGTTACCTCCGAGCAAGTCATCGCTGCCGCACCTGACGTGATCATTGCGTCCTGGTGCGGCAAGAAAGTGCGGCCAGAAAAGATCGCAACCCGGCCTGGATGGGACACGGTTCCAGCTGTCCGAGACGGGCGGATCACCGAGATCAAGTCCCCGCTTATTCTACAGCCCGGCCCGGCTGCCCTGACGGATGGCTTGGATGCCATCATCGGCGCACTTGCTCCACATGACGAAATCGTCTCGTGATTACGGCCATTCCTCTATCGGGATCTATAAACAGAGGCATTGCGAAACCAGGTTTGCAACCAAACTCTGGATCTCCTCGGCGAAATGGGCGCTACCTTGCGCCTAGCCGGTGTCGGCAACAGACTTGAGCCAATTTAGAAAGGCCTGGGAAAGCCCCGTCTCTCGACCGCCATTCTGCACGGCGTAGCATCCCAGTTCGATTGCCGGAGCGTCGGGTAACGGGGATAATCTTCCTGCATCAATCTCATCTCGAACGATGTGCTTGGATGTGAGGATCATGCCCATGCCAGCGACGGCGGCGCGTAAGGCTGCGTCGTCCAAATCGAACCTGTCCGTGTAGGTAAGCTCGACGCCCGCTCGACCGCTTTCTTCCAACCAAAGTCGCCAGTCCCAGTTCTCATTGGCGCATTGCAGCGCGGGGATTTCTTCGATCTTCGGCTGATCACCCAACCGTGCCAGAAGGTTTGGGGACAAGTAGGGGCTGCAAACATCGCGGATCAAGATCTCTGCGCCGTCAAGCGCATCCGTGGCCCTGTAGTAGCCGATATTAACATCCGCTTTGGGTCCTGGAGGCATGCCGATAGCGCCAACGGTCTCGATCTGGACCAGAGCATTTGGATGGCGGGACCTGAACGCATCAAGTTTCGGGATCAGCCAGCGCACGGCTAAGGTTGTCGAAACCCGGACGCTGATCTCACGTGTATCTCGAACCACGTCTGAGATGGCGTCTTCGAGCGACGTGAGACCAGGCGCTGCCCGGCTTAGCAGGCGCGCGCCAGCCTCGGTCAGCTCGATCGAATTGTGGCCCCGCACAAATAGAGCAGTCCCCAGCGTGTCTTCCAACCCGCGAACCTGGTGGCTAACAGCGCTCGGTGTGACGCCCAGGATAGCACCGGCTGATTTCAAGCTACGCCGCTCAGCCGCGATGACAAAGACCCGTAGCGCATTCAAGGAAACCCCGAGTGAGTGCTGCATTAGTTTGCCTCATCCAGACTGAGAATTTCGAGTTTGTTTCTATAAAGAATTGAAGCCTATGCCCAAGGAAAGCAAACTCAGGGTGCTCAATGAGCTTTCGTGCAAACCATCTTTCGGCCGTCCTCTGGGTGCTTCTCAGCACCGCGTTGTTCACGCTGATCTTCGCTGCGGCAAAGTTTGGTGACACCGTGATCGGCACGTTTCAGATACTGGTGTTGCGATACCTTGGCGCATTCGTAACCGTTCTTATCTTGGCCCAGTCGACCGGTGGTTTCAGGCGCTATCGAAGCGCCAAGCCGATGGCCCACTTGCTTCGCGCGATGCTCGGCTGCAGCGCGGCGGCAGCGATCACCTGGGCCTCCGCCAACATGCCAATCGCAGATGCCAGCGCCATCGGCATGCTCTACGGCGTGCTTACGGTTGGCTTGGGCGTTTTGTTTCTCGGTGAACGGGTCGGGCGCATTCATGGAGCTGCGGTGATCCTGTCGATGGTTGGAGCGGCCATGGTGATGGTCAACCAGGGTGCCTTTCGCATCGGTCTCGCGGCAGGACCAATGATGATCGCACTGATAAGCGCTTTTCTCATGGCTGCTGAAGGTCTGATGATCCGCGTGCTTAGTCGAACAGAGCCTGCGGTAACTCTGATGCTTTACGTCACGTTCTTCGCGATCCTTTTTCTGCTCGCGCCAGCGCTATGGACATGGCGCGCTGTTGAGCCCAGCGTTACCTTGGCTTGTCTGATCCTGGGGCCGCTCAGCATTGTAGCACAGTACTGCACCATCAGAGGGTATCGGATGGCACCCCTGTCGGTGGTTGGGCCGGTCGATTACTCTTGGCTGATCTTTGCGACCTTGCTCGGTATCGTCGCATTTGACGAAATGCCTGATAGCGGCGTGATCAGCGGTGGCATTCTGATTGCGCTTGGGGGTGTCCTTCTCACTCGTGTACGAACAGCTATCTCGGCATCAAACGGGCGCAAACCTCCTGCGTCGAGTTAACAAGCCGGACGAACGCCTCGGCCCAGACCGTCGCTAAGTTGACTCCACGCGCTGAGCGAACGTCGCAAAAAATCAGCTGACGGCGCACGCGCTCGCGAAAATTATCTTGGTAGCATCACGGCTGGCATGAGCCGCTGAACATCGACGGACCTCGGATGGCGCGGTCCCGGCTACGGCCTTCGCTCTTGTTGGGAATTACCCTAAGGTGACGGCCAGTCAGCAGTAGCCCAGAAGGATCTGAGCCAAATGCAGGTCTTCAAGTCGATGTGCCCAATGAATTGTCATCCGACGCTTTGCGGGATGACCGTCACCGTCGAAGACGATCAAACAGTGTCGATCATCGGCGACGAGTCGAACCCGGACAGCCAGGGCTTTCTGTGTATGCGAGGTAAGGCTGCTCATGAGATCCTAGGCAACGATCGGAGGCTCCTAAAACCTCTGATCCGCGAGACACGCGGCGCGGGCGCTTGGTCTGAAATGGACTGGGAAGATGCACTTGATCAAATCGCAGGGTCGATGCGCGAAGCTGGAAGGCAACGCGTGGGCATCTGGCAAGGTCATGGGAACATGGCCAACGATTATGGGTTCGGGTTGAAACGCGCGCAGATGGAGCGCTTTGCCAATTTGTATGGGTGCCAGCATTGGAACCCAGCGATGATCTGTTGGGGGCTCGGCGGGTTTGGCCTTGGACTAACGGGTGCAATCGAAACGTCCACAAAAGAAGATCTCAGCGCGAACGCCGAGCTGGTGATCCTTTGGGGCGCCAACACTGTCAGTCAGGCGAATACGATCCGGCATGTGGAAGTCGCAAAACGGCGTGGCGCGCGGATTGTTGTCATCGATGTCCGCAGGACGGAAGCCTCGGCGTTGGCTGATGAGGTGATCTTGGTGAAACCGGGCACAGACGCCGCCCTGGCGCTTGCCATGATGCACGTCATCTTCGCCGAGGAAGCCTGGGATGCCTCGTTCGTCGATGACAATACGATCGGCCTTGAGGCTCTAAAGCCTCATGTGAGCTCGATGACGCCGGAATGGGCCGAAGCGATCACAGGCGTCTCCTCCGCCCAGATCATCGCGCTCGCGCGCAGCTACGCATCCACGCGCCCTGCTATGATTGTGATCGGCGGGTCGTCGTTGCACAAGGGAGCCAATACCTGGCAAGCCGCGCGGGCGATCTCGTGCCTTCCCGCACTAACCGGAAATTTCGGGATACCGGGTGGCGGCATCGGGCCCAGGCACGGTGGGCGCAGTCACGGCGTTGGTTTTGTCGATATCTCCGCTTCGGACCGTCGCGTTCCGGGGACCTATGTTCCAAACCAGATGGAGGCAATCGTCGAGGCTCTCGAAAGTGGTGCGGTGAAGGTCTTCATCTCAATCGGCTCGAACATCCTTTCTTCTTTCCCTGATGCCAACAGAGTACGCGCGGCGTTGAAGAAAGCAGATCTCGTCGTCGCCTACGATGTCTTTGAAAACCAGACGATCCGCGAGGTAGCAGATATCATATTGCCTGGCACGATCTGGCTGGAAGAGATCGGCGCAAAGTCAACGAACACCCATATTCACCTATCCGATCGGGTGCTCCCACCGACCGGTGAGGCGCGCCCCGCCTATGAGGTTTATACAAGCCTCGCCGCGCGACTTGGCGTCGAAGACGTCTACCCCTGGGCCGATCAAGAGGCCGCCATGAATGCTGCACTGGATCACCCCGCCACTGGCCACGCAACCGTTGCAGACCTGCGCGCTAATGGCGGACGGGTTGCCTTGGACATCTCTCACATTGCTTACCCAACACTCGACTTTTCCACACCATCTGGGAGGATCGAGTTCTATTCGGAACGAGCCCTGTCGATGGGGCTACCTGCATTGCCCGTCGCTGATGCGGTGGTTCAGATGCCAACGGATTTACGATTGGCGCATGGAAGGACATTCGCCCATTTTCACTCCTTCTACGATCACGCTCGTGCATTGCCCACGCTCGCAGCCCGCGAAGATGCGCCCGATCTCTGGATGGCGCCTGGTGATGCTGAGGCGCGAGGAATCTCCGATGGCGATGCGATCGAGCTGTCGAACGAGCGTGGTGTGTTTTCGGCACGCGCGAAGGTCACACCGCGAATACCAACCGGTGCTGTCTGGATGAGAGATGGCTGGCCTGGGTTCAATGTGTTGACCGATGGTTCACCGGTATTGCCTGGCGAAGCGTTGTCCGCTTTTCCGTTCTCGGTCGGTCAGAGCGGGTTCGGTGCGTTGGTTAACGTGCGCCCAGCGCACTCGATTGAATGAATTAAAAGGTGAGGGCGTCCAAGACGCCGCGTGTGGTAAGTCGGATAAGCGGGCACCGCGCATAAGAGCCAGTCATAGGGGCACGCTCAGACGACTGGCTGCCGCAGATCAAGAACAGGCCTGAGCCGACGATAGAGAGCCTAAACACCTTGCCTCTGTCTGACTTATCCCGCAAATCTGGGCGACTTTAACCTCCACCCAAACAGCGTTAAGCTCCTTTTTTGAAATGCTTGGTCTCTTCAACTTCTTTGGTCGTTCCGAGCGCCTCAAAGCGTTCGACCAAGCTCTGCTAGAGTTTGACGTTCATCCGCGTCTGGTGCCTGAAGCCGTCAAGCTAACAACCATCAAGCTCATGCAGAAAGGATCAGACGCAGAGTATGTGCTCCGCGATGCGGATTACGAAAGAGCCGCGGAACTGCTGAGCTACGCCATCCTCGGTCCGGATCAGTTCGCGGCGAGCAATAGCCCTGACGCAGCTCAAGCAGCCGAGCAACGTCTCGAAGAAGCCATAGATGCCGGCGATAGCTTAGATGCCGAGCTCATCCTGTTGGCGCTCCATTCCAGCATCATCCACACGACAATCGCCGAGCAGTTCGACATCGAGACAAGTGAGTAGAGCTCCGATATCTGGGTGTGACGCTTTGATGAGGTCCGATGACGCGAACTTTCGACTGGCGATAGCGGGAGACCGGTACGCTGAACTCAGAGCGCCAGATTACAGCCCGCTCCCGTTGCCGCTACGATTACCGCGAGGCTGATGGTTTTGCCTCGGCATAAACTGGGCAGGGTATGTCTCCTTCAGTATCACGCATCCCGGTTCAAATTCGATAGTGTCGAAATCTGTCCAAGAGGTGTGGTTTCATTCTCGGAAAACTCGGTCTTCAGCACTTCAGAAGACCCAGTAGGATCGCCCGATCGATGGTTGATGCTTCTGGTTCATTACAATTGATCAGCTGCGAACGTTGCCTGCTACAATTGATACGTTCCGTGACATCGTTGGGATACGGAGGACGAATACCACTGCCGCCAGTGGCAACGACGCCATAGTTAGCCAAGGATGGAAAAATGACCAAAACTGATCAACCCAAAGGGGCCCCTGCGGTACTCAGCGACGAAAACCTCGACAACGTTTCGGCGGGTGGCCGGGCACTCCGGAGAAAAGAGATCCACGAGCCACGGGTCAGCGCGTCGGAGAGTGGTGGGGTTATGACTTTCGATTTCACGCAGCCGAAAGGGTGAGGCAGGAGCCACGTGATCGCCCATGCGCCGAGCGCCGGTCAGGGTTTCCCGAACGCATCCACCGGTGATGGCGGCATCTTGAACAAAGCATTGAGTGTCGCGAGGCGCACATAGATCGGCACACCGATTTCCGAACATTGGCGGAGTCACAGTTTATTCCTGCCAACACCTTACCAGCATGGCGCAAAGTGGAGATGAACATGAATTTCAACAAGAGCAAAGCGCTAGCAGGTGGGCTGATCGCCTCATGCATTGCGACAGGTGCGGCAGCGTGTGAGATGGTCCACACCGCGCATCACGAAGGCAGCGGCGGGGCCTATGTTATGCTGCTCAATGATGTCGAAGTAGGCTCCGGCTTTGCCCGGAAAGGCAGCGTGAGCCTGACTCGTGGACTGCTGTCGGGCCAGAACACTGTAACCATCAACTACGCCCCAATGAACGACGGGGATGCAGCCCGCTTTTCGATCCACTACGGGTGCAAAGCGGACCCGCAGAGCACGCAGCCTGTGGCCAGCGTCGATTTTGATGGGGAAGCATCGAAGTCACTGGTGTTCGATCAAGAAACACCAGTTCCTCTCCCCTATCCTGGCGCTCAGGTCACCGATGGCGCCGGGTTGGAGGAGGCCGTTCGCGCATTGCAGACGGCGGTGTTGGCGAAAGATGTCGATGCGGTTCTAGCAACGCAGAAGCCGGTCGTGGCGCGTTTGGAAGATCAGGGCCACTCGTCGGACCGGATCAAACAACATATCACGATGATGCTGACCAAAGGCGAGATCGCCTCCGCACAAGGTCTGATTATCGTGCCGCAAATGAATGGCCTCACTTGGCGGGTCTGGGGCAGGCAATATCAACCTGCAATCTCGGTTCATCTCGAGCAGGGTAGTGGGGACGTTTACTGGACCGGTGGCAGCCGCTGGATCTTTGTCGATGGCGCTTGGGCAGTGTTAGAACCGTGAGCGACTGCTTCTTTGACCCTATCGGGGTCATGGTATCTCAGTCTGGCCGACGGGTGGTTATGACGGCTTGATCTGAGGCAGTTTCATTTGCCTCAGCCGATCAATGCATCGAGGGTTGTCAGCCGGTCGGCCTCGTGGGCTGGCTTGTCCCAGCGGATGCGTTTGATGCGCGGAAAGCGCATGGCGATGCCGGATTTGTGGCGGGTGGAGCGTTGGATCGCGTCGAAGGCGACCTCGACCACCAGGCTGGGGGTGACGGCGCGGACCGGGCCATAGCGCTCGATCGTGTTGTTGCGCACGAACTTGTCAAGCTCGGCCAGCTCCTTGTCGGTGAAGCCGGAATAGGCCTTGCCTACGGGCACAAGTTCATCGCCTGCCTCGCCGCTGCGCCAAGCGGCGAAGGTGAAGTCGGAGTAGAAAGAGCTGCGTTTGCCATGCCCGCGCTGGGCGTAGACGATCACGCAATCGGCCGTCAGGGGGTCGCGCTTCCATTTGAACCAGGGGCCCATGGGGCGGCCGCCCGTGTAGGGCGCGTCGCGGCGTTTGAGCATGAGACCCTCTTGCCCCGCCTCGCGCGCCCCATCGCGGAGTTTGGCCAGCGTCTCCCAGCTCTCGAACGGCACGTCGCGGGACAGATCAGTCCGATCGGGGCGGTGATCCGCGAACCAGGTTTCCAACGCCTCCCGGCGAGCGATCAGGGGTAGGTCGCGAGTGTCTTGCTCGCCGTCGTGCAGGAGGTCGTAGAGGCGCAGATGCGCGGGGCTGTCCTTCATGGTCTTAGGTCCGACGCGTTTGCGGCCCAGGCGTTTTTGCAGATCGGCGAAGGGGGCAACCTCGCCCTCGCGGACCACAAGGAGCTCGCCATCCACAGCGCCCTGCCATGTCATGCTGGCGATCACATCCGGGAAAGAGCCGCTGATCTCGTCGCCCGTGCGGGTGTAGAGTCGGCGTTCGGTGCCAAAGGCCACGGCCTGGACGCGGATGCCGTCCCACTTCCACTCGGCGGCGTAATCGGCGGGATCTAGGGTCTCGAGCCGGCTTTCGACGGGGTTGGCGAGCATCATGGGGCGGAAGGCAAGCGCAAGGTCGACTTGGGGCTCCGTACCGCCCTCGAGCCAGGTGAAGAGGTCAGTATAGGGGGGCTCGATGGCGAACCAAAGCTCCTCGATCCGGTCGAGGTCACGCCCGCTCCACTCAGCCAGTGCGGTGCGGGCGAGGCGTGCGGAGACGCCGACGCGCAGACCACCTGTGGCGAGCTTGATCAACGCAAGGCGTTGGGAGGCTGTCATCCGGTCGGAGAAACCAGCCAGCAGAGGCATGGCGCCGGTGGGCCCGGAGCCGCGCAGGCCCTCGACGACCTCGTTGAGCGAAGGCGTGTCGCTGCCCTCGCCGGGCCAGATCAGGGCAACCGTCTCGGCCAGATCACCGACATAGTCATAGGAAAGGCGGAAGAGGACGGGGTCGACGCGTTCCTCAACCAGGCCGCGGATGCGCGAAGCGGTGACGTTGGGAAGCTCCAGCTCACCTGCGAGGACGGCCAGCGCCCAGCCGCGATCGGGATCCGGCGTCTCGGCGAAGTAGCGCGTGAGATGGGCGAGCTTTGCATTGCGCCCGGGCGTGAAGATGAGTTGCTCAAGGAGGCGGGCGAAACGGTCCATGGGGCAAGTTTAGAGCAGAATGCGTACGCGTCGAAGCGCGTAGGGCCGCGACCGAGCCTGGGAGGGCGATCGCCAAGGGTTCTTCGGTGCATGTTCTTCAAAGCATCCAAGCCACGTGATCTACAAGCGGTATCGCCAAGCGCCCTCCCGCGGGGAGGGTCGGGCGCGGCCCGGCAGTGCCGCCGGGCGAGGCGTTGTGAAGGGATCGCGATAAGGTGTAGACGTGGCGAATGCTGTCTTACCAACATGCCTATCATGCGGGGAATCCGGCGGATCTGCATAAACATGCAGCCTTGGCGGCGTTGTTGGATCTGCTGACCCGGGCGCTGCATCCGATCACCTATCTCGAAAGCCATGCCGGGCGCGGGGTTTACGACCTAAGCGGGGCGGAGGCGCGCAAGACCGGGGAGGCCGCGCGGGGCATCGCTCGGGTCGATGTGCCCGAGGGGGCTTTTGCCGAGGCACTTGCCGCCGTACGTACGCGGTTCGGGCCGTCCGCCTATCCAGGCTCTCCCGCGATTGCGCGGGTGTTGTTGCGCCGAGGTGATGCCATGGAGCTCTGCGAGATGCACCCGGCGGAACATGCCGCACTCAAGGATGTCATGCGCGGCTCTGGTGCCCGGGTGCATCGGCGCGACGGGCATGAGGCTCTGCTGGCGCACCGCCCGAAGCGGCCCGGTCTGGCGCTGATCGATCCGAGCTACGAGGTGAAGACGGAATATGCAGAAACGGCGGTGACGGCGGTACGGTTGGCCGAGCGCTGGCACGATGGAATCGTGATGGTCTGGTACCCGATCCTGTCCGCAGCCCGACATTTCGAGTTGACTGGTGCGGTCGAACGGAAGATGGGTGCGGCCTGCCTAAAGAGCGAAGTGACCTTTCACGAGGTGCCCGAGCGGGGGATGACCGGCTCGGGACTGTTGATCCTGAACCCGCCTGATGGGGTGGAGGAGTTGCTTGAGATGGCCTGGGAGCCGTTTGAGGTGATCTTCTAGTCCTCGTCCTCACGGCCCAGGAGGGAGAGCGGGCGCGCCGAGATCCCTTGAGTTTCGCACCAGTGGCAAAGGGCTTCCTCGGCGCCGTGGGTCACCCAGACTTCCGAGGCGCCGGTGGCCTGGATCGTCTCGGTGAGCTCGTCCCAATCGGCATGGTCGGAGATCACCAGTGGCAGTTCCACGCCGCGTTGCTTGGCGCGTTGACGCACGCGCATCCAGCCGGATGCAGCGGCGACCACTGGGTCCGGTAGGCGGCGCGCCCAACGGTCGGCCAGAGCGCTGGGCGGGGCCAGGACGATCTCGCCTGCCAGTGATCTGGCGTCAGCGACGGTTGCTGGACGAAGTTCGCCCAGCGGGCGGCCAAGCTCTTCGTAAAGCGCACAGAGTTTGGCCAAAGCGCCGTGGAGCCAGATCGGCCGGTCATAGCCCGCACGCCGGATCTCCATGATCAGCCGCTGCGCCTTGCCGAGCGCATAGGCGCCAACGGCGTGACACCGGTCGGGGAAGGTCTCGCGCGAGCGAAGTAGACGGGCGATCTCGGTCTCGACTGGCGGGTGGCGAAAGACGGGTAGGCCGAAAGTCGCCTCGGTGACGAAGAGATCGCACTGGATGGGCTCGAACTGAGCGCAGGAGGGGTCGCGGCGGGGTTTGTAATCGCCGGAGATAACCTCGCGCCTGCCGTCTTTTTCGATCACCACCTGGGCTGAGCCGAGGACATGGCCTGCTGGGCGCAGCGAGACGGTAACGTCGCCGATATCGAGTTTCTCGCCATACGCCAAGCTCTGGGTCTGGCCGAACGCGTCCTCGCCATAGCGCACGGCGGCGATTGCGAGCGTCTCCGGGGTCGCCAGCGCATGGGCGTGTCCAGCACGGCAATGGTCGGCATGGCCATGGGTGATCACAGCGCGAGAGACCGGGCGATGCGGGTCGATGTGAAACCCACCAGCGGCGCAGTAAAGCCCCTCGGGCGTTAAGCTGAGAAGTCGGTCCATGGGGATGATCTAGCGCGGTTTCGCGCTGAGCGCATGGGTGCGTCGGCGCAGACCCTCCCCGCGCCTCCCAGGAGAGGTCGGTGCGGGATGGTCGGTGCGGCGCTCACCCACCCGCCCCGGCGCGGGGAGGGTGGTCTCGAGTGGATTGACCCATTGCCAAGTGGGGATGTGTTCGTCGAGGGTAAGGGCGGTTTGACCGGAGGCGCCTGATGCAGAGACTGGAGATTTATCAATCGCTTTGGGCGATGCAGCCCCATGCGCCGGATGGGGTGAAGATCCCGGTCGAGCAGGCCTTTGAGATGGTCGCAGGCGCGGGCTATGACGGGATGGCGATTGATCTCGGCGCCGCGGACATGGAGAGCATGCAGGCGACCCGGCCTTTGTTCGAGCGACACGGGCTGGGCTGTTTGATCATGG
>JBCDAQ010000125.1:0-11654 GCA_039185285.1 Pseudomonadota bacterium
GAAGAACTTGAACGCCGCGTAGATCCGCTCCTTGCCGCCCCAGATGCCGATGATCAGGAACATCGGGATCAGGCCACCCTCGAAGAAGAGGTAGAAGAGGATCATGTCGAGCGAGGTAAAGACGCCGAGGACCAGTGTCTCCAACAGTAGGAAGCAGGCCATATACTCTTTGACCCGGACTTTCACATCCCAGCTCGCCAAGATCGTCAGTGGGAAGAAGAAAGTAGTCAGCATCACAAAGGGCAGCGACAGACCGTCGACGCCCATTTTGTAGCTCAAACCCGCGAACCACGTACGCTCCTCAACAAACTGGAAATCAGGATCGCTCGAGTCGAACCCAGTTAGGAGGGCAATTGAGAGTAGAAAGGTCGCAGACGTAACCAGAAGCGATAGGCGTTTGGCGTTCAGATCCGCGACCTCATCCTGACCACGCAAGATCAGAACCATCAATACCGCCGCCAGAAGCGGTAGGAAGGTAACAAGTGTCAGGAGGTTGGTCATCACTGCGCCCCCCCGGAGATCGTGAACCAGGTGATCAAGGCTGAGATCCCAATCAACATCGCGAAGGCATAGTGGAAGAGGAAGCCTGACTGGACCTTACCCGCAAACCTTGTCAGACGCGGGATGATGCCCATTGAGATGCCATTTATTATCCCGTCGATGGTCTTGCCATCGCCTTGCTTCCAAAGAACTCGCCCGATCCACATCGTGGGCTGAATAAAGAGGAAGTTATAGACCTCATCGAAGTACCATTTATTGAGCAGGAACTTGTAGAGAGGCTCGTTGCGCTCTGCCAACTGCGCCGGCAGCTCCGGACGGCGGATGTAGAAGAGATACGCGAGCCCGAGACCGATCAGCATTGCCACGAACGGGCTCAGCTTTACCCATTTCGGTACGTCATGCGCGTCATGGAGCACATGGTTATCTGGTGCAGAGAAAATCGCTGGGCCCCAGAATTCGTTCTCATGATGACCAACGAAGTTGCCGTAGAAAAGCATTCCCGCCAGCACTGCGCCGACCGCCAGGACGTAGAGCGGGATCAGCATCGGCTTCGGGCTCTCATGGGCGTGCTCGAATGCGTGGTGGTCCGCTCGCGTCGGCCCATGGAAGGTCATGAAGATCAACCGCCAGGAATAGAAGGACGTCATGCAAGCTGCCGCGACCAGCAGCCAGAAGGCGTAGGTGCCCCCCGCTGTCTCAGCGGCAAAGGTCGACTCGATGATAATGTCCTTCGAGACAAAGCCCGCGAAACCGACCGGGAAGCCAAGATACAAAAGTGGTATTCCGACGCCAGTGATCGCCAGCGTTCCCATCATCATCATCCAATAGGTGACCGGGATCTTGTCCTTCAGCCCACCCATCTTGCGCATGTCTTGCTCATGATGCATCGCATGAATAACCGAGCCTGCGCCAAGGAAGAGGAGCGCTTTGAAGAAGGCGTGGGTGAAGAGGTGGAACATCGCCGCCTCGTACGCGCCAACGCCGGCTGCTGCGAACATGTAGCCCAACTGCGAGCAGGTAGAGTAGGCGATCACCCGTTTGATATCGTTCTGGACGAGACCTACCGTTGCCGCAAAGAACGCGGTGCTTGCGCCAATATAGACCACGATCGCCGCAGCTTGTGCGGTAAACTCGAAGAGGGGCGACATACGGCATACGAGAAACACGCCCGCCGTCACCATAGTCGCTGCATGGATTAACGCGGAAACAGGCGTCGGGCCTTCCATCGCGTCAGGCAGCCAGGTGTGGAGGAAGAGCTGCGCCGATTTTCCGCAGGCTCCGACGAAGAGCAGAATACAACAGAGCTCCAGCGCATTTACCGTCATCCAGAGGAACGGGATCTGGGTTTCCGCCAGTTCCGGCGCTGCGGCAAACACATCATCCAGCTGGATCGAGCCGGTCAGGTAGAAGAGGCCGAACATCCCAAGAAGGAAGCCAAAATCGCCGACGCGGTTGACCACGAAGGCCTTGATCGACGCCGAATTGGCTGAGCTTTTCTTGAACCAGAATCCGATCAGCAAATACGAAGCAACGCCCACGCCCTCCCAACCGAAAAAGATCTGGAGCAGGTTGTCGCCCGTCACCAGCGCCAACATCGCGAAGGTGAAGAAGCTGAGATAGGCGAAAAACCGCGCCCGCGCCGGGCCTTGGAAATTGTCGATCGGATCGGGATGGTCGCCGTCATCGGTGTAGCCGATCGAGTAGAGGTGCACCAAGGACGAGACCGAGGTCACTACGACCAGCATCACTCCGGTCAGCTGGTCAACACGGATCGACCAATCGGCCTGCAGATCGCCGGAGCCGATCCAGCGCATCAGGGTAACCGTGTCCTGATGCTCCCCATGGATCGAGAAGAAGGCGATCCAGCTGAGCACAGCACAGAGCATCAGGATACCTGTGGTTAGGTACATCGCCGCCTTCTCGCCAATCTGGCGATGGAAGAACCCGGCGATGATCGCGCCGAGCAGGGGCAGGAGCAAAATGGCAGTGTACACGGTCGCCTAGCCCTTCATCATATTAACGTCCTCGACTGCGATCGTCCCGCGATTGCGGAAGAAGCATACGAGGATGGCGAGGCCGATCGCCGCCTCGGCAGCGGCAACGGTCAAGATAAACAGAGTAAAGACCTGCCCGGTCAAATCGTTCAGATGCGCCGAGAACGCCACCATATTGATGTTGACCGCGAGCAGCATCAGCTCGATCGACATCAGGATGACGATGATGTTCTTTCGGTTCAGGAAGATCCCGAAGATCCCGATCACAAACAGGATCGATGCAACCGTCAGGTACGCCTCGATCCCAACCCCTCCGATAGGTTCCATGGTCAGACCCCCTGCCCCGGTTTGACGTCCTTGAGTTCAACCGCTTCCTCTCGGGTGCGGTAAATTTGTTCAAGGATATTCTGTCGTTTGATGTTGGGGCGATGGCGCAAGGTCAGCACAATCGCGCCAATCATCGCGACCAGAAGCACTAGGCCAGCCGTCTGGAACATGTAGATATATTGGTCGTAGATGACCTGACCGAGTGCGGTTGTGTTCCCGACATCCGAGGGGGCGGGCATCGCGGCCTCACGGGCATCCGGCGCGATGTCAGCAAGGACCCAATGGCCAAGGACCAAACCCATCTCGATGAGCAGGACAAGACCAACTAAGACACCGACTGGCAGATACTCGGCCATGCCGTCTTTCAGTTCGGCGAAATCCACATCCAACATCATGACGACGAAGAGGAAGAGCACGGCAACTGCGCCCACATAAACGATGATAAGCAGCATCGCGACGAACTCGGCCCCCAGAAGCACCATCATCCCCGCCGAGGAGAAGAAGGTCAGGATCAACCACAGAACCGAGTGCACGGGATTGCGCGCCACGATCACGAAAAGCCCTGCAGCCACCGCCACCGAGGCGAAGACGTAGAAGGCAAAAGCGGTAAGTGTCATTGGTGTCCCCTCACGTCTCTTCGCTCATCGCCGCCGCATCAAAAGTAGGGCTGCTACGGCTGCCACGCCGCCGCCGATAAAAATCCACGGAAGCTCGCTTTCCTGCAGCCAACGATCAAGGTTTTCGCCCAGGATCGCGTGGCCACCAAACAGCGACGATGTTGGGAAGGCGATCATCTGTACGGCGCATCCATCTCGAGGTTCTTGGCGATCTCCCGCTCCCAGCGCTCGCCATTCTCAAGGAGTTTATCCTTGTTGTAGAACAACTCCTCGCGCGTCTCGGTGGCAAACTCAAAGTTAGGGCCTTCGACGATCGCATCCACTGGGCAAGCTTCTTGGCAGAACCCGCAATAGATGCATTTCGTCATGTCGATGTCGTAGCGCGTGGTCCGGCGCGAGCCATCCTCGCGCGGTTCCGCCTCAATCGTGATCGCCTGCGCCGGGCAGATCGCCTCGCAGAGCTTGCAGGCAATGCAGCGCTCCTCGCCATTGGCATAGCGGCGCAGCGCATGTTCGCCCCGGAACCGAGGGCTGAGCGGCCCCTTCTCGAACGGGTAGTTCACGGTGGCCTTCGGCTTGAAGAAGTACCTCATGCCAATTGTGAAGCCGGCGATGAAGTCCTTCATCAAAAAGTAGTTTAGCGCGCGGTCGAAGGGGATGCCCATTAGCAGGTCTCCTCGATGTAAGCTTGCATGTTATTAAGCGGGGCTAGCGTCTCAGCGTGGTCTTCGGGGTCGACGCCGCTGAAGTTTGTGGCAATGAGATCTTCGAATAGATCGAAGGTTTGCGTCTCGCAGCGGAAAGCCGCGCGGCTCGCCTGCCAGACGATAATTGACATTTTTTGTTTGGCGATCTGATCACCGGTCCGGTCGAACTTGCCACGGTAGAAGACGAAATCCGGGCAGGTTTCGCTCGGCGCTCCTTCGGCAAGGCACAGGCGCCACGGGTCAGGCTCCCGCGGGGCTTCATGCTCCATCGCCACCGCTTCTCCTGGGAGCGTCATCTTGTAAACGCATTCACCCGAGGCCGTTGTTAGGCCCGTGCAAGCGTCAGCTGGCGAGATTGCCAGGAAGCTTAGAGCAACGCTGAGACCGGCGAGGCGTATCATTCGCAGCCTCGCAAGGTCTGGCGATTGATATCGGCGATATGGCGCCGCCGCTGGTTCTGGTGGATCGCCAGCGCATCTGTCTGCTGAGAGAAGATAGGTGCCGGGTCCTTGATCACCCGGGCATCGTCACAGCGGAAGGTTCGCCTTTTATCGTCAGGGCCCGTGAGGTCGATCTCGAAAACCAGTGGAGCCTCAGCGGGTTTCTCCTCATCCTGGCCAAGTGCGGTCGCCGGAAGCATCATGATTGCAGTGACGAGGAGCATGTATCGCATCTTATCCACCTACCGCGTAACGGGCGTAGCCGACCACTTCGAGCTTCGCCAGGATTGCCGAGATCACGACCCAGCCAAGGCTCATGGGCAGGAAGACTTTCCAGCCCAGGCGCATCAGTTGGTCATAGCGGTAGCGGGGCACGATCGCTTTCACCATCGAGAAGATGAAGAAGAAGAAGACCATCTTTCCGACCATCCAGAGCACGCCGTCCGGCAGACCCGGGATCGGGCTGAGCCAGCCCCCGAAGAACAGCAAGCTCATTAGCGCGCACATCAACACGATGTTCATGTACTCGCCGATCATGAAAAGGAGATACGGTGTCGAGGAGTACTCGACCTGATAGCCAGCAACTAGTTCAGACTCCGCCTCCGGCAGGTCAAAGGGCGGACGGTTTGTCTCGGCAAGCGCGCTGACGAAGAAGATCACCATCATCGGGAAGTGCGGCAGCCAGTACCAGGACAATGCGCCAAAGCGCCCGTCCTGCGCCTGGACGATCGCGCTAAGGTTTAGGGATCCGGTTGAGATCAGAACGCCAACAATGATCAGGCCGATGGAAACCTCGTAGGACACCATCTGTGCGGCTGATCGGAGGCAGCCCAGAAACGGATACTTCGAGTTCGACGCCCAGCCACCCATGATAATGCCGTAGACACCAAGCGAGGAGATGGCAAAAATGTAGAGAACACCAACATTTAGGTCGGAGATTACCCAACCGTCAGCAAATGGGATTACCGCCCAGGCGATGACTGCCAGGATGAACGTGATCAAGGGTGCTAGAAGAAAGACGACCTTATCCGCGCCGGAGGGGACCACAATCTCCTTGAGGACGAATTTCCCAAAGTCGGCAAAGCTCTGCAACAACCCATAAGGCCCGACCACGTTCGGCCCTCGGCGCAACTGCACCGCCGCCCAGACCTTGCGATCGAGCAACAGCAGGAAAGCGAGGCTGACCAAGATCGACACCGTCACCGCAAGACATTGCGCGAGAATGATAATGAAAGTGCCCAGCGATGTCTCAAAAAACTCCAATGGTTGCTCTCCTCAAGCGCAGTTCTCAGCCCGCCAGGCCGCCGTGTTTTCACCGGAACCATCGGCTACTTTAAAGGAATAGACAAAAGGTCCTTTGATTTCTCGGCGCTGTGATCCGTCCATCAGGATAACCGAGTCGCTCAACTGAACGCCTTCAACATCCGCAGATCTTTCGGTCGCGAAAGCAGCAGCAGTACAGTTGGCAAGATGGTCGTCTTCGGAAGGCAGTTCGACATACATCATCTCGCCAAAGGTGAAGAGCTTACCTCCATCGAACTCATACTCTTCGATTTGATGGGTTTCACAACCCAAGAGGTTGGTTGTAAAAAAGCCGATGGAGAGGATTGCGACCTTCATTGCTCTACTCTGCAGCCATCGGTTGAGCGCGTTCTTGTGCCAGTTTCGACATGTCCGCCATCATTTGACTGGCCCGAGCGATCGGGTTGGTCAGGTAGTGATCGCCAAGCGCTTGGGTGAAAGGTTCGTCATTGGTATCGGCTGCGGGGAGCGGCGTCCACTCACACTCTACAATCGCGTCGATCTGTGCGAGATGAGGATACTCCTTAAAGAGTTCGGCCCGCAACGCATCGAGCGAGTTGAAGGGAAGCGTATGCCCCAAATGGGCCGATGCCGCCCGTAAGATCGCCCAGTCCTCTTTCGCATCACCTGGCGGGAAACCAGCGCGAGCCGCCATCTGTACCCGTCCTTCGGTATTTACAAAGATGCCAGATTGCTCGGTATAAGCCGCACTCGGCAAGATAACGTCTGCACGATGAGCTCCGCGATCCCCATGGTGGCCCTGATAGATCACAAAACTGCCGTCGGGCAGCGCGCATTCATCGGCGCCAAGGTTCCAGACAACCGCTGCGCCATCAAGGCATGACAGCCCGTCTGGATGAGCAAAACCGATATCCATCGCACCAACCCGCGCTGCGGCTGTGTGGAGGATCATAAGCTTTGCGCCACCTTCCTCCGCCAGCGCCATCGCGCTCGCTAGAACACCTGCGCCATCTGGACGCTGCAGAGCACCTTGGCCGACAATCAGGACCTTGCTCTCCATTTGGCTCATATTCGCGAGCAGTTCCTTTCGGCTGCCCGCCTCAAGAGCCTCGGGTCCCGCACCAATGTTGTAGGCGCTGTAGGTTAGATCCACAGGTTCGCCAATACTGGCGATCTCAGCTCCCGCCAGCCACGCTTTGCGAATTCGAGCGTTTAAAACAGGCGCCTCATTGCGCGGATTCGCACCAATCAGCAGCACACCATCAGCGGTATCGAGATCTGCAATTTTAGCCGTTCCGACATAGCCGGACCGGTTTCCAATGGGCAATTGCGCGCCGTCCTGCCGGCTTTCGACACGGTCACTGCCCAAGGATGTAATCAGCGATTTCAGCGCCCACATGGCCTCGACCGAGACCATGTCGCCAGCCACTGCAGCAATATTGTCTCCGGCCTTGTCAACGGCCGCAGAAATCGTCTCAAACGCCTCGCCCCAAGTAGCCGGCTTTAGCTTACCATCCCTGCGTATATAGGGCCGATCAAGGCGTTGACGGCGCAAACCATCCCAGACATAGCGCGAGCGATCCGCGAGCCACTCCTCATTCACACCATCATGATTGCGTGGCAGGATGCGCATCACTTCCCGACCTCTCGTATCCACGCGGATGTTCGAGCCCAGCGCATCCATTACATCGATCGACTGGGTTTTAGTCAGCTCCCACGGCCGAGCGGTAAAGGCATAAGGCTTATTGGTCAAAGCACCCACTGGGCAGAGATCAACGATGTTCCCTTGCATTTCGCTCTCGAGGATCTGACCCAGATAATTCGTGATCTCACTATCCTCACCACGGCCGACTTGACCGAGTTCGGCAACACCCGCGACCTCTGTGATGAACCGAACACAGCGCGTGCACGAGATGCAGCGGGTCATATGCGTCTCAACCAAGGGGCCGAGCTCCAAATCCACCGCAGCCCGTTTCGCCTCGCGAAAGCGGCTAAAGTCGACACCGTAAGCCATCGCTTGATCTTGCAGATCGCATTCGCCCCCCTGATCGCAAATCGGGCAATCCAGAGGGTGGTTGATCAAGAGAAACTCCATGACCCCCTCGCGGGCCTTCTTTACCATTGGCGAGTTGGTTCGAAGTTGTGGCGGTTCCCCGTTGGGGCCCCCGCGCATGTCCCTGACCATCATGTGGCAGGCAGCAGCGGGTTTTGGTGCCCCGACCGGCTCGACCAAGCACATCCGGCAGTTGCCGGCGATCGATAGCCTCTCATGGTAACAAAAGCGCGGTATCTCGATCCCGGCCTGCTCACACGCCTGGATCAGGGTGAGGCTCGGATCCGCTTCAAGCTCGACCCCGTCGATAATGATTTTTCTGAGCTCAACCATGTTTTCTCCGCTCGCCCCCTAAGCGCAGGTGAAGTTCGTGAATTGGGTCATGCCATTGGAGTTCAAACCCGAAACGACCCGGAAGACGCCCCCCGAACCCACGCGTATTGGCCCGTCGCAATCTTTCGTTTTGAGCAACTTAGGATTAGAGATCATCAGATGATCATCCCCCGCACTTTCCTTGGAAAATCCAGACATTCCGACCTTTGGTGCCGGGGCCAACGTTGGCCGTGTTATCTTGGTACTGAGCGGTTTCTGGAATCAGGCCGATACCTTTGCCACCACCGCAATCGACCTGTGCCGCCGCCTGGCTGGCGACACGCAGAGCAAGCTCTCCTTCCCCGCGATCTAGCCCCCGGAACCCCGCAGAACGAACCATCAGAGTTCGACTGCCTTGGCCGCGATCTAGGACATCGACCAAGTAGCGCTGTGGCCCACCAGAAATCTCAAACGTCTCAACTCTCGCTTCGCCACCTTCGCCGCCTGCGCAGGCAGAGAGAGCTAGAGCAAGGAAAAGAACTGGAAATGCGGGTCTCATCGAAGCCTCCTTATCCACTCGCCAACAATGGGCAGGCCGCAAAAACAACCCAAACACCTTTGGTACGACGGTATGTCACTTTGGCCTCGCCATCTTTGTTGATGCGCAAGGCCATCTCCTGACCATTAGAGCAAATCTTCTCTGTCTTGCGCAGATGCTCCGCGATCGAGATAACAAGCGGCTCATAGGCTGTGCTAGCAAAGGGCTCGCTAGAGGCAACTCCCACTGTTGCTGGGATCGTCACTTCGCGACGCCCCTCAACCTTCCCTGATCCATCGCGGATCGCAATTACCGATTCATTGATGATGTCGACATAGCGAATATCCACAAAGTACTTCGAAGCCGCGTACTGAACTAGCAGACGTTGATCGGGATGGCGTTCTGCATCGGGCTCAGGCTGGGACAACGAACCGGAGTCATCGGATGCGCCGCAGCCTGCCAGCAACAGCACCCCGATCACTCCCACTGTCCGCAAACTCATTCCCAAAAGTCCTACTCCGCCGCGACCGCGCTCAGTCGGCCAGTTCGCTTCGCTTTTATTCTGTCTTCGATTTCATTGCGGAAATGACGGATCAGACCTTGAATCGGCCATGCAGCCGCATCACCGAGCGCACAAATTGTATGGCCTTCGACCTGCTTGGTAACGTCAAGCAACATGTCGATCTCTTCCGGTTCAGCGTCACCGCTGACCAGGCGGTCCATAACCCGCATCATCCAGCCCGTTCCTTCACGGCATGGCGTACATTGACCGCAGCTTTCGTGCTTGTAGAACTTCGAGAGCCGCCAGATCGCCTTGATCACATCGGTCGATTGATCCATGACGATCACCGCCGCAGTGCCAAGGCCAGATTTCTGCTCTCGCAGCCAGTCGAAATCCATGATCGCATCGTCACAAATCTGAGCTGGAAGAAGTGGCACTGAAGAGCCTCCTGGGATCACAGCTTTCAGGTTGCTCCAGCCCCCGCGCACCCCACCACAGTGACGGTCTAGCAGTTCGCGCAACGTGATCGACATGGCATCTTCTACCACACAAGGTCGCTCCACATGGCCGGAGATCGCGAAAATTTTCGTGCCCGCATTGTTGGGCCGACCAAAGCCCGCGAACCATGACGAGCCGCGGCGTAGGATCGTCGGAACGACGGCGATGGACTCCACGTTGTTCACGGTCGTCGGGCAGCCGTAGAGCCCCACGCCTGCGGGGAATGGCGGTTTGAGGCGAGGCATCCCCTTCTTGCCCTCTAGGCTCTCAATCAGCGCTGTTTCTTCACCGCAGATATACGCGCCGGCTCCGTGATGGAGGTGGATATCAAAGTCCCAGCCAGATTTCGCAGCGTTCTTTCCCAACAAACCTGCGTCGTAGCACTCGTCAATCGCGGCCTGCAGGCATTCTCGTTCTCTAATGTACTCACCTCGGAGGTAGATGTAGCAGGCATGCGCACCCATCGCGAAGCTGGCGATCAGGCATCCTTCGATCAATGTGTGTGGATCATGGCGCATAATTTCCCGATCTTTGCAGGTTCCGGGCTCAGACTCATCTGCATTGACCACGAGGTAGGAGGGGCGTCCATCGCTCTCTTTCGGCATGAACGACCATTTCAGCCCCGTCGGGAAGCCCGCACCACCACGGCCTCGCAGACCGCTATCCTTCATTTCTTGTATGATCGTATCGCGGCCGCGCTTGATCAGATCCGCTGTACCATCCCAATGCCCGCGGGCCATCGCACCCTTCAGACTCCGGTCGAACTGACCATAGAGATTGGTGAAGATGCGATCCTTATCGTCCAACATGATCCTTGCCCTCAACCATTCCCGACTTCATTTCCGTTCGCCAGCGCCTTCGCCTGCGAAATCCAATCATCACGCTCGATGCGGCCCTTGAAGCTCAACTCATTATCCACCCAGGCGATTTCGGTCGCCGTCCAAGATGCAATCTGGTCGTAGTGGAAGACACCAAGAGAGTGCAACTTTGCTTCAAGTTTCGGCCCAACACCTTTGATTTTCTTCAGATCATCCGCATCGCCGCCACGAGCTTCCACCAGCATCTCAGGTTTTTCTGAAAGCGCTGGATCAATTGGCGATTCGGACACGAGATCTATTGTCTCCGCTTTCTCAGGAGCCGGCCTATACGCCGGTTCAAGAGGAGAATCAGAGGCTACGGCGCCACCATTCGAGCGCATCAGCGTCGTCGCGGTCGGTTCCGTCCCGTCAATCCGCTTCACTGTCTCTCCGATGACGGTGGCGAGGTGCACAGATCCGTTTGCAGACTCTCCCAGATCTCCAAAAAGCGAGCTGACCCCGCCAATCGGCTCGGAGGCCCAGCGGCCATTTTGAGGACCTGGTCGAGGAACGGCTCCCGCCGCGAATTGATCCAAGAGTACCGAAAAGCTCTCGGTTGTTAGATCCTCGTAGTAATCCTTGCCGATCTGTGCCATCGGCGCGTTCGCGCAGGCGCCAAGGCATTCCACCTCTTCCCAGCTAAACTTCCCGTCGGATGAGAGTTGATGAGGGTTCTCCGCAATCTTCTCCTTGCATACCGAAACCAGGTCCTCGGCACCACAAAGCATGCAGGATGTCGTTCCGCAAATCTGAATATGCGCGACAGAGCCAACGGGTTGGAGCTGAAACATGAAGTAGAAAGTCGCAACTTCCAGCACACGGATCGAGGCCATATCCAGCATCTTGGCGACCTCTTCGATCGCGGGCCGGGTGACCCACCCTTCCTGCTCCTGCGCCCGCCACAAAAGCGGAATCACAGCCGAAGCCTGCCGCCCTTCCGGATACTTTCCGATCTGCACTTGTGCCCAGTCTAGATTGGCGGGTGTGAAAGCAAAGCTCTCTGGCTGTTCATGGTGGAGACGTCGTTGCATTATTCACGAACTCC
>JBCDAQ010000126.1:0-11627 GCA_039185285.1 Pseudomonadota bacterium
CCAGACCTCAGCTTATGCGCTAAGATGCAATGTTATCGTGCATTTCAGCAAGAATTTCGATTGATGCCTCAAGCGTTTGGCGATCGCAGTCTTCGCCCGCGTAGCGCGCGAGAAAGATCAAACTCTCCCCCGATAACGCAACTTGGATAGATGCGGGCGGGGAGTTTTCGAAGTGTACGGATCGCAAAGCTTGTCGATAGATGCTGAGTTTATCCACCCCAACTTCGAGCGGTCGAGAAAGACAGACAATCAGGTATTCATCCGTCTTTTCGACATGCAGCTCTCCGATGCCTTCTATTTCAAAGGCGACGTGATCTCGACCCGCGAAATCATCTGGCTGAAAGCCGACGACGACTCCGAACTCTGACATCGCTGTGTCAAGCATGCTCATTCGCGGCCACCCTAGTCGATCTCAAATTCGTCATCATCATCGTCTTCATATTCCTCCTCGAGTTCTTCCTCGAGCGTAATCTTCTCTTTCTTTGCGTCGTCGACCGCGTCAATCAGCTTCTGCCGGTTCTCTGGTTTTTCAAAGCTTTCGACCGGGATCAGACGCACTACGGTATCCAAATCGTTCAAGAAACGGATCTGGTGTTCGATCTCCATCAGTTTCGTCTTTTCGACGATTGACAGAATTTGCCCCTTTTGAACTCTCGGCGCGTCCTTGAGCGGTGCGAGCTCCTTGAGCAGGGTTACGGCACTGAAATCACTCATGCGCTTTCCGCCTCAAGCATGCGTTCAACATTTTTGACCAGAAAGCCGCAATTGCCGAGCATGGTTGCCATGGTTTTCAGCCGGTTCATGTCGTTCATGATGAGCTGAAGTTGGGTCTCGTTGATAGACGAGCCACCAGAATCGAGATCGCTTGCGAGTGCCTTCAGCATAAAATTGATCGAGTTTTCAAGCTTCTCTTCGCCAAATCTTTGTACCAGATCATTCAGCACGCTGCTGATCGACTGATAGTCATGGACATTGGTCGTATATGTGTTTCGCAGGTCCGAAACATCGCCAAGGTCTGACTTAAAGTTGTTCGCCTCTTCCCCGATGTTCAGCGCGGCAGTGATCTCTTTGCCGCTCTCCTTCATCAGATCTGCTACGGCTTGCTCTGCGGCCTTGATCTGCTCGGGCGGCGCACCGCGGGCTTTGAGCGCCGCAACCAACGACTTCAACAATGCATACTGGTGCGCCGGCTGTTCGAACTCTTCTTTTGCGTCTTTGAGGAACTGATCTGGGTTTTCGTGCTGTTGTTGGATCAGCGCTTTCAAACTGCGAAATAAATCGCGTTTATCTAAATCGCCTAGCGTCCGGAGGATGTCGTCGACTTCCGAGACCTGAAGCACCCTTTCAAGGCTCTCGGCCTTGCGCCCCTCTTCGACATCACGCTCGGATGCTTCTTTCTCCGCATCCTCAGACTTTAGCGAGGTGAGCTCCTCCGCCGCGTTCTGGATGAGCGAGTTCATGTCGACCATTTTTACCTGAGCGTTCTGGAAGTTCCCGGTCTTTTGGGCGCCAGCATTGTTCGCCGGAGCGTTCTGTTGAACGTCCGTCATGCCAGCAGATTTAGCTCCAATATTGTCCATTTGATCAACAGCCGCGTATTTTCATCGAGTCTTGAACGTCACTATATGCGACGCGAAATCAAATTCATGACGATTTTCGGTCCGTTTGCACGGTTTTCTTCGCATTGACACGATGTTGTGCCATCAGAAGAACGGGGTAGTGTAGAGATCCGAATTTCGTCCAGTTGCGGGATTTCGCTCTGCAACACAAAGCGCTAAGATCGATCATGAGTTCCTGGTCGAAGCTAGGGCACACAGGGAGCACAAATGAATCTTACGCAGAGCAGCATCGGCACGTCCGATATCGTCGCAATCGAAGGACGGATCGATGCGACCACGTCCAAGGACTTGGAAACCGCCGTTCTCGCGCTCGCAGCGAACGGGTCCGGTTCGGTTGTTTTGGACTTCACCTCGGTCGAGTATATCAGCTCGGCTGGATTACGCGTTCTGTTGATTGGGTTGAAAACGCTGACGGCGAAACAACGCCGGATGGCCCTTGCGGCACTCAACTCGGACGTGATGGATGTCGTGCGCCTAACGGGTTTCGACAAACTCCTGAATTGTTACGATGACGTGGACGCGGCCTTGGATGCAATCGGTAGCTGACGGATGATCTGAAATGCCTGATGCAAGCTCGAACTTGAACTTTATCACCGGCCAACTTCAGTCGGCGATACAGGACACGACGATTCTGAGAGTTCGAGGCCGGGTTACGAAGGTCACGGGAACGATCATTGAGGCGTCCGTACCGGGTGCCCAGGTGGGCGAGTTATGCGTTCTGCGCGGTCCTGCACCCGGATTCACGGTGAAAGCCGAAGTTGTGGGTTTCCGAGGCCGTGTTGCCCTATTGACGCCGATGGGTGAGATGCATGGCGTGTCCTCGCACACGGAGGTTATTCCGACCGGAAAGCCGCATATGGTCGGTGTGGGACCAAAGCTTGTTGGACGAGTGCTTGATGGGATGGGTGACCCTCTCGATGCCGACAAGAAAGGTCCACTTGAGATCGAAGATTATTATTCAGTCTATCGCGACAGCCCCGATCCTATGAAGCGGCAGTTGATTGCCAAACCGATGCCAATGGGGCTTCGGGTTCTCGACGGCATCCTCACAGTGGGCGAAGGCCAGAGGATGGGCATTTTCGCGGCTGCGGGCGGGGGCAAGTCTACGCTGCTATCCTGTCTCGTTCGCGGGGCCGATGTTGATGTCACGGTGCTTTGTCTGGTCGGTGAGCGGGGCCGTGAGGTCCGCGAGTTCCTTGAGCATGACCTCGGTGAGGAAGGAGCAAAGAAAGCGGTCTTGGTTATCGCTACCTCGGATCGCCCATCGATGGAACGGGCGAAGGCTTGCTACGTTGCAACCTCAATCGCCGAGTACTTCCGGGATCAAGGCAAAAGAGTTCTGCTCCTTATGGACTCTGTCACGCGTTTTGCCCGTGCACAGCGTGAGATTGGTCTAGCCGCGGGCGAGCCTCCAACGCGGCGGGGTTTCCCACCGTCAGTCTTTGCTAACCTGCCACGCCTGATGGAGCGGGTGGGGCAGAACGATAAAGGTTTCATCACCGCGCTATACACGGTGCTCGTCGAAGGTGATGACATGACAGAACCCGTCGCGGACGAGACGCGCGGTATCCTGGATGGTCACATAATCCTGTCACGTAAGTTGGCGGCCGAAGGTCACTACCCAGCGATCGATGTGCTCGCGAGCGTCAGTCGGGTCATGAACAACATTGTTGGTGACGACCACAAGAAAGCCGCAACCCGCCTACGCCAGCTCATGGCCAAGTTCTATGAGGTAGAATTGCTGTTGAAGATTGGGGAGTACAAGCAGGGCGCGGACAAGGTTGCCGATGAGGCAATCGCTAAGATGCCGGAGATCCGAGCCTACCTACAACAAGGGCTCGATGAACGCGATAATTTCGACACTGCGCTGCAGAAGCTCAAAGCGATTTAACGCGCGAGCTGGTGGATAACGGACACGAATCATGTTTGAAGAACTGCTGGAAATCAAAGGGCTTAGGGAAAAAACCGCCGCTGCAGAGGTTGGGAAAGCCCAGGATTTCGTCGTGGCGTGTCAACAAGCCGTCAAAGATGCTGAGCAAGCTGTCGTGGATTATCGCGCGTTCCGCTTGAAGGAAGAAGTTCGCCTTTTCGACGAGATCAAAGGCCATAGCGTCAAAGTCGAGGCGATCGATGAGATGAAGTTCAAAATCACCAAACTTCGAGAGAAGGAAGCCGAACTTGAGGCTGTGATTGATGAAAAGAAAAAAGCCGTGACGGATGCAGAGGCCGCGGTGGTGAAGGCCGAGGAGGCTCATGTAGAAGCTCAACGCGCGGTGGAGAAGTTTGAGGAATTTGTTGAGATTCAACGTGAGGAGCGGCTGAAAGAAGCCGCTGAAGCAGAAGAGGCCGAGGTTGAGGAGATCTCGGAGGCGATCTTCTCCGGCCGCATGAGGAGTGCCCAAGGATGAGCAATGGAATGATTGATGGGAGCCCGGGCAGTCCCAATGTCGGACCGACGAGCGAGTCGCACGACATAGACAAGCCCACCACGGGCAATGGGGATAAGGACGCTTCCGAAGCCTTTGCGAAGCTGATGAAGAAGGGCGCAGATACAAGCGGTAAGGGCGAGAGAAGCGCCGGACAACAGGGCGAGGGCTCAGGTACTAACGATGAGGGCGACTCTGCGGGTCAGCTACCGAGACCGTATCGCATGGGTCAGTCCGGTCAAACTGGAGGGGCAGGCGCTTCCGGCCAAGGTAACGTAGCGACGGGCCAGAATACTGGCGCTTCGGGAACAGCTTCGACGGGGACGGCGAATTCCGCTCCTGCGACCTCCAACGCTGATGTTGATAATCTGGCCGAACCGATGAATCGAACCGCGAGTCAGCCCACCTCCAAGAATGAGGGCTCCTCGCCTGCCGCAGGTTCTGGGCCGGGATCGACGCAGCCGGCAAACTCGGCTGGCGGCCCGCAGGCACAATCCGCAATCCAGCCGGGAGCTACGGGTCAAGCGCCTGGCCTTGGACAAGCTGCTCCCAAAGGTGACGGCCAGCCGCCAGTCACAGGCGCTGCGACAGGCGGACCGCAGTCGGCACCAGCCGCTGGTGGGGCTGCGCAGCCTGGAAACTCAGCTGGCGGCTCGCAACTGCAATCCGCAACTCAGCCGGGGGCTACGGGTCAAGCGCCTGGCCTTGGACAAGCTGCTCCCAAAGGTGATGGCCAGCCGCCAGTCTCAGGCACTGCGACAGGCGGACCGCAGTCGGCACCCGCCGCTGGCGGGACTGCGCAACCTCCGGCGGCGGGATCGTCAGCCGCGGTAGGTCCAACTGTCGCCCCTGGGCAAGCGGAGCCAAAGGGTGAAGGCCCCACTGTTGGGACTGGTCAACCATCGACCTCCTCGCAGGCTCAGACAACTGGTGGTCCTGCTACGCAACAGCCCGTAACACCTCAAGGAGCTGCTGGGCAGATGCCAGGGTCGGAAGGCCCAGCCTCGGTCAAAGGTGGATCACCTGATGGGGGTAGTGGCGCAGGTTCTCAAACACCGACGCAAGGGCAGTCTGGTTCGGCGGGCAATACCGCCGGTGGCTCTGGCGCAGCCCCAAATGCGCCAACAGCGGGCGGCGTTGCCCCTAACAACCCCTCTGCTACCGGCCCGTCGAATAGCTCAGCTCCAACAGAGGCCAACAAAGGCGCCACGCAACCTGCCCAGGCAAGTGCGGCGCAACCGGTACCAGGTGCCAATGCACCCGATGGCAAAGTTTCTCCGCCTCCCGCCAATCCAACTCCCGCGGGAGCACCTAAACCTGAGGAGGCTGCAAACATTGCGGCCGCGGCACCTCTCGCCGCCGACAGAGCGCTTGGTGGTATGGCTGCACAGTCTGAGGCGGCAGCGGCCAATACTCAAACCGCTCAGGCATCGACGATGTCTCGGACTGAGGTCGCACAGAATGTTCAGAAGATCGCGGATCAGATCCTCGTTTCGCGCCCTGATGATACGAAACAAGAGGTTCGAATTCAGCTCAAGTCCAATGTGCTCGACGGCGCCGAGCTAACGTTACGGCGCGACGCGAACGGCCTCACGATCCGCTTTGAGGCAAAGACTTTTGAAGCGGCACAGCGGATCGATCAAATTGCACCGCAATTGCAACAACATATGCAAAGGCGTACGAATGACCCTGTGAATGTCCAAGTTGACGTGCAAGAACGTCAACAAGGCGGGGATGATGAGGATCAGCAGGGACGCTCCCGAAACCGCCGCGAGTATGGTGACGAGGACGAGGACGCGCTAGACTAATGTCAGTTGAACGCCTGAGCCTTGCAACTGCGACCCAAGAGCAGGTCCGGGTTGAGAACCAGCTTCTCAGCCGCGCCGCCGCGATTGAAGTCAAGCAAGGCAATGCCTCGGGAACATACTTTTTAACGACGGAAGTTTCTCTCACGACGCCTGATGTTCGCTTTCATTGCAAAATTGGCGATCAGGACTTTGGCCTTTCGGTTACGCGGGAATGGCTTGATGATTTGTTCCCTCAAGACATGGCCATCGTTTCAATCAACGATGTTCCGGCGCCATTGGATGTTGCCCTGTCTCAGGTGCTTTTAACACCCGTGTTGGCGAGCCTTGCTGAACTCGTCGGAGACTCAGCGTCAGTTAAAGCCGTCGTTGAGCACATTGATCAGAATGCGCGGGTTGTCGCGCTGGCGAAGGAAGTAGGTGACGAGGTTCAGGTTCCCGCCCAACTCCATCTACCCCCTCCTCTCGAAGAATTACTGCTTGGAAAACTGAACGAAAAACCGGCCGAACCGGTCGTGCCGCTCCTGCCCGCTGTTCCGATCGAGCTTTTCGCGTGTCTCGCAAGCCAGAACCTGACGCAGGAAGATCTTTATTCGCTATCGCCAGGTGCGGTCATCGTAATTGACGGCGATCCAGAGAAGCAGGAAGTCAGTTTGCGCGGCGGGCGACGTCTTGGCCTTCTGGGGTGGGGAAACTGGGACGGTTCAGCCCTTACTCTGAACCATCTAGGAGAGCGAGTGATGGCAAGCGCTGAAGAGAATGCCGAAGAACAGGTCGAAGGCCCCTCAGAGACACCAGCAGATCCAGATGCCGAGCCGATGTCGACTTTGGCTGACGCGGAAGAGGTCGACCTCGAGGAACTCGAGGTCCGCGTGGATTTTGTTCTTTGCAGCACAAACATGACAATTCGGGAGCTCAGAGAAACGGGCATTGGGAGCACGCTCGTTTTCGACACTCCTGCTGACGGCACGGTCAGTATCTTCGCGGCAGGTCAACGGATCGGCGAAGGTGAGATCGTGAGTATTGATGGCACCACGGGGGTAAGACTTTCCCGTGTAAATAGGCGCACAGATGTCTGATCTACCAGATCCTTTTTTACTTCTCTTTCTTGTCGCATTCGTTGGGGTTCTTCCCTTCTTGATGCTTATGGCCACGTCGTTTGTGAAGTTGGCGGTCGTCTTTTCGCTGATTAGGAATGCCTTGGGTGTTCAGCAGGTGCCGCCGAACATGGTGCTTTACGGCATGGCGACGATCTTGACCCTCTACATCATGGCGCCGGTGGCGGTCGCTGGGTTTCAAGCGGTCGAGACGTTGGACATGAATAACGCTGAGATTGGCGATATCATCGATGGTTTAGGCGTGGCCGCCGAGCCATTCAGGAACTTCCTCCAGCAGCATGCAGAGCAGACTGAAATCGCGTTTTTCATGTCGGCTGCTGGGCAGCTCTGGCCGGCGGAGATGCGTGATAGCATCAGCCCCGATAACTTGCTGATCCTGATCCCGGCTTTTACGGTCAGCGAGCTGACTGATGCCTTCCAGATCGGGTTTCTGATCTATCTCCCTTTTATTGCAATTGACCTGATCATCTCAAACATTCTGCTTGCGATGGGCATGATGATGGTCTCACCGATGACCATCTCGTTGCCGTTCAAACTCTTGCTTTTCGTTATGATTGACGGCTGGCAGGAGCTGATCCACGGGCTGGTTCTGACGTATCAGTAGGAGCTGGCTATGGAAGTCCCAACAATCCTGGAACTGGCTGCTCACTGTCTGCTCTTGGTTCTCTATCTCTCGATGCCGCCCATCATAGCGGCGGCCGGCGTGGGTACGCTGGTCGCGTTGTTACAAGCGTTGACCCAGGTGCAAGAGCAGACGCTCTCTTTTGCAATTAAGCTCTTCGTTGTGGTTGTTGTGATCTTTGCGACCGCCCGTTGGCTGGGTCAGGAACTCTATCACTTCTCGGTCAACATCTTCACCGCTATCGGGCAGATGTAACGCCCGATGGACGTCGAGGATCTGGTCAACGCATTGGCGGTTTTCACCTTCGGCTTTGGCCGGATGTTCGCCTGCTTCACCATGATCCCGATCTTCGGGCCATCGGTTCTACCAGGGGGGATACGGACCGGCCTGGCGGCCGTGATGACCCTCCCCGCATATCCGATCATCGCCCCGGATGGCATCATCTTGGAGTTCTCCACGCTTACTCTCGTCGTTCTAGCGATTAAGGAGGTGATCATCGGGATCTTGTTGGGTTTTGGCGCTGCGATGATCTTCTACGCGATTGAAACTGCTGGTTTCTTCATCGACAATCAGCGCGGCTCGACGATGGCGAGCTCGGTAAACCCGCTCACGGGTTCGCAGACCTCACCTTTGGGCATCTTCTTGTCGCAAGTCTTGAATGTCGTCTTCATGGTTGGGGGTGGGTTCTTCATCCTGATTCTGGCGATCTATGAGAGCTATCGGTTCTTTCCCGTCTTTGAGTTCTACCCGGTTCTGAACATGGAGGGCACACGCTACTTCCTCAGTGTGATCGACCGCATCATGGCGCTGGGTATCTTGATTGCAGCCCCCGCAATGATCGCGATGTTCCTATCGGAATTTGGGCTTGGCTTAATCAGTCGATTTGCCCCGCAACTCAATGTGTTCTTCCTTGCGATGCCGGTGAAGAGCGCGGTCGGGATATTGATGTTAATCCTCTACATCAACCTTTTGCAGATTGTGTGGGAGGATGCTTTCGCAGATATTGCTGCTCACTTCTCAATCATGCGCGGGTTGCTGCAATGAATGATAAGACAGAGCCGCCTACCCCGAAAAAGCTGCGCGATGCGCGCAAGAAAGGCCAAGTAGCCAAGAGTAAGGAGATCGCCTCTGCGGCCCTGCTTACGGTCGTGTTCGTCATGCTCTATACGCTGATGCCGAGCTTCGTATCCCAGATCAGGGACATGATCCTGGCCCCAGTGCAGTTCTATGAAGGTGAGTTTTTCACCTCTGCTGATGCCCTGCTTGATACGATTATTAACGCCTCCGTCGCGATCTTCGGACCGGTTGTAATCGTGGTGGCTGCGGTCGGTGTCGTGGCGAATTTGGCGCAGGTCGGTTTGCTCTTCTCGGCAGAGAGCTTGAAGCCGAAACTCAGCAATCTCAGTCCGATGTCTGGTTTCAAAAAGATCTTCGCGATGAAGAACCTTTTTGAGTTCCTCAAGTCTGTGTTCAAAATTGGATTTCTCTCTCTCCTCATGTGGTTGGTGATCAGTGGGGCCTTGCCCGAACTGGTCAAGATTCCGGCCTGTGGGATTGGATGCATTCCACCCGTTCTGGCCAAGGTTTTCCTCGATGTCATGGTCTACACAATCGCGGCTTTCTGCATCGTTGCTGCTGCAGACTACGTCTTCGAGAAGTGGAAATTCATGAAAGACCAAAAAATGTCCAAAGAGGAGATCAAGAAGGAGTTTAAAGAAAGCGAAGGTGATCCCCACATCAAGGGGAAGCGGAAACAGTTTGCTCAGGAGCTTATCCAGTCAAACGAGGATGCAGGTGTTAGAAAGTCGAAGGTTGTTGTGACGAACCCAATCCATCTAGCCATCGCGATCGATTATCGGCAGGGTGAAACCCCTCTGCCGATCATTAGGGCGATGGGCCAGAACATCCGCGCAAAACGGATCGTGCAGATCGCCGAGGAAGAGGGCATTCCAATCATGCAGAATGTGCCGCTCGCGCATGGCCTGTTTGAGGCCGGCAAGGTCAATACCTACATTCCCGTCGACTTGATGGAAGAGGTTGCAGAGGTTCTGAAAGCCGTGATCGAACTGGAGAACGAGCAAAACCCAGAGAACGAGACGTAAAGGGCTTTAGGTATCCCGAACCCGCGATTTCATCGCGTTCTCGATCGCGTCAATTTGAACATCAATGCTGGCGTCAACGACGCCAACTTCGGTCTCTAGACGACAGCCGCCTTTGGGAAGGCCCGAGTCTGTTACGATCTCGATGAAGCCAACATCACCGTGGCCCTTCAGGATTTCTCCGATACGATCCTTAACCTCGTCCTGTACATCGGGCCGCACAACCACCGCAACGCGAGCCTCGTTTCGAACGATCGAGAGCGCATTGCGAGCTGCGGCGATGACCAGGTCCTCCTCAGGTGTTTCCCCTAGAATTTTCCGCAGGCAAAGCATCACTGTCTTTGCGACCTCACCCTCGGCGGTTGCAAGATAGTCGACAGAGCGTGTCACGATCGTCATCATCTGCTCGGCGATCTCTGCATTAGCGGTAGACATGCCTTCTTCGTAACCGCGCTTCTTCTCCGCTTCGAAGGTTTGACGCGCCTCCTCGATGATCCGATCCCCTTCCAGACGCGCGTCGTCGAGCAGATCCTCGGCGGTCAGACGGGTGGCATAATCATCCTGCGAAAGGACCCGTTGACCGGGTTCGATTGTCGGACGGTCAGCTCTTAGGCGAACAAAGGTAGCCATTTGGGCAACATCTCCCTCACGATCCGGCGCGTTATCTTAGGCAATGAAGTGTCCTCCGGTTCGCCTGCGGAATGCGGCAAGTCAGTCAGTAGGCTCGTTGAGATCCGTTGAGGAAGTTTCAGAGCAAGCCGCTGCAGATATGCCGGGTCCGAACTCGCCCGTGGAGAGATCGAGTAAACCGCGCCAATCTGGATTAAGCGTAGTCTCGGGTTGCCGTCAATGTCGGGCTCGTAATGAAAGTCGGGCACTGGGCCGGCGAAGGGCGCGCGCTTAGTCGCGTACTCTAGAACGGATGGGCCCAGAAACTTTCTCAGCGTGAGGATCCGCTTGCCGTCTAGCTCGTTTCGAAATTCGGCATTCCGCAAAAGTGCCCCGACATAGAGAAACAGGTCTTCTAGATATTTGGTCTCAAGAAGCGCGAGGCGGGAGCGAGGTTCTTTAAAGTCATAAAAGAACTTTTTCGAGATCCCTCGGTTCTCCAAAAGATGTTGGGAAACACTGCTTCGGCCCGAGGATTTGGTCGCAAGGTGTCTGCAGACCTGGCCTTGGGGGAGGCTCTCGAACCAGCTGTCGTGAACATAAGTGACGGGTGCGAAGTTGAAGAGGAGTCGTTGCTCCTTCATTGAGAAAGAGCGCTTCTTCTTAGGCTCCTCAGCCATCGGCCACCAGGGCAGTGCTCTTCTTAGCTTTTCTCAGCATCATGAAGAGAGCAACGTTGCCAACCAACAAGAGCAAGACGATCACACCGATACCACCGCCGATCATCATCAGCGATTGAGATGAGTCGCTTGTGTACTTCACGCCCATCAACTCATCCATGGTAGGCGTGTCCGATGCTAAACGCCGTGCGGGCACCGTCTCGAAAAGAGCTACAACAACATCGTCATAGGCGAGCCCTTCAACACTGTTCTGCACCAAGAGTTTGATCTCGGGGATCTTATCTTCCAGGTTCACTCCCGGACGGGTCTTCAGGAAAACAGATGCGGTTGAGCTCTGAGGTTTTTCGTCGAGAGGATGCTTCTCCGGCACAATCACATGTACGCGCGCGGTAATCACACCGTCGATCTGGGACAACGTCTCCGAGATCGACTGCGACAGACCATAGATAAACCGAACCCGTTCCTCCAGTGGCGAGGAGATAAGACCCTGCTGTTGAAAGATCGTACCCAGGTCGTTGAACGTGTCACGCGGATAGCCGTTCTCGTTCAGGATCTGGATCGCGTCGGCAAGCTGTGAGGATTCCACCATCAGCGGAACACCCTCTTTCGTAGGCTGGCCTTTCTCAGCGTCGATATTCTGCGAGATCAG
>JBCDAQ010000127.1:0-11513 GCA_039185285.1 Pseudomonadota bacterium
CCTCGTAAGCGAAGTCCACATGGCCCGGCGTGTCGATCAGGTTGAGGATGTAATCCTGCCCGTCCTCAGCTTTATAGGCAATGCGCACAGTGTTCGCTTTGATCGTGATCCCACGCTCACGCTCGATATCCATACTATCCAGCAGCTGCGCCTTCATATCTCGATCGGCGACGGTGCCGGTCGACTGGATCAGCCGGTCGGCGAGCGTTGATTTCCCATGATCGATATGGGCAACGATGGAGAAGTTACGGATCTGTGCAAGCTCTGTCATGAGGCGGTTATGTAGAGCAGCCACAACCCCGTCAAGCGGGCGATTGAACGCGCTCCGACCGGCGCAGCCGAGGGATCGTTTGCATCGGCATCGGCCAATATGGCCGCAACCGTTCACAGTCGCATTGATAATCTGCTAGGATCAGCGAGCTTAGGGTCATTACGAGGCGATGAGCTCGATGAAAACCAAGACAGCATCGGCGTTTCTTGGCGTTGTTATCGGCCTTGCCGCACCCTTTGATCCTGCGTATTCGGCCCCCAAATGGGCCTGTTTGGAACCCGCACTGAAAACCGAACTCGCCCACAAGCTCACATTTCAGGGCGACTTTGCAAGTTTGATAAGCGAAATGCGCCCGGAGCTGGCTGAGGTCGCGGCGCTGAATGCCGCGACGGCCAAAATGGGATTTGAGATGCGCTACTCTCGGATTGTTTGGATCTGGCAGGAAGATCCGTCACGGCTGTCCGACCCCGATGCGTTCTGGGCATTCGCATGGAGCGACGAGGACACGAAAGCATGGCGCGAGGCGAGCGCAGAGCACGCCTCGATGCATGACCGTGTCGAGGCGTTGAAAACTGAACTCACCGAGCATCAGGACACTGCCGCCTTGCGGGAGTTTGCCTCGGAACTCCGGAAAGAGACCACCTATGTCGATCTGCTCACTGAATTTGGAGCCGCTGTTCGGTCGGACCGAGACCGGGTCGCAGAGTGTTACTAGGGGAAAGCTGAAGCTGAGCCGGCTTATTGGCTATTTGGCAAAGGGCTCCCATCCTCGAGAAGGAGAGGGCTGCGTCCTAGACCCTGCCGGCTCGGCTAGAAGCCTTTCTTGTGCTTCGTGGGTAATGGCGCTTGTTCCTTGTCTGGAACACCCATCGATTTGAGCCCCTTCGAAGTGTTCGACATGGCGTCGATCTTTGCGGCATGAGGGCTCTCGAAGCCGCTCATCTTGGTTGCTGATGGCATCTTCATCTTGAAAGAGCCAAACCCGCCTGCAGCGGCATCGAGATCATCGTCTTGGATCTCAACGGGGCTGTCCTTTTTCGAGTCTTCGGTCACGAAAACCCTCCTCTGAAACGCTTACTGGATCTGCGGTGCGGAGAACCAACACTGATGCGGTTCTCCCTCGATCTTCTAGTAGGCTTAAAAGCCGCCGGGAAACCGGCCAGGGCGTGTCCGCAGCATATTGACGTCGTCCTGACTGAGTTGGTCATTCACCTTGACGCTATCGGCCGTGTTCAAGTTGCCGGTCACGGTCGCCATTTTGGTGTTGAAGGTCTTCACAGGCTGTGTGTTGAACGAGAAGCTGAAACCGCCATCCGCGTCTTCGAGCTGCTCATCTTGGAGCACCTGAGGCTCGTCATCGGCTTTGGCAACGATATCCTTGTCGTCCGTATTCTTTGGGTCACTCATGGTCTTCTCCTGTTGGTCTTAACGCCAGACGCGAGTGGCCCAGCTGATACAACTTAGTCTAGCACAGACGCCCGCCCCTTCCTGTGAGAAAACTTACTGCCTTATCGCTTCAGCTCCCTGACGAGGGACTGGCTGGCGTGTTCGACCATGTTGAGGGCATGCTCATAGTCAGCTGGGCCGCCATAATAGGGATCGGGGATCTCGCGGCCTTCTGGATCAAAGAGGCGGATTTCAGCGCGAGCGCCGTCTGGGCGCATGGCTTCGAGATTACGCTTGTTCGAGCGATCCATGGCGACGATGAGGTCAAAGGCGTCGAAGTCCTCGATACGAACCTGGCGGGCGCGCTGGGCGGAGTTGTCATAGCCCCTGGCGGAAGCGGCGGCGAGCCCGCGCGGATCCGGCGGGTTGCCGATGTGGTAGGCGCCGGTGCCAGCACTGTCGACATCGAGGGTAAGGCCCGCTTCGGCGCCAAGCTTGCGGATCGCTCCCTCCGCCATGGGGGAGCGGCAGATGTTGCCCAGGCAAACGCAGAGGATTCGTGTCTTAGCCGCCATGGAACAGCCTTGTCATACCGACCTTGCGGGCAATCACGCCGGACCGGCTCTTGGTTTCAGTGTTGCGCTCAGCCGAAAGATCAACGGCTGTGTTGAAATCAGCGTCGGTGAGCATGCGGCCTTGCTGAGCCCCACCCGTTGCGTCATCCAGATCCTGGTCCGAGACGCTCTCAGTGTCCTTTTGCTTCGCCATCTGGTCACTCCGGTGGTTTGGTGTTGGGATTCGGTACAGCCCCCAGGATAACCGGGCGTGTTAGGTCTGCGCTTGCAAAACCGACAAGGACCTCGTCTTCGACTTCGGGCAGAGCAAAAAAGCCGCGCGTCGGCGGGGTCGAGACGGCTCCTCCTGCCGCCGCATCGAGGATCTCATCGGAAAGCTTCGTCGGCGTCTTGTCTTTCTGGTCAGGCATGTCAGCCTCCATTCTGAGATGCAAGTGAGGGTAAGGTATCACGGGCTATTCGGCTGCGGCAGTAGCGATCGTCACGGTTTTATAGGGGAGGTGGATGGAGCATATCGTCATTCTGACCGGAGCAGGCGTCAGTGCGGAGAGCGGGCTCGGCACCTTTCGCGACGCGGATGGCCTCTGGACCAAATACGATCTTGAGGATGTGGCGACCCCACAGGGCTATCATCGCAACCCAGATCTCGTGTTGGACTTCTACAACGCACGGCGCGCGAACTGCCGAGAGGCGAAACCGAATGCAGCGCATTTTGCGCTGGCCCGACTGGCGCGAGAGTTCGATGGCAAAGTCACACTGATCACCCAAAACATCGATGACCTGCACGAGCGGGGTGGCAGCCCGGAGGTGATCCATATGCATGGCGAGTTGATGCGCGCGCTCTGCGCCTCCTGCGGGCACCAATGGGACTGGCCTGGCGACATGAGCAGTGCGGATCTATGCCCATCTTGCAGCACGATAGGCGCCGTGCGGCCCGATGTGGTTTGGTTCGGCGAGATGCCCTATCAAATGGACCGGATTGTCGACCTGATCGCCACGGCAACGCTGTTTGTCGCCATCGGCACGTCTGGCGCCGTCTACCCGGCAGCTGGATTTGTCACCGAGGCGCGGGTCGCTGGGATCGCGACATTGGAGATCAATCTGGAGCCTTCTGACGTCGCCGGCCAGTTCGACCAGCGCGTCATAGGTCCGGCGACAGAGGTCGTGCCCGATTGGGTCGCCACGCTCCTTTAAAAAACGGCGCACAACTGCCCTGTAGTGCGCTGGCATCAGCGGTAAAAGACACGGTCATTTTCATCTCGTCCGGTCTTTACTGCCGGGGAATTATGCATCGGATTCATTGGGATGCACCTCGACCGTCGTGTCGATCTGATGACGAGAGCGCTGCCAAGTTTCCTGGACAATGCGACATGGGGTTGTACGATCATCAAGATGAACATCTGGCGTCCCGAGCAGCACATACAAGTCAAAGCCCTAGGCCTGGTTTGGCGTGACGGCCTATTGCTCGCGACAGAGATTTATCGCGATGACGGAACGGTTAAGGGTGTCAGACCTCTCGGTGGACAGGTGGAGTTTGGGGAAAATTGGCGGGATGCGCTTGTTAGGGAATTTCAAGAGGAACTCGACGTCTCGGTTGAGCTTTTTGGAGCACCTCTGATTCTAGAGAATATCTATTCTCATCACGGTGAGGTCGGCCACGAAATCGCATTCGTCTCTGACGTCGCGCTCCCCCCTCACGCGTATCAAGAAAGCAGTATGATCGCGTACTATGAGGGCAATGGAGAAAAGTGCGTTGCCCGTTGGTACGACATAGCGCGGTTGGACTGCGGAGAAGTGGAGCTTTATCCGAGCGGACTAAAGGCTCAGCTGCAAGAACGCGCAAGGTCTGCTTAGTCTCAGGGGCTCGCGTTCTCCGAACGGGACGCAATGGCGAGTTGTGGGATCAATGCGGGGCAGAGCAGCGTGATACTTTGAAATTCAACCGGCGCGCCAGAAACGCGAAAAGCCGCCCGGATCGGGGCGGCTTTGTCCGAGAATGAGCGGGCAATCAGGCGGATTGCGCCGCCATCACCTCTTTTTTCACCTTCAGCGCGCCTGGCGAGAGTTCCTCGTCCCGCGCTTTGGCGAGGTAGGCGTCAAGACCGCCGCGGCGGTCGACAGTGCGCAGGGTCGAGGCTGCGATTTTGAACTTGAAGCTCCGACCGAGCGTTTCGCTCATCAGCGTCACAGCTTGCAGGTTCGGCAGCCAGCGGTGCCGGGTCTTGTTGTTGGCGTGGCTGACGCGGTTGCCGGTCTGCACGCCCTTGCCGCTCAACTCACAACGACGGGACATGGTTTTATCCTTTAGGTTTCAGGCGCGACAGGGCATTCCCCGAGTCAGCGCGGCGAAAACGAAGGCTGTCCTCTAAGGGTTTGGACAGCCCGCGTCAAGCGTTGCAGCCGGGAGATCTTAGACGAGCCGCTTGCCCTCGGCAAAGACTTGCCGCCAGTTCAAGATTTCATAGCCCGCGCGTAGGCCCGTTGGCCAGAACGGATCCGCCCGGATCAGGGCACGAACGCGGTCCTCTGTGGATGCATCGACGATCCAAAGCCCGCCCGCCGGATCTCCGCTTGGGGAAGAAAGTGGCCCCGCCGCACCGATCTCAGCGCTGTGCGCTTCTAGGAACGCCAAGTGATCGGGCATCAAGCGGGTGCGGATCTGCGGATCTGCATCCGGATTGTCCGTGAACAGGATAATGTAGGGCATTGACGATCCTCCCATAGTTTCTCTGGGGAAAGAATAACCTGAGATTAATGCCGCTTGAATGGAAAGTATTCCCCCTTCAAACTGCATTTATGCAGGATTTAATCTGGCAAGACTTGCGCTTTGCCTTGGCTTTGAGCCGAGCGGGGTCTCGGACTGCCGCCGCGCGGGTTCTGAGGGTCGATGAAACCACAGTGGCACGGCGGATCGCGGCGTTGGAGGCGGCACTGGGCTCGGCGCTTTTTCTAAAGGGCGCGCGCGGGCGGGCCGTCGCAACAGCTTTGGGAACGGTCGTCCTGGCCCATGCGGCGCGGATTGATGCGGAGGTCCGCGCAATCTCGGGCGCTGTCGAGGCGACAGCCCTGATCGCTGACGTCCGAGTGACCGCAGTGCCGGTGCTGATCAATCGCTTTCTGGTCCCTCAGCTTAGACCATTGCTGGAGCAGCATCCGGGCCTGACCGTGGATCTTATCCCGGAAGCGCGGAACCTGGATTTGACCAAACGCGAAGCGGATTTGGCGATCCGGTTGGCAAAACCAGAAACGGGTGGATCGCATGTGCTGACCAGGCGGTTGGGACCCATGCGATTTGCAGCATATAAGCCAGCCGGTGGGGCAGAAGAGCTGCCGTGGATTGGCTATGAAGACGCAAGTCGCCGCCTACCCCAAGCCCAGTGGCAAAACGCAAACGACGCCGTTGCCGGCTTGCGGGTCGCGGATCTGGATACCGCGCTGGAGGCCGTTGCCGCCGGTCATGGCCGGGCATTCCTGCCCAGTGCGATCGGCGATGCGGATGCACGTTTGGAGCGTACAGAGGACGGGCGAGAGGATCATTCTCGCGACATCTGGATGTTGGCGCATGCGGATCAGCGGCATCTTCCAGGCATTTGTGCGCTAACTGATTGGCTCTCGACACTTCACTGGTCTGGCCCGATCGCTGCGGCACGCAAAGAGATCCAAGGATCGCCGCCATGACCTTGCCCGCGCGATCCGAGGCTGCTAACTGATCCTTACCGGCCCACTTGGTCCGGAAATCGGAGAGTTTATGCGAGAGATTGCGGGCAACCGCTAGGTCCCTCACCTGGGACCATTGACACCCAAGAACGACCCGCGCGAGCGCCGGGCCGTCGTGGTTGATCACGGCTAAACTCAAGACATTCCAATGAACATATCGAAGCTGGAGCAGCGCGTGCTCCATGTCCTCGCCCAGGTTGGCGAGATCCAGTTTGAACGCGCAAGCAATGGTAAAGTCACCCGTGTCTTTTGCTTCACCCGAGAGGGGCATCTGCTATCCGATTGCAGTTTGCCCATCTTTGAGCGCCTGAAGCGCAGGCGTTTCATCCGATCTCACAATGGCAAGCCATACCGGATCGCACGCGGCGGCATCACCGCAGTGCGGCCACAGATAGACAATCAATGAGGAGATTAATTATGACAGAGAGGGATCTTTTCCATCAGCAGGTGACGACCGAGATGGACATCCCTGCCCTACGAGAGATCGTGGCGCAGACCGAGCTCTTTCCAGCAGAGGTGCTGCCAGATCTCCTGACCCCCTTTCTGGAGGGCCAGGAGGGGCAGCTCTGGCTCACCGCACTCGCGGGCACCCGACCGCTCGGTTTTTGTTTTGCGGAAGCTGAGCCGATGACGGCGGGTACCTGGAACCTCAGAGCCATCGCAGTGTCCCCCTCGCGGCAAGGACAAGGCGTTGGGAGCCTGCTGATCACTGGCCTGGAGGAGCGTTTGCGCGAACTGGGTGGGCGTATTCTACTCATAGACACCTCCAGCGCCGCGGCCTTTGCTGGGGCAAGAGCTGTCTATCTGCATCTGGGTTTCCAGGTTGAGGCTCGAATCCGAGATTTCTGGGCAGAGGGAGATGATAAAATCACCCATTGGAAACGGCTCACGCGCCTTCAATAGCCGGTGATTAGGTGTTTTCATGCTCCTACGACCAGCTGTGTCGGGCTAGACCCGGTCAAACTGATCGGGAGGATCATGGTCATGAAAAATCTCTTCGCCGGCCTTTGCTTGGCGCTCGGGCTCGTCGTCTCGGCCACCGCTCAGGAGACTGATGCCGAGAATGCTCTGATCGCCCAGCAGAGCATTGACGCCTTGATCGGCACGCCAGAAGCGCAGGAACGCGCGCTGAAGGCGCTGGTCGCGCGGGGAAAGACGGACATCATCCCAACCCTTGTTCTGTTGATGCGGGTAGGTGGTGAGCATGTGAAGGTTGCTGCCGCATTGTCCGAGCTTACCGGCACCAAGATCTCGACCTGGCGCGAGGCGATGCTGTGGCAGGAGGCGCATCCCCAAATCGTGCCGCATGCGACCTACTACGATATGAAACTGAACTTCTGGTCCAGCATTGATCGCGAGTTCCTGTTGTTCTTCAACGAGCCGCAGACCCGCGACGAGCTGAGGATCCGGTTCGAGGAGATTACCTGGGGTGGGGTGCCGGTCGACGGGATCCCGTCGCTCGACAACCCACCTTTGATCCCAGCTGCGGAGGCGGACTACCTGAAGGATGACGATCTGGTCTTTGGCGTGGAGATCAATGGGGATGCTCGGGCTTATCCGTTGCGGATCATGGGCTGGCATGAGATGTTCAATGAGGTGATCGGTGGGGTGCCAGTGGCCCTCGCCTATTGTACCCTATGCGGGGCGGGGATCTTGTTCGAGACAGATGTTGAAGGCCGCGACGAGACGTTCGTATTTGGCTCGTCAGGCTTTCTCTACCGATCCAACAAGTTGATGTTCGATCGCCAGACGCTGAGCCTCTGGAATCAGTTTACCGGGGAGCCTGTGGGGGGACCTCTGGCGCATTCTGGCCTGAAGCTGAAGATCCGACCGGTGGCGATCACGTCATGGGGGAACTGGCGGTCAACCAACGCCGAGACAAAGGTTCTGTCGCTTGAGACAGGGCATATCCGCGATTATGGCTCGGGCGTCGTCTATCGCGACTATTTCGCCTCACCAGAGCTGATGTTCCCGACCGTTACAGATCAAACGCGGCTTAGGCAGAAGGACTATGTCTACGGAATTCGGGGGGCAGGCGGTGCGAAGGCATGGCCAGTTTCAGCCTTTGTCGAGGAGCCAGTGATCAACGATCAGGTCGGGTTCCAGAACGTGGTTCTGATCGGCGATCCGGACAGCCGGACGGTGAGAGCCTATGAGCGCGGCGATGCGACGTTTCAAGCGGGCGCCGATGGTCTGACCGGGCCTGAAGGCGTGTGGCAGGTCACCGAGAGCGCGCTTGAGGGACCGGGTGGCGAACGCTTGGCCCGCGTTCCGGGCCATATCGCGTATTGGTTTGCCTGGGACGGGTATCTAGGGGCAGAAAGCGCGCTCTACATGCCTAACAAATAGTTTGCGAGTCAGAAACCCGCCCCGACGAACCCACCAGCTGAGCCCGTGGCAAAGACAAAGCTGCCCGAGGCGATCGCAGCACCGCTGATCGCACCAACGATTGCAAAGAGCACCACTCCCTCGGCTATCTCGAGTGGGGTGAGAACGCGTGCATTCGGGTCGATATCAGGTCGCGAGGCGGCCCAAGCCGCCCGTTCGCATCGGATCCCTTGGCGACGTTCGAGGGGTTGGCTCTCAATCTCAGCCGGATCCTCTCCGATCAACGCAGCGATGGTTTCGAGATCTTCAGGCGCCGGGATCCCGCCAGATAGTGTGGCCGTCCTTTCGCCTGTGATCGAGAGGGTGAGCTCGCCAAGTGCCACGGGGGCGTCCCGATCTGGAAAGACTAAAAACAGGTCCCCACAATCATACCCAGCGATCGCCTCGATCCGATAGACCCCAGGATCGAGCGCAAAGGCCGAAAGGTTACCGTTGAGGAAAATCAGACGATCCGCATCGCGGCGCCCTTTTTGCTTGAGCGTCAGGATCCCAGCGCCTTGATCGTCAAGCAGATCCCGCGGGGGATCGTTGATCGTGATTTTCAGAGCTGCCAACCTGCCATCAACGGGCAGCGTGAATGATGCAGGTTCCTCGCGCTGCTTGCCCTGGGGCGCGTTGGCGGAGGGGGGCACCAGTCCTTTCGGCGGTGGAGGCGTCGTGAGGCCACAGGAGGTTACGCAGAATGCAAGTAGCGTTGCCCCGGCGACTACGCGTGAAGCCCGCCACCTCATCAAATTGGCCGCTGAGCACGCAGATGGTGGGGGCAATGTTCACCGGATCTCAGGACGACGACCATCGCCTTCCAGGTCTCTATCTGTTCATCGACCGCCGCTGACCCCAAAATACGATCAAAGTCGCTGCGACCCGGACCTGTCAGACGGTTGAGCTCTTCTTCGGCTAAATCCGCGTACCAGGCGTTCCTGTTGGTCCGATGGACATGCTCGAAGCCGATAGAGGTGAGAGCAGCATTGTATCGAACCGGGGACGACATCGCGAAATCGAGGTCCTCGCATTTGATGTAGTGAGCCATCTCGGGACTCGGTGCATCGTCATGCGAAATCATCCAGTCCGACGCGGCAAACCAGCCCCCTGGTTTCAAGACCCGAAAAACCTCGGCGCTCAGCCACTCCTTGTCCGGGATGTGAATGATCGAGTCTTTGGAGAACACAATGTCGAAGCTTTGATCGTCGAAGGGCAGGGGCCCTGGCTCGATCAGCTGGATCTCGACCCGGTCCGAGACGCCCGCACGTTCTGCCAAACGCCGAGCAGCGGCGCAGGCATCCGCCTCAGGATCGATGCCGATCACCCGGCCAGCGCCGTGATGGCGCGCGAGATCGATGGTCGCACCCCCGGCGCCAGAGCCAATATCCAAGATAGTTAGGCCCCTGAGATCGAGCCCATTGACCACGCGGGCAACCTCGTCTGATCCGCCGGGCGACATGTATCCCTCTCCCCAGAGCGCGCCTAGAAAGGCGATAATGCTGTCGTCGTAATGGCCCATGGAACTCTCCTACTGATGAGAAAAGGCTAGAGCAAAAGCCAGAATGACTAAAGAGCCAGGAAGTAAAGTTCATCTGCCAGGTAAGCGGCCTAAGTCGCTGGCGCGACAAGATCGGGCAAATGCCCGATCCCTGTGAGCGAGCTCACAGCAGGCCGCCCGGCGCCCAGCACGACCGTTAGCGCCTTGTCGCGCGCCGAAGGCGTGCGTCAGTGGCCGCTGGTGGCCCGGCGTGTCCGGGCCACCAGGGGGCGCATCTTGAGAAACCAGCACCTCTATGAGCCGAGGTCTTTCTCATAGACGATGAACGGCGTTCGGTTTGCAACTTGATCGTAGAGCATCCGGCCTTTGTAGTTGAACTCTTGCGTCTGCCAATAAACCGTTGCGATCCCGTCAGCCTTTGCCCGCTCATAAACACCTTCGATCAGCGCCCTCCCGATGCCTTGTCCACGCAGGTCTGGATCCGCGAAAAGATCCATCAAGTAGCACGTGTCCTCGATCGACCAGAGAAAGCGATGATAGACAAAGTGAGCAAGACCTACCGGGCGCCCTGCCAGCTCCGCGATCAACCCTTGGAACTCACCAAGTGTTTCCGCTAGCAAGCGGCCAAAAGCGGTTTGATAGACTTCTTCGGGCAATTCCGTTTCATAGAAGGCCAGATAAGCCTTCCAAAGTTCCCGCCAAGCGGCTTCATCTCCCGCGGCGAGTGGTCGGATGATCAACTGATCAGGCAATTGGAGCGTCCTTCATCGCGGATTAATCGGTTGGTTTAACGTCCAATCCCAGGTGCCGCTATCGCGCTCCTCCACAGCTTGCTTCCAACCCACATCATCGGCGCGGTTCTTGAAAGTCAGCCCTTCAGGCGAGTGGCGAGTGATCCCATCCAGCAGAGTAGCCAGGCGTTGCGTGTTGAAAAGACCCATCGCCTCGACAGCTTGGTTGATAATCATTTTCTGCATCATGAGTTGGTTGCGTGGCACGCTGGCGATGCGATTGGCAAGTGCTTCCGTTTCCGCCTCAAGCGCCGCTTCAGGCACGGCTTTCAAGACCAGCCCGATCCGAGCGGCTTCGCGCCCCGAGATTTTATCGCCTGTAAGCAACATCCGTTTGGCCTGCTCCATCCCAATGCGATAGACCCACATGGCGTCGTCGGGCACCCCCAGACCCGGGCCGGCATGTAGCCGATCTCGGCCTGCTCGCCCATCACGACCAAATCCGAGCAGAGGGCGATATCAGAGCCACCTGCCACCGCATGACCCTGGACTCGGCAGACAACCGGTAAATGGGAGCGCCAAAGGGCCATGAAATGCTCAGTATTCGCGGACATGAAGGCAAAATCCTTCATTGGATCCCAGGGCATCGGTTGGGTCGCCTCGCCGCCATTTCCTTCGGCAAAGTAGGTGAGATCATAGCCGGCACAAAAAGATCGACCGGCGCCACCGAGCACGATGACATGGATTTCGGGATCTGCATTAGCGCGAGCCACCGCCTCGGACAGCAGCCCTGGCACTTCATTATCAATGGCGTTCAAAACATCCGGCCGGTTCAGCGTAATCCTGGCGATCCGCCCATCCGCTTCGAAGAGGACCTTGCTCACCGACCCCGGATCCGCGGGTCTAGCGCATCGCGTAGGCCGTCACCCATGAAGTTGACGCTGATCACCGTGAGCGAAATCATC
>JBCDAQ010000128.1:0-11385 GCA_039185285.1 Pseudomonadota bacterium
GGCATCGGTGGGCGTGCCGTTGATGAAAGCACCGCGGACATGGGCATGGTGGGCCTTGATCTTGTACATACCGCCCAGCAGGTTCGCCGAGAAGGCCGTGTGAATGGCAACCCCCACGGTAGAGTAGTAAGCGCCAAGGCCGGAGATGGTCTTCATCCGCATCGCCGTGCAGATGCCATTCTCATCGAACGCCCCTTCGACGGTCCCGCGCACGTCGCGGCCCTGGGCGTCGGAGAGAAAGCTTTCGGTCCGATCCCCCACCCATTTGACCGGGCGCCCAAGGTCGTGGGTTGCCAGCGCACAGAGACCGTATTCCGGGTGGTCCATCAGCTTCATGCCGAAGCCACCACCCACATCCTCGACATGGACGCGGACACGGTCGAGCTCAACACCAAGGTTCTTGGCAATCTTGGCGCGCATACCGTGGGCGCCTTGGGTGCCGACCCAAGCCTCCCAACGGTCATTCTCGTATTTGATGTTGATCCCGCGGGGTTCCATCGAGGCGACGACCACGCGCTGGTTCAGAACCGGGGTTGAGACGACATGTGCGGCTTCGGCGAATAGCGCTTCAGTCGCAGCGGGATCGCCGTGCTCCCAGGTGTATCCGACGTTGCCGGGGGCGGCCTCATGGAGCAGCGGTGCCCCGTCCTCCAGCGCCTCTGCCGGGTCCGTCACGGCGGGCAGTTCATCGATATCAGCTTCAATCAACTCTATCGCGTCTAGGGCCTGCGCTTTCGTCTCTGCAACCACAAAGGCAATGGGTTGGCCGACAAATCTCACCCGATCCGAAGCCAGATGTGGCATTTTTACCGGTGCAGGCGGTGGCACCATCGGGAAGTCGCAACTTAGCGGCGTTAGTCTTTCAGAAACATCGGCATAGGACCAAGCTAGAAGCACCCCCGGTGCTGCCCGCGCAGCCTCGAGATCAACTTGGTTCACAATCCCATGTGAGAAGTTACTTCTAAAAACCGCTGCATAGACTTGATTATCAAGCATAATATCGTCTATATATTTTCCTTCGCCGCGCAACAAACGCGGATCTTCAAGCCGGGGGACAGCTTGCCCAACGCCAAATTTCATAGTCGAACTCCGTGAGTGATCGATGCTGACGGTATCGCTGAGAACGATCTGGTCAAGAAAAAGTGGGGCGCCGCAAAACCGTCACATTTCTAAAAGTATTTTACATTGGCGACAAACGAGTGATTTTGTTTATAAATTGCACTTGGAGGTTGTGGATCGAATCGGGGTGGTGATCCGTGTTTAAAGACGATCAGATGCTACCGTTACTGACCGGCGTGGTGCTCATGCTGGGCTTGGGTATCCTTGCGCAACGGTCCGAGACGGTAATGGAGTGGCTGGGAGAACCGGCAGAAGTCGAGACCGGGCCCCTGGTCCTGCTCGAGGACAGTGCACGTGTGATCCGCGGCAAACCGACGGTGATCGATGTTTTGGCAAACGACGTCGGTCTGAAACCTCAAGACATCAATAACATTGTGATTGCATCGCCGCCACAATGCGGGATCGCCAATGTAGCAGGTGGCGGTATTGAGTATGTTGCGACGCCTTCATGCGGGGCGCAGCAGGCCTTCTCGTACCGGATCGATGGACGGGCCAAAGAAGCTTTCGGGCTCGTGCGGATTTCAGTGATCGACGCCGATAATGCGCCTGAGGCCGAGACCACCGCGCCGGAATTGGTGGCGGCAGCGCCGCAGCAGGTCACTCCTGAGGATCTTTTCGAAACCGAACAACCGACGGCAGCCGCACGGCTGAGCCCGGTTGCCCCCGCCCCTGAGACCTCTCAGCCGCAAGTGGCGATCCAACAACCATCTGCAGCATTGGAAGTGCCGAACGCGACCCCAAGTGTTCCGCAAGCATCGCCTCAGCAAGTTCAAACACAAGCTCTAGCGCCCGTCTCACCGCCAGCAATTGGGGAGTTGAGCCAGGTCCCGCAGCCCCAAGGTGGATTAGCTGAACCGACGGCGCAAGCGCCTCAGGAACTTGCACTGCATCAACCAGCTCCGGAACTGGAGTTAGGCACGATTGAACAGCCGACGCCCGCGCCGAAGCTGTTGTCGGACGAGCAGCCCGTTCAAGTGCCTTCGCCTGGTGAAATATCGGCGCCATCGCTCTTGGGCTCAGCACCCTCGCTCGAGACAGGAAGCGGATCGCAAGATGTGGCACGCGCTGAGCCTGGCGATAGCAGTTTCGCTTTGACCGAACGCGTCGAGACCGACACGCCAACGGCGCCTGTGATCCGCCAACCAGAATTGACCGTGGCAATGGCTATTCCTGATGCTCCGGTGGACCAGCCGGGCACAGGAGATACGGCGGTGACGGCACCGGCCCAGGCCGCGCCTTTGGATGTCCAGGTACCAGCCAGCCCGTCTATTGCCTCGTTGGGCTCAATTGAGCCGATCGACACAAAACAACCTTTGCCGCATGACACCGTAAGAGCTGATCGTTTGACCCCAGCGCTTCAGATTCCTGAAGATTCTGCTGATCGCTCGTTTGACAGTGCGCTGGTTGCCCTGGCTCCCACCGACGGATCGCGGTTTGTTACTCTCGATGGCGCACAAAGCGCTATTGTTCCGAACGAGGCGCCTTTGCCGCAGCTTCTTCTGCGGGACCGCGTGCGTGTTATCGCGCCCAGTACAGCAGCGCCTGACGCTCCCGATCCGATCGGGCAGGAAGCCCTCGATGACGGCGTCGCAGTTGCGTCACTCAGCGCACCTGACGCGTCCTCGTTTGGCGGCGCGCCAGATCCTCTTCTGCAAGGCGCGCTTGGCCAGGATCGGCCGACATTGCCACCTCAGCCAGAACCAGCACCTGCTGTCGAGACTGCGGCACTGACGCCGTCACCGGAAAACATCTACGAAGAACCCGAAGAGCAATCTGTCGCCACGCCGCAAGGGGATCCTGCCGAGTCATCTGGTGGGTTCTTGGGCGGGCTGTCGTCCTTGTTCGGAGGCAGAGAGAACAGACCGCAGCCACAGCCGCAGCCTTCGCCAAGCAGCGATCCCGAACAACCGGCCCCACCGGCAGCTGTCGAAACCCAAGAAGAAGACAATGTCGAGGTTGCAGCACTGCCTCAAGCGAGTGCCGCTTGTGTGACGCAGCCGGCGCTCGGCATCTCGATGCAGCCGGCAGCGCAGACGCTGATTACGGTCGAAGCCCCATGTTCAGCGGGTCGCCCGGCTCAGCTGAGCTATGACGGCATGTCCTTTGCCGTGCCGCTGGATGCCAACGGTGTGGGGGAGGTTATGGCCCTCGGCTTGCAGGATCGAGCCAACGCGACCATGACGTTTTTCGACGGTGAAACGATCGAGTTCGATCTGCAGTTCTCAGGCATGAACCGCGTGATGCGGGCAGCCCTTGTTTGGGACATGCCGGTTAAGCTCGACCTTCATGCGATTGAGTTCGGAGGGCGTCCGAACACGGACGAAGATACCAACCCCGGCAATCCACGCAGTTATGGTGAGATTCGTCGGCGGGGTGGAGGCTTTATGACGAGTTTCCAACCGATCTCGGGTACAGGTCAGCATGTGCAGATCTATACCCACTTTATGCGTCGTAGCGGGCGCGCAGGCGTGGTCGATTTGATGATCGATTTCGTTTCGCGCGACCGTGATAACGATGCCCAAGCCTGTGGCGCGGGTTCGCTCGCCAAACCAAGTTTCAAGTTGCTTAAGTCGGACCGAGGAAGTGTCGGTCGTCCCGTGGTCGCCAGCCTGGGGAGTGTTGCGTGTGAGAGTGTGGACACCTCGGGTGCCGCATTGGCCAAGAATCTCATCGATACAATCGTGATTTCGCCCTGATGGCGAAAGGAGCTGGGATCACAAGGGGGCTCATGATGTTTAAAAGACCTATCGCTATAGGATTGTTGGCAAGCCTTATGGCCTCGACCAGCGTGCTTGCCCAAACGGATAAAACGGTCACCCTCAAATCGTTCGACGGATTTACCCAGCTGCGTGGTGAAATCGTCGATTTCGACGGACAGACGTTCTCGATCAAAACCGGGTTGGGTCTGATTCAGGTCGATGCATTGCAAGTAGAGTGCGAAGGCGCCGCTTGTCCGTCTGACCTGCTTTTTGGGGCTGAATTCGGGATCTATGGATCGAACACAATCGGTGCGGCCCTGATGCCTGCCCTGATCCAAGGCTATGCTGATCAACTTGAGGCGGATCTGATCCAGGAACTCTCGGCTGTTGAAAACGAACGTGTGATGCGGATCATCCACGAGTCGGGTGAGGAGATGGCGGCAATCGACCTTCGTGCGCATGGCTCGGATTCCTCTTACCTCGGTCTCGAGGGAGGACAGGCGACCATTGGTATGTCCTCGCGTCAAATGAAGGACAGCGAAGCCGCGCTTCTGGCGCCCAAAGGGGGCGGTGACCTCCGTGGTACCGATTATGAACATATTCTGGCGCTCGATGGCTTGGTCGTTGTGACCCACCCTGACAACCCTCTGAGTTCGATCGATTTTGAGGAGCTGCCATACGTCTTCTCTGGTGAGGTTACGAATTGGTCTCAGCTTGGCGGTCCGAACCAGGAGATCGTCATACATGCTCAAATCTCCAACTCCGGCACCTTCGACACCTTCGAGAGCCTGGTTATGGATCCCGTTGGCGAGGAGGTAAGCGCTGCGGCGCAACGGTTTGAGTCGAACATCGAACTTGCCGATACGGTAGCTAGAACGCCCGGAGCGATTGGCTTCACGGGGGCCGCTTTTGCTCGGTCCGCCAAAGTCTTGGGTCTTCGCCAGGACTGCGGTCTGGTCTCGCACCCGTCGACTTTCGCGATGAAGACCGAGGAGTATCCGCTGTCTCGGCGGCTATACCTCTATGACCTGCCCGAAGACGTCCCGGCGCATTCGCGCCAGCTTCTGGACTTTGCCCTTTCAGAAGAAGCTCAGGGCATTGTGGAGGAAAGCGGCTTTGTTTCGCTGGCCGAGGAACGGATCTCGATGGCTGGTCAAGGCGCGCGTCTTGTTCACGCGATCGTCGGTGAGGACGAGGTTTCTCTACCAGCAATGCGTGAGATGCTTACAGCGCTGCGAAACGCGGAGCGTCTCTCGGTCACTTTCCGTTTCAACCAAGGCTCGTCGACCTTGGATGCACGCTCATCCCGTGACGCTGTAAGGCTTGCTGAAGGCCTGTCAGAAGGCAAGTATGCGGATAAAGAATTGCTTCTGGTCGGCTTCACCGACTCGATCGGTCAGGCGGACCTGAACCGAGGCCTTTCGCTGCGCCGTGCCAATGAGGTGTTGGATCAGTTGAGCCGGATCATGGGTCAAACGGCAATCGCGACCCTGCCGATCGCGACCCTCGGCTTTGGTGAGATCGCGCCGGTGGGCTGTAACACCTCCTTCGCCGGGCGTCAGAACAACCGCCGGGTCGAAGTTTGGGTACGTGACGTTCAGTAAACCCCGCATGGGCCGCCTTGCGCGGGCCAAAGCGATTTGCAACAAACAGGCGGCCGGGATTTACCCCGGCCGCTTTTGTTTTCACGAGGAGCCCCTCTCATGACCAAGGATGTCGTCATTCTGGATGGCGCGCGGACGGCCATTGGCACGTTCGGCGGCGCCTTTGCCGCCGTACCGCCCAGCCAAACTGCTGCCCATGTCGCAAAAGAAGCGCTGGCGCGGTCAGGGGTTGAGGGCGGACAGATCGGCCATGTCGTCTTTGGCCATGTGATCAATACCGAACCGCGGGATGCGTATCTCTCGCGCGTCGCGGCGATCGATGCGGGCATTCCGAACACGACACCGGCGATGAACGTGAACCGTCTCTGCGGATCGGGCGCTCAGGCCGTTGTCTCGGCTTTCCAATCGGTCACGCTGGGCGATGCGGATTTCGCGCTGGCGGGCGGGGCTGAGCATATGACCCGCGCGCCACATGGGATGCAAAACGCCCGGTTTGGCCAGAAGATGGGCGATGTGAAAATGCTCGACTTTATGATCGGCGCGCTCAACTGCCCCTTTGGCACCGGCCATATGGGGGTGACTGCCGAGAATGTGGCCGCCGAGCATGATATCAGCCGCGAGGCGCAGGACGCTTTTGCGCTGGAGAGCCAACAGCGCGCGGGACGCGCGATCGAGGAAGGCCGCTTCAAGGACCAGATTGCGCCCTACACCATCCAGACCCGCAAGGGCGATATCGTGATCGACACCGATGAACACCCAAAACCGGCGACTACGGCAGAGGATCTGGCGGGCCTGCGCACTGTGTTCCAGAAGGATGGGACCGTGACCGCAGGCAACGCCTCGGGCATCAATGACGGCGCCGCGGCCTTAGTGCTGGCGAGCACAGATGCCGCAGAAAGCGCCGGATTAAAACCTCGGGCACGCATCCTGGGTTACGCCCATGCAGGCGTTCGTCCCGAAGTCATGGGCATCGGCCCGATCCCAGCGGTGACCAAGTTGATGGAGAAGACCGGTCTCTCCGCGGCTGATTTCGACGTGATCGAGTCGAACGAGGCGTTCGCCGCCCAGGCTTGTGCTGTGACCAAAGCGCTCGGCTTTGATCCTGAGAAGGTGAACCCGAATGGCGGCGCGATTGCCTTAGGCCATCCGGTGGGGGCAACGGGCGCGATCATCACGCTGAAATGCCTGGCCGAGTTGGATCGGATCGAAGGATCCAAAGGCCTGATCACCATGTGCATCGGCGGCGGTCAAGGCATCGCAATCGCCATTGAACGGCTCTAACGATGGGTGTGATCGTCGGAGGGCAGGTGCTGTTCGCACCGGGTGAGATCGACCGCTTGCGTGAGGAAATGGATACAGTGATCGCGGCAACCCGGACGGAACCGGGATGCTTGCATTACTCTTATGCGCGGCAGTTGGAGAACCCAGACCGGATCATCATCTTCGAGCATTGGGAGCATGGCGATGCCCTGCGCGCCCATTTCAAAACGCCGCATATGGCTGTCTGGTATGAGCATTTAAGCACTGCGAACGTTCTCGAACGCAATGTCCAAGTCTTTCCCTTCGACGCGCCAAAGCAGCTCCGCGACTATCGCGACGACTAGACCAAAATCGTTTCAATCTGAATCAGGTTGAAAGAGAATTTTGGTCCAGATTCAATGTATTGAGCAAATTCCTAGGATCTGACTGATCCAGTCAGATCCGTTTTTGCTCTAGACTAAATCCCGTCGACCTGACGACGGGATCGACGGGCTGTGCTCTACGTCGTCGGCGCGGGTTTCAGCGAAACCGGCTGATATGCTCCGATCAAGCTGAGATAGGTGTTGTGGTCGTGCTGGTAACCGACCTGCGCCTCATAGGTTTTGTCTTTCTTAGGCGCATGATGGCCGTTGACGGGGTGCTGGGCGCCCGCTTGCTCCCATGACGTCATGTGGAAATCCGCGATGGTCTTCATGGCGATGTTCGCGCCATCGATGATCACGTGCAGATTAACATCGATCCCATCCACTTTGATCCATTCAGGCACTTTGGTTGGAACCGCGTTGGGGATGATGTCCCCGATCCGGTTATAGGCAAAGGGCACAATGTCATTGGGGTTCGCCACATAAAAGCAGGCGAAGGTCCTGTCGACCCATTCCGCAAACAACCTATCGCCCGAGGTTGGTGGCGCGAAACCATACGAGATCACGGTGAGATCTGCCGCCCATTTGTCTGATTTGGCATGGAGCCAAGCCCCCATGATCGGCGCCAGCCCCGCACCCTGGCTGTGGCCTGTGACATAGATCGTCACATCTCCCTGAGTTCTGCAAACACCATCGAAGAACGCCTCAAACCCCTGCCCGCCCGGATCCTTGGCGGTTTGCTCCAGCTTCTCGATCGCCTCCGCGAACTTGTCAGAGACCCGCGTGAGCTCACTCGTGTAGGTCGCGTAGTCGGTCATGCCGGTGGGCACATCCTCAAACCAGCTTTTGAGCGACGAGGGTTCGGTCCCGCGAATGACGACCGCGTAGATGGGCTGCGTCCCCTTCTGAACGACATACATCATGTTGTCGTCATAGGTGGAGTAACCCGGCCCCCAAACGAGCTGCCACTCGCCTTTGGTCGAATAGACGGTATTGGAGAGGTTATGCGCAATATCCTTTGCCGCTGGCTTGGTCGGATCTGACGCCCCCTCAGTATAGGCGATCGAGGCCAGCGTCATCATCGCCTGAGCGGTCGGGGCATCATAAGAAGCAGTCAAGGTGATCTCCAATTCGTCGGATAGGTGGTCTGCGATTCTACCACAGGCTGCGCAGATGATAAGCGCCCGCGAGATCATTCCCGCGGACGCCGTCAGGATCAGAACAGGAAGCTATCAGTGTCATTAAAATCGACCGGGACCGGTTCTTCGACAATGTAAGTCGTGCCTGGGTCTGGTGTTGGAAGGGGCGGCGTGCCTTCGTCGACACCGGTCGGGTCGGGCTGCGTCAAAGGTCCAAGGTGATCCGGGATCTCCAGGAAGACGATCACTTGCGCATCGGGATCGGTCAGGATCCAAGGGGCCAGGCCCGGATCTGCATCGGTGGGGTCGCCAGAGCCTTCCTCGTCGGGTGTTATGCCGGGTTGGGTCGTGCCTTCCGTCGGATCGGGCTTTTCCAGATCCTCCGGCGCCACGCCGCTATCGTCCATGTTTGGATCTTTCGGCAGATTAGTCTCGTCATTGTCAGAGCTGCTATCGTCGTCATCATCAAAATCGTCATCGCCAAAACCGTCATCACCGGCGAGCTGTTTGTCCAATTCATCAATGCTCTTCCAATGCTCGGCCTCCTCCTCGGAAATCATGTAGGAGTTACCCGATTCTGGGTCGGTGTAGGCGACCCCCTCCCCTTCTTCGACTTCGAAGTAACTCCGCCCCGAGACCGGGTCTTCGGCCCGCCGTTCCTCGGCTTCTCGCATGTCGCGGGTTTCTTCGTCCTCGACGGGTTCCGTCTCTGGCTCGGGTTGCGGATCGGCGGGCTGGATTTCGGGTTCGAGAACAACCTCATAGTCACGGTCTGACTTCGGATCGACGACGATTTCACTGTCGCCCTCAGGATCGGTCTGAATGTTGTAACGGCCCTTAGAAACTGGGTCATGTTCATGGTCGACATCGTCGTACCAACCACCGCTGAAAATCAGATCGCCAACCAAACTCCCAATGCTGGAAACGACAACCGATGCCCCATCGGCATAGTCACCGATGCCGCCACCAGTGAGTGGTTTGAGACCAGGCAGCGCGGCATTCAAATGATCTTCGAGGCCGTCGACCGCGCCAAGAAGTTCCTCCGCCATGGCCCCAATCTCACCCGCGACTTCTGCAAAAGCACCCCCTTGCGCCATCGTTTCGTCGATACCAGCCATCAGGGAGGCGAGATCGGTGGCAAAACCCTGCATCGCATCGGATTCTTTTGCCGCCTCGGCAGCCGCCCAGAGTGCGGCCTCGATTGCGGCCATGAGGTCCGACGTCTCCCGGAACTCGATCGTAACGGTCTGGGTTTTCTCTTCCGGCAAGGTAGCCGTGTATCTCAAACGAATTGTCATGGAAGCTCCTTCTCAAAAAGACTGAGAAGGAGTTAGCTGCTACCGAAGGTTGAGGCTGTGACCGTTCTCACACGCCCGCGAAACGCGCCGCCATTTCTTCGCATGCGTCATCGGTGATTTTGGCGAAGAGATTTTCAGGCACTGTGAAGGGCTGGCCAACTTCAAGCGTATTGAACGTCTTGATCGGGTCAGTTGGCCATGCCAGCGCGTCTTCCTCCATGCCGAGTGATTTCAGCATCGCATCAGAGGCATCCGGGATGAAGGGGCGCGACAGGATCGCATATAGACGGATCAGGTTGAGCGAGAAACGGATGATCGCCGCAGCACGCTGTTCGTCCTCCTTGATCACGGCCCAGGGGGCCGTTTCCTGCAAGTACTCGTTCCCGGTCACCCAGATGGCGCGAAGCTCGGCGGCGGCCTTCCGGAACTCGATCGCTTCCCAATGACCTTCCAGCGCCCGCAGTCGGGCAGCGATATCTGCGATAACCTCCTGTTCCGGCATCCCGTAGTCGCCACCCGCCGGAACCTGCTCGCCGAATTTTGAGCGGCAGAACTTGGTCACGCGGGAGACGAAGTTGCCCAGCACATCCGCGAGGTCCTTGTTCACGCCGGACTGGAAACCCTCCCACGTGAAGTCGCTATCCGAGCTCTCAGGCGCATTCGCCAGCAGCCACCAGCGCCAGTAGTCGGCCGGCAGCAGGTCCAGCGCCTGGTCCATGAAGACCCCTCGGCCCTGCGAGGTGGAGAACTTGCCCCCCTCATAGGTCAGCCAGTTGGTGCTCTTGATAAAGTCGACCAGCTTCCACGGCTCGCCCGAGCCCATGATTGTGGCCGGGAAGGAAAGTGTGTGAAACGGCACGTTGTCTTTGCCCATGAATTGAACATAGCGGACATCGTCAGCGCCCTTGTCCTCTCGCCACCAGCGCTCCCACTCAGCATCATCGTGGCTGTTCGCATCCGCCCATTCGGCGGTGGCGGCGATGTATTCGATCGGCGCGTCGAACCAGACATAGAAGACCTTGCCTTCCATGCCTTCCCAGTCTTCGTCACCCTTCTTGACCGGGATACCCCAGTCCAGATCGCGGGTGATGCCCCTATCTTGCAGACCGTCGCCATCGTTCAGCCATTTCTTGGCGATCGAGGTCGTCAGGATCGGCCAGTCGGTCTTCGCATCAATCCATGTCGCGATTTGCCCACGCATCACCGATTGACGGAGATAGAGATGCTTCGTCTCGCGCACCTCGAGATCGGTCGAGCCCGAAATCGCCGAGCGCGGGTTGATCAGGTCGGTCGGGTTGAGCTGCTTGGTGCAGTTCTCGCACTGATCCCCCCGAGCGCGTTCGTAGCCACAGTTCGGGCAGGTCCCCTCGATATAACGATCAGGCAGGTAGCGGCCATCGGCATTGGAATAGACTTGCTTCTCCGTCACCTCGCGGATCAGGCCCGCCTCGGCCAGCTTACCCGCGAAATGTTGGGTCAGTTTGTGGTTTCGCTCCGAAGACGAGCGGCCGAAAAAATCAAAGCTGAGGCGAAACCCGTCGGCGAGGTCCTTCTGGACCTGCCAGAGGCGCGCGCAATACGCCTCAACCGGTTCACCTGCCGCCGCTGCAGCCAACTCCGCAGGCGTCCCATGCTCATCGGTCGCGCAGATCAACATCACCTCATGCCCCTGCGCACGGCAATAACGGGCATAGGCATCCGAGGGCAGCTGACTACCCACCAGATTGCCAAGGTGTTTGACGCCGTTGATGTAAGGCAGCGCCGAGGTGATGAGGATGCGGGCCATCAGGGTCTCCTTCTGGCCCCGGGTTCTACTGCCTGCAGGAGCGGAGGCAAGCGGTTTCTCAGCCCAACGGACCAGGCCTCACCCCTGGCAAACGGCCGAGCCGCCGCCCCCTCCCCCC
>JBCDAQ010000129.1:0-11339 GCA_039185285.1 Pseudomonadota bacterium
AGCTGTTTAGAACTGAAAGATAATTACAGTTTTATATAAAATTGACCTCACAGAAGGTGGTGGGCCGTGGCGAAAATGGAAAGTGTACTTGAGACCTGCAAACAGCGTGCTGAAGTTGTGTTCCCGCAGGAAAATGGTGTTTGCTCGCGTCAAGATGCAGCCTTGTATCTGGCGCATACTGGGGAAGGAGCCAGTCTGCGATCCCTGGCGGAAGCGTCAGGGACGCATCCGTCTACCGTGATGCGAGCGGTGCGTCGGGTGGAGGACAAGCGTGATGACCCGCTTGTTGATCGTCTACTGGATGATCTAGAGGAGGTGCTGCCCTCCAACGAAGAGAAGCCTGCTGTCCGGGCACTGGATGATCCATCGCTTCTGCGCGACGCAAAGCGATTCCTCCGGAGGTTGTGCGAGCCCGGTTCGTTCCTGCTCATCGCACCAGGGGCGGAGAAAGCGGGGATCTTTTGTGCCGCAAACGAACAGCGCAAACCGATTGCGATGATGCAGGTGGCACTTGCGGTTGAATTCGTGCGTCATGATTGGATCAGATCGACAAAGCGCGGCACGACCTGTGTCACTTACCGTGTGACCGAGGCGGGACGCCAACATCTGCGCCGTGCTTTGGCAGAGGATGCGCAAGGGCGCGGGCCGCTCGGTTTTGCCGATTCCCAAACGCCGTTCCAAGCACAACATCGGTTGGAAGGTGAACGGGTCTTTATGAACCAGACATCCGGCGCGCAGGAGACGATCAGAGTTAACCTGGCCGAATCTCCGTTGGGTTGGTTGTCGAGGCGCAAGGGCCCCGATGGGCAGCCTTTCCTATCAGCCGATGAAGTTGAAGCGGGAGAGCGGCTGTGCTCGGATTTCGAATTGGCGAATATCGGCCCACAGGTCGGTCAGGACTGGCGAAAGTTCCTGACGCCTGGAGATAAATACTCAGGCTCACCACGCGCATCTGAGCCGGGTCAAGGCACCGTGTTGGCAAGAGACCGGGTGTCAAAGGCGCTGTCCTCTCTAGGCGTCGGTTTGGCAGATATCGCGTTTCGTGTGTGCTGCTTTCATGAAGGCCTGGAGGCATGTGAGCGTCGGATGGGTTGGTCGGCGCGGTCTGGAAAGGTTGTGCTCAAGATCGCACTTCAGCGTCTTGCTGATCACTATGGAATTGTCCGGGTCAAAATTTGATCAGCCAAACCATCAAGGCATCGGCCCAAACCGCTGTCGCGGCAGATCGGGCCAAGGCCCGATCCTCGCGGGCAAAGACCCGCGAAGGGCCGGTTGGCGCTTAGCTCAGCGCGTTGCGCCAGGTCGTGCGCCAACGGCGCGCGTCCGGGGCCTCTGCAAGCCCAGCACCCTGGGCTTGCAGAGGTTGCATCTTGAGCCGCCTTTGTAGGTGCCGCGGCGTTTTAAAGTGGCCTACTCGGTACCCAACAATAGCCATTGGGATCCAAAATATACGCCTCTCGCAAGCCGTGAGGTTTATCCTTTGGCTCCTGCAAGACATCGGCTTCAAATGCCTTTGCTCTTCTGACGGCGTTTTCTGGGTCCGTGTCATAGAGCCGAATTTCCATACCTCCCCCTCGTGGGCCCGTTTCTGGGACAAGCGAAGGAAGTGGGTTTGAGTGATATGTATGATCTGGGTGGACCTGGAAGACTTGCTCACCGTAAGCCATGAATGCGAAGTCGCGATCGGCCCTAAGCGTCCGCATCTCTAACACGTCGGTTAGGAAGGCGACTTCTTCCAGAACATCTCGCACAAGGAGGTTGAGACCGATCCCGCGCAGCGCCTTTCCCATTTCGTCGGCTTCCATTTTGCCCAGGCTGTCCGGATTTTGGGTCATTTTATCGTCTCGTCGACGCGTCGGCGGCGACATTTTGCCGAAGCAGGATCACCTCGCCAATTACAAGCGCCAATGCGACGCGTTTCTTTGCGAGGGGTTCATGGCGGGGCTCGAAACTTGGTCGAGCGCTCAGACCTGCCAGGATAGTCGGTCTTGCTGAACGACCGGGCCTCCGCGCGGGGTAGACATTGTTACCATTTGCGCGCGTCATCCCCGCATCCCTGGGCCCTGTGCGCAGGCTTGTAGCCAGTTGATATATACCCGTTCAGCGGCTGCGTTGAATTTAGGCATCTCGACGGAGCAGGCCTCGCGGAGGCGCGCGACGCCCCCTTCACCAAAGGCTTTGTCCAGAGCACCTGCGTATTCAGGGATATCAGCCCAGTTTTCCACGGTGTCGGTCTCAACTTCCATATGGAACTGCATTGAGAACGCGCGAGGCCCCCAGCTCATTGCTTGGACCGCGCAATCTGGGGAAGTGGCCAGTACCTTTGCACCTTCCGGCAGTTTGGTGACTTCAGCGCTGTGCCACTGCAGCGATTTGACAGGGAACTCGATGCCATCGAATAGTAGGCTCTCGGCGCCGTCTTCAGTGAGGAAAACATCCAGTACGCCGATTTCCGGCGTTCCGGGGCCGCAGTCGCCTCCTAACGCGCAAGCGAGCAATTGATGCCCAAGGCAGAGACCCATAAAGGGCATTCCGCGATCGGCCACGGCTTCTCGGATCAACTCCTTCTCCGATGCGAGCCATGGATGCTGGTCTTCTTGCCATGTATCCATGGGCCCACCCATCACCCAAAGGGCGTCGAATCCATCGAGTGGAGGTGCGATCTCGCCCTCATCTAACTCGATGGGCACCCAGTCATGCCCATCTTCCTCTAACAAATGCCGAAAGAAACCAGGATGTTCGCATGATGCATGTTGCAGAACTAGAATTTTCATCGGGTAGGGCTCCAAGGAAGGAATGCGCTGAGAACCTTATCTAGGCCACCTCCCTGTTCAAGTCCTCAAGGGCGTGATATTCCTCACAGGCAGAGTTGGCGTGGCAGATTATTTCTAACGTATGAAGACACGCGATGCAGATCAGGCGGCCGAAACGCGTCTCCTAAAAGAGACGATCGAAGCTCTTCGGACCGCGCTTGAGGAGAAAACGGCCGAGTTGAACGCGGGCGTGCACGAGGCTTATGCTTCAGCGAATGCCGAGGTTGAGCAGCTTCGCGAGGCAATCCGCGCACAACGCCAAGCGCTCGAAGGGTTAACTCAAGGCAACGAGACAGCCATCAAAGCTGAGCGGATGACTGCCAATTCGGAGCTTGAAAACCTGAAGGATTTGGTCCGGGTCCTGCGTGGTGAGTTGGAAAAGGTCCGGCGCGAGCATCAAGAAGAGACCGATGAGCTGAAGCAAAACCATCGGCTTGAGATTTATCAGTATCGCGAAACGATTGAAGAGTTACGCGAGCGTTTGGAGGCTAAGGCCAATGCCTGAAGATGTTGCCAGCGGCCAAGACGCCCGCCACTTGCAATTGCTGCTGGATGTCTCCCGACAAGTGGCTGCGATGGACACGCTTGATGCTGTTTTGGACAAGTTGGTCGCGGTCGCCGTGCAGGAGACCAATGCCGAACGCGGCTCTCTCTTTCTGCGCGACGATCAAACGGGAGAGCTTTATTCACGCGTCGCCCAAGGTGTCCGCACGCGCGAGATTAGAATGCTTGCTAATGAGGGTATCGCTGGATCGGTTTATCGCTCAGGCCAAGGTGAGATCATCGAAGATGCGTATTCGGATCCCCGTTTTAATCCAAAGGTCGATGAGGATACCGGGTTTCGGACCAGATCGCTTCTTTCGGTTCCTCTGAGGAATGCCAAGGGGCGGATCATTGGTGTCACCCAAATCCTAAACAAACGCGAAGGCATGTTCACCGAGCATGATATGGCGATCGTCGATGGGGTGACGACGCAATGTGCGATCACGCTGGAGTCGATCCAGATGGTCGAACATATCGAAACGGTTCAGACCCGTGAGAAAGAGTTCCTGAATGTCGTCACCGACATGACTTCGGACCTCGATCTTACCCGTCTGTTGCGCAAGGTTATGAGCGAGGCGAGCAGGATGCTCGACGCCGAACGCTCAACCCTCTTTTTGAACGACGAGGCGTCGGATGAGCTGTTCTCTCATGTCGGCGAGGGCTTGAGTTCTACGGAAATACGGCTGCCCAACCATCTTGGAATTGCGGGAACGGTCTTTACGTCAGGCACCTCGGTGAATATCCCGCACGCCTATGCGGATCTTCGCTTCAATCCGAATTTCGACAAACAGACTGGGTTTTTCACACGCTCGATCCTGTGCGTCCCCGTTGTCAATAAGCAGGGAAAAGTCATTGGGGTGACGCAAGTGCTTAACAAGCGCGGTGGGCCGTTCAGCGAAGAGGATGAGAGCCGGCTCAGAGCCTTCACGGCACAAATCTCGATCGGTCTCGAGAACGCGAAGCTCTTCGACGATGTGCAATCAATGAAGAACTACAATGAGTCGATGCTTGAATCGATGTCGAACGGGGTTATCACCTTCGACGAGAAATGTGTGGTCAAGACATGCAATGCCGCGAGCTTGCGTATCCTCAAAGCCAATGAGCCGGATCTGATTGGCCATTCGGTTGAGGCGTTGTTCGAAGAGACTGCTCCCTGGTTGGTGGAGCGGATCCATCGGGTCGAAGAAACCCGAACCAATGAGACGGCGGTGGATCTGGAGCTGACCCTCCCAAAGGGCACCGTTTCGGCAAATATCACGGTTCTGCCGCTGACATCGGGGGAGGGGGTTTCGCTTGGTACGCTGGTGATTATCGAAGACATCAGTTCGGAGAAGCGGGTGAAATCGACCATGTCCCGCTACATGGATCCAGAACTGGCCGATAGGCTGCTGGCAGAAGGTGGGCAAGAAGAACTGCTTGGTGGGCAGGACACCACAGCGACCGTCCTCTTCTCCGACATTCGCCGCTTCACGTCGATTACTGAAAAATTGGGCGCGCAGGGCACTGTCGCGCTGCTCAACGATTACTTCGAACGGATGGTCGATTGCATCTCGGACGAAGGCGGGATCCTGGACAAGTTCATTGGCGACGCGATCATGGCGGCCTTTGGCGTGCCGGTCACCCGAGGCGAGGATGAGGACCGCGCCATGCGCGCCGCCATAGAGATGCATAAAAAGCTCAATGCCTGGAACGCTGAGCGGGTGGAGAAGGGGCTGTTGACCCTGGAAATGGGGATTGGTCTCAACACCGACCGGATTGTTGCCGGGAACATCGGATCGCCTAAGCGCATGGACTATACGATGATTGGCGATGGCGTGAACCTCTCAGCCCGGCTCGAGAGTGCATGTAAGCAGTATCGGGCACGGCTCTTGCTGTCGGAATTCACCATCGACAGGCTGCGTGGGATCTATCGTACGCGTGAGATCGACAAGGTTGTTGTCAAAGGCAAGACAGAGCCGGTGGCGATCTATGAATCCCTCGACTTCCACACCGCTAAGAGCTTTCCCAACATGTCGGACGTGATGGGCAGCTTCGCGGAAGGTCTGAAGCTCTATCGTGCTCAGGACTGGGATCGGGCGATCAAGGCCTTTGAGCGGGCTCTGAAGGCGAACCCTGACGACTATCTCTCTGGCATGTATGTCGAGCGTTGCCAGACCCTGAAAGCGACCCCGCCTGACAGAGAGTGGAATGGCGTTTGGGTTCTGAGCGAGAAGTAGTCAGCTAGCACCCACACATTCTTTGCAACTCGGCTCGCAGAGTTTAGCTTCCAGGGCAGTTTGCGGAAGGCCCGGATGACCGAGAGCGATCTGATCAGCATTGTCTATGACGGTGAGTGCCCGTTCTGTGCGGCCTATGTGAGCATGATACGCTTGCGAGAGGCGGTCGGAACGGTCCGCCTTATCAACGCGCGTGATGGCGGGCCTGAGGTGGAGCGGATCAAGGCTGCCGGGCTGGATCTGGACGAGGGCATGGTGCTGCTCATCGGCGATGAGATGCATCACGGTGCAGAGTGCATCCATCGGGTGGGGCTGATGACGACTAACTCGGGTGTGCTTAATCGCCTCAATGCCTGGGTTTTTCGATCTTCGGCCCGGTCTCGGTTCCTGTATCCAATCCTCCGGGCAGGGCGAAATACGGCGTTGAAAATCCTTCGACGTAAGAAGATTTCGGGAGAGGCCTTTTAGTCGCCCGCGACTTCAGGACGCTCGATATCGGATCATACACCAGATCCCCACCGCCGGACCTGCAGACATTACAGCCAAAATGATCGGCCAACCCCATGCCTCAGCCAAAAGGGGCATGGTTTGAACGGTGACCGCAGTCAGTAAGAATCCGAAAGCATTTTGGATTGTCAAAAGCGAGCCCGCGCGTTCGGGCGGCGCGTTGTCGGCCACCAGTGTCGAGTACTGCGCGCTGTCTGGAATGATCAGGATGCCCCAGACGATTAGAATACCCATCATAAACCACGTGGGCCCACCAAAGGCTATTGACGCTAGCAGTGCCGCCCCCCCTGAGCCGATCAGGCAGAGCATAGCGATCCTGTCACAGCCGTATCGATCTCCCCATAGACCGGCCGGAACACAGGCAAGCCCGCCAAGTGCGATTGCCAAGAACGCCGTAAGCTTGGCCAATTCGGCGGCGTTTGCCAGCCCGCCTTGAGCAAAGCTGGTGGTCGCGATCACGCCGACCCAAGCCCAGAAGGCATAGAGCTCCCACATATGTCCGAGGTATCCGAGGATGGCGAGACGGATCTTGCGGTTGGTCCAAGCAAGGCTGACGGCGGCGAAATCGAGGCGGGGCGCTTTCGCGTGATGCGGGCCGAGGCTGATGCTCAAGATCCCCACTGCGCCAATAAGGGCGATTGCAGTGGTTACCCATATGGTTACGCGCCAATCTGCCCCGCCAAAAAGGGCGATCAAATGCGGAGAGGCGGAGCCGAGCGTCAAGGCCCCGACTAGGCTGCCGACCAAGAGAGCGCGGTCGGATTTCCCCCAGCCTACCGCGATCTTCATGCCAACCGGGTAAACACCTGCCATCGCAGCGCCCGTGATCGCACGCAAAGCCATCGCCTCGGGTCCGCCGAGGGGCGCTACGAGAAGTCCGAGATTGGCGATGGCGGCAATCACAGCTGAGCCCGCGAAGACATGTCTTGGATCATAGCGATCCGCGAGTCCCAGAAAAGCGTAGAAGAACGCACCGCCAGCGAAGCCTAGTTGTACCGCAGTCGATAGCCAGGCCAGGCGGGCAGGGAAGAGGCCTGCTTCTCGTCCCATCTCTCCCAACACAGCGGCTGAGGAGAACCAAAGTGACAGCACGCCGATCTGAGTGACGATCAGCACGCCGATCGAGAACGCTTTTGATTTGCCTGACATGCCTGCTCCCGGATAGAGGACATCGCGTATCATAGAACCGGAGCGCCGCCCATGACTGACAATCAAGATCCCGATCACCGTTCCGTGGTGCGCCGACAAGGTTTGCCGGGATCGGTGTCATCGCCAGTGGTGAACCCGATCTGCCCATCTGTGGTCTTCGCCTCACCTGACGCCGATACGCTGGACGCGCAGTATGAGGGTAGGGCGCAAGGTTTTACTTATGCCCGCGAGGGCCATCCGAACTGGACCGCGCTGGCGGCTAAGTTGGATTGGCTAGAGGGAGCCGAGGGCGGGCTCGTAACCGGTTCCGGAATGGCTGCGGTGGGCGCGATGTTCCAGGCGGTGGTGCAGGCGGGCGATCATGTCGTTGCTGGTGATCAGCTCTACGGCCGGTCGCTCAGAATGCTGAACGAAGAGCTGCCGCGCTGGGGTGCTTCGGTGAGCTTTGCCGACCCGACCGATGGCGCGGCGATCTCGGCGGCGATCCGGCCAGAGACGAAGCTGGTGCTGGTCGAGGTTGTCTCGAACCCTACTCTCCGGGTCGCCGATATGGAGGCGATCTCGGCGGCGTGCCAGGAAAAGGGCGCCCTCTTGGTGGTCGATAACACCTTCACCACGCCACGCCTCTACCGTCCGTTCGAACATGGCGCGGACATCGTGATCCATTCGGTGACCAAGATGCTGGCGGGCCATTCGGATGTTACGCTCGGCTATGTTGCGGCGAAAGATCCGGCCATCCGTCAGCGCCTGCGCGATGTGGTGATTACGTGGGGCATGACGCCGAGCCCGTTTGATTGCTGGCTGGCGGAGCGAGGGCTGAACACCTTCGATCTGCGGTTTGATCGCGCTCAGGCGAATGCCGAGGCGCTGGCTGCGCATATCGTGGACCTGCCCAATGTCGACAGCGTGCTCTACCCGACCCGTCCGGATCATCCCGACCATAACCGCGCGGTTGGTCTTCTGACTGGCGGCGGCACGATGGTCAGTTTCCGCCTCAAAGGCGGGCGGGACGAAGTGAACCGGTTTGTTCGGGCGGCAGAGCATCTGCCCTTCGCCCCCACGCTCGGGGATGTGGCGACGACGCTGAGCCATCCGGCGTCCAGCTCTCACCGGATTCTGAGCGAGGACGCGCGGGCGGCTATTGGAATTACCGAAGGGTTCATCCGCGTCTCCGTTGGAGTGGAAGAGATCGACCTCCTGACCCGTGAGTTCGAAGCAGCCATCGGAGCCGTCGCATGAAGAACCCGGGCCACGAAGACTGCCGCGCAAAGATCCGCGCACTGACCGAGGGTGAGACGGATGAAGTCGCTCTCATGGCCACAATTGCCTGCGAGCTCTACCACCATTTCGATCGGTTCGATTGGGTCGGATTTTACCGTGTGACTGAGCCTGGGTTGATGAAGATAGGCCCGTACCAGGGTGGCCATGGTTGCTTGGTGATCCCGTTCAATCGCGGTGTTTGTGGACACTGTGCTACAACCAAAGAGACCGTGATCGTGCCTGATGTGGACGCCTTTCCAGGCCATATCGCGTGCGCATGTTCAACCCGATCGGAGATTGTTCTCCCCGTTTGGCGAAAAGGAGAGCTGATCGCTGTTCTCGATGTCGACAGCGATGCACCAGATAACTTTGATGCACATGACCGGGCTGAACTTGAAGCCATGCTGGAGGAGGCGTTCGCGACCTAAACGGGATTGCGCTCCGCAGCACGCCAAGGCGTTAGTGCGCGTCGTACCAGGCGATCCGTTCTGGGTCTTTATGGGCCGCCTCATACCAGCGGCGAACGCTCGTATGAGCGAGGATGCGCCGCGCATAGCTTTCCGTGCGGGGCTCGATCAGAGCATAACTCTCGAGCCGGGTCGCAAGGGGTGCCATAAAAACATCCGCAGCCGAAAAACCCAACCCACCCAGCCAAGGCCCGCCGGTCGCTTCGAGCGCCCAGGTCCACAGCTCCGCAACACGATCGAGATCGGCGGTCAGCTCCTCCGTGATCGGATCTTTCTTCTTTCCCGAGCGATGCAGATTCATTGGGCAGGCGGTCCGAAGAGCAAAGAAACCGGCATGCATCTCATGGGCAACGATCCGTGCCACATTCCGATCTGCAGGAGCCTCTGGCCAGATGCCGGCCTCGGGATGGCGCTCCGCCAATGTCTCGGCGATGGCGAGGCTTTCCCAAACCCTCATGGGGCGTCCGTCATCCTCCCATTCCAGGACCGGCACTGTCCGCGCGGGGCGCCGGGCTGACATCGCATCGGTGAAGTCGTCAGAGTACATACGGATCAGGTTTTCTTCATAGGAAAGGCCGAAGGCATCGAGCAAAAGCCAACCGCGCAGCGACCAGCTGGAATAAGCTTTCTGGGCAATGATGATCCGGTACATCTTCGATCCCCCTGATTTGATCTTTCTGCCACGGAGTTCACGCCGCGGCACACGAATTATTGTGACCCGACCAATCGGCACTGGTGATGCCCAAGCGCTGGCCTCGATTGTCGCAAACGGGCTTGCGGGGATAGGATGTCGCAGTCAGGCTGGGTCGGCAATTCGGAGGATCCCATGCTGAAAACCGGCCCCGTCGATTTCATCCATCAAGTCCAGTGGAGCGATCTGCCGCCAACTGCGCAGAAGATGACAAAACTCCTGGTGCTCGATTTGCTAGGCGTGGCGGCCTCGGCCCGCGTGACGCCGCTCAGCCGAATTATCTCCGACCATGCGGTCAAGTTTTTCGGCGGCGATGCATCCTCGATCCTCTTCGATGGAAGAAAGGCGAGCCCTATAGGCGCCGCCTTGGCAGGGGGCATGACGATCGACGCGGTGGACGGGCATGACGGCTGGCGTCCGGTGAAGGGCCATGCCGGGTGTCACGTCCTCCCAGCTGCCCTGGCGATCGCGGAGGCCGAGGGGCAGATGGATGGCGAGGCGTTCCTGCTGGCCATCGCTCTTGGCTACGAGTTCGGCCTGCGCGCTGGGGTTGCCCAGCACGGCACGGTGCCAGACTACCATACGTCGGGGTCCTGGGGCGCGGTTGGGTGTGCCGCAGTCGGCTCGCGGATGCTTGGGCTTGATCGCGACCGCACGCGTGAGGCGCTGGGCATCGCCGAGTATCACGGCCCTCGAAGCCAGATGATGCGGGGCGTTCAGCATCCGACCATGCTCAAAGACGGCTCTGGCTGGGGGGCGATGTGCGGTGTCTCAGCCGTCTATCTCGCGGCAGATGGCTTCACTGGTGCGCCTGCGCTGACGGTCGAGGCCGAGGAGGCTCAACCCTGGTGGCAGGATCTCGGCGCCCGTTGGTTGATGGAGGACCAGTATGTCAAACCCTATCCCGTTTGCCGCTGGACCCATGGGCCACTGGACTGCGCAAAGTATCTGCTCGAGACCCACAGTGTAACTCATGATGAGATCGATCGGGTCGAGGTTGCGAGCTTTCGCAACATGTTGTCGCTCGCCACCTGGAAGCCGGAAACCACCGAACAAGCGCAGTACTCAGTCCCCTATCCAGTTGCGACGCTTATTGTGGAAGGTGAGGTCGGGCCGGAACATGTCATGGGTGAGGCGCTTAGAAATCCGGATGTACTCCGCTTGGGAGAGACGATGGTGCTGCTAGAAGATCCCGAGCTGGAAGCTGACTTCCCGGAAACTCGAAAGGCGCGGGTCACTTTCCTGATGAAAGACGGAAGGCGGCTGGTGAGCCCGATCATGGAGCCTTTCGGAGACCCTGAACGCCCCATGAGCGAGAACCAAATCCGTCAAAAGTATCGCAATTGGTCGCGCCCAATCCTTGGCGATGACCGCGCGAGCCGAATTGAAGCCGCGCTGGATGGGATCGAGTTTTCGGGGCTTTCCGAGCTCTTTACCGAACTCGGCGCGGTCTGACGACCGCCCGGCGGGCGTCATCGCTCCCACCACCCACCCCGCTTGCCGCCCGCCGGGCGCAAATGGATCAGTTGTGTGAGCAGACTGATGTTGGTGCATTTTGCGTCCCCTCCCCGGATCGGGGAGGGTTAGGGAGGGGCTGATGCGAGGGCGTATGCGGCCTTGACCCGCATTCCGTTTGGTTCAGGCAACGCGGTTTGGCGGTTCTTGCCCGTTGAAGAAGGCGATGAGATTATTG
>JBCDAQ010000130.1:0-11192 GCA_039185285.1 Pseudomonadota bacterium
GCGTTGGATGCACAGGTCAGAACTCGTTCACCGACGCAGATGCCACTCTCCTGCCCTGCTCTGACAACCAGGCCCGAACACTCCATGCCCAACCCCGGTCCTGCATAACCTTGTTCGAGCGCTTCCGGGGGCAGCAGGCGCTGCGCCCACATTAGATCACGAAAGTTCAAACCCGTCGCTGAGACTTGAACTTCAACTTCTTTTGGACCGGGGCGCTTACGTTCAGCGAGCCGCCATTCCAAGCTGTCCAGAAGACCTGGTCTCTCAGTATCAAGCACCCAAGTCTGATCGTGTTTCACGGGCGCCCGAATGTCGCTTCGTTCAGACATGGCAACCCGCGATGCTGAGATACCATTGACCTCTACCCATACTTCGGGCTCCTTCAAACCAGAAACGATTGCAGCTGCAAAGTCGTCCAGAGGAGCGCCAGGTTCTAGAGATGCGAAGTGAATCGAAACATCTGAGGTCGTCTCGTTTGCAAGGACGCGAAGATAACCTTTGATCCACTCGATTTCGTCTCTTGAAGATGCAGAATGGGCATCGACAACACACCAAAGCGCCTTGAGTTTATCCAGGTGTGGTAGATAACGCTTGATCGCCTCGACAGCCTTCGCGCGGTTTGGATCAATAGGTAGGATCGCGTATCCTAGAGCGCTCGACTCGGCAGCAAAGAAGGCCTCGGCATATTGAACACGGGCACCCTGCCGAGCCAACGCGTCTTTTAACTCTTGATGTTCATTGAGCATCACCACTGGTTCCGGCACCGCGAGCCCCGACAAGCCCGCACTATTCGACGTCTCGACCACAAGCATTTGAAAAACCGCTCCACTGTCCGCAGTTGGAAGCTGGTAAGATAATTCGTTTGCTTCGAACCAAGTCGAGATCTGTTTCAGACTCTGACGTCCGTCGAAAGTACTTTCACCCCGACGCAGAGCTTCCAAGAGATCAAAGGCGTTCTCCTCGGTCTCAAGGAAAAGAAGCCCGGATGTCGATTTGCTCAGGTTGGTTTTGAGCTCATCCGACCAGGCAAGGAAATCGCTCGCGATATCGCAAAGAACCACCATGTCGTAGCAGCGCCATTCGAGTTGATCCTGAAGCCCGGCTACGTGAACAGCTGGATCTGGCTGGAAACGCACCGCTAAACGCTCGTCAAGGGCACGGGTTGATCCTGCAATTGCGATGAGCGCTTCTGGGTATCGGTTTAGGAGATCGCCAGGCATGTTGCTTGGAACATCGCCAACAAGCAGCATCCGTCCTGGCGCAGCTTTGGGCCAGGTTCCGAGAGCTGCATCGAGAACTTGTGTCGCCTTCGACCAGATTGAGCTTGGCGGGCGCAGAACCCGTTCGGTGGACGCTTCGCTGGTCTCTGCCAAAAGGCATTGGCGCAACTTGAGAGTTCTTAGAATTTCTTCAGAGTATCTTGGATTAATGTCCAACATCGCTTCGAACAGCGTAGGCAACGGCGGATAAGGCGCTTCGGTTTGAGTTTGTGCTGGCGTTTCTGCATCCTGACCCAAAACCCTTCGGAGGCTTGACGCACCAGGAGCGTCCGGACCTTTAGAGTCGAGCACCTCCCAGGCAACTCTCCGCGCGATGGCATCCAGCAAGAGGTCCATCTCCGCAACCTCTTCATCCAATAAGCCTAAGCGGTCGAGTTCGACGGTCGGTTCCTTTAGGATCGCTGGTCGATAGTCTAAGTCGGTAAGTGGTAGTTTAAACTCATGCCAAAAAGGTACGATCTTTTGGCCTGTAGAGCCCCCATTGATCGGCTTGAGCTTCAGGTCTTCCAAACACGCAATCGCATGGCCATCCTCCGAAAGCAGCGTGACGCTGGCACTCACGCCGAGGGGAGAAACCGTGGATAGTGACAGCTCGGCCCGAGCAGGCCTAAGTCCGGGCAGATAGAGACGTACGCGTCCTAGACGAGCGGGGAGCAAGGTTCGTGGCGCATCTGTGCCGCCAAGCTTTGCCATTATCAGGGGATAGAGCCCATGCAGCGCTGCATCTGTGAGAACCGGGTCCAAATGCATTCCGAGTTGCGGACCACTCGGATCAAGATCTGACGAGCCACGGCCCGAGCCAGCACGAACCCGAAGCACGCGCTGGAAGGAAGGGCCGTAGGACAGTCCTACGCTAGACAGATCCCGATAAAGTTCTTCCGCGCCCCATTCGGGCAAGAAAGCAAGGCTCACTTTGTTGTCGTTCTCAGAGAACGAAGGAGCCTTCGCTCCTACCCCTCTTGCATGTAACAACCAATCATCAGATGACCCAAACGATCTGCTCTCAATTCGAAGCAAGCCTGTTTCAGGCTCAAGTGTCGTTCGAACACGTTTCGCCGCAGCTTCATCTGCACCTAGGATCAAAGGTTGCAGCAAATCCAGATCGCGGACTTCGACAGGACCTGAATGCAGTGTTTGCAGTGCGGCCAGAGCGATCTCAAGATAGCATGTTGCTGGCAAGGCAACCGCATCTCCGACCCTGTGATCCGCTAGCCAGGGTAGTCGTTGCAGGTCGATGTCACTCTGCCAGACCCAAGTGTCTTCACTGGCTCGATGCCCCAAAAGTGGATGCCCTTCTTGGTGGCCAAGCAGGTCTAGAAAGCCATCGGAGCGCTCATGAACGAAGGTCTTATTCGACCAAGGATAGGCTGGCAGTGACGTTCGCGACCCAATCGCTGGTCCAAAATAGGTTTCCGATTCAACTTTCGCGCCGTTTGCGACCGCCCGCGCAACGATTTCGTCAATCGAGTTTGGTGCAGCGTTCCCACGATTGCAGGAAGGAACGACTGCGGCACGTTTGCCAGCAGACTTGGCGCAATCAGCGATATAGTTTTGTAAGAGTGGTCTAGGACCAATCTCCACAAATGTGCTCGCTCCTGACTGACAAAGGTTTGTGATTGCTTCGCGAAAGCGCACCATTTGGCGCGCATTCTGCCACCAATGATCGCTTTTCAGTTCCTCACCAACCGCCTCGCGGCCGAGGGTTGTTGACATGAAGCGAAGCGACCCCGCTTGCCCCGGAATATCAGAGATAAGATCCAGCATTCGCGCCCTGACATCCGCCATCGCGGCAGAGTGATAGGGATAGCTAACGGGCAAGCGTTGGACAGCCAATCGACGCTGACGGGCAATCTTAACAAAGGCTGAGATTTGATCTGCGGGGCCCGAAATCGTTGTCGATCTGGGGCTGTTATCACCCGCGACTTCCAGCTCTTGGAGACCAGAGTCAGCAACAGCTGCGCGTGTTTGCTCGACACCCGCTAGAACGGCAGCCATAGCGCCGCTGCCTTGCAGCTCTGACATCGCTTGAGCGCGTCCGTAGATCAACTTGCAAGCATCGGCCAAATTCAGACAGCCGGCGGCCCAAGCTGCTGTTACCTCACCTACCGAATGCCCAACTGTAACTGCAGGGCGAAGACCACCTGCCCTCAAAGCCTCGGTCAGTCCGACCTGGATCGCGAACAAGAGCGATTGTGCGACGACGCCATCTTCGAGACACGCATCGAGATCAGGCAGGTGAAGCATTTGAACGGGATCAGGGTAACCCAAGCTCCTGGAAATGCTGGCCACACGATCGACCCCATCTCTGAAGCTCGCTTCCTTTGCATAGAAGTCGATCCCCATGCCGGCCCACTGCGCACCATTCCCACAATAGACAAAGGCCGTTTCTCCCTCGGTGTCGGGAGCATCGCCCAAGACAATCGCTGCATGTCGCTCACCTCTGACAGCGTGCTCCAAACCATCGATAATTTCCGACGGCTCCCCTTGGGCGACTAATCGGTACCGATGGCGGGTGCGGCTATGCGCTGACGCAGAAAGAAGCTCCGCCCATTCTGAACCTTTTGCGCTTTCGAGCCTGGTTTTCCAACGCGCCGCAAGCTGGCTCCGACTCTCTTCTGTCGCGGCGGTCAAAACGAGCTTTGAGGGCAACGTCGTCTGAAGGACTTCGGCCGGGGTATCCTCAATGCGCCGCAATACTGCATGGCCGTTCGTGCCTCCAAACCCGAATGAGTTTATGCCCGCATAAAGGACCCCTTCAGACGGTAGCGAAATCGCGTCCCGTGTCACCGTCAAGTTGAGCGTTTCAAAGTCAATGTCCGGATTGGGTTGTTGATAGTTTCTGCTCGGCGGTAAGACGCCGCGCTCGAGCGCTAGCTGGGCCTTGAGCATCCCGACCAAACCCGAACATGCCTCTAGATGGCCGATGTTGGTTTTCGCCGAGCCAATCGGTAGGGGTGACGCCCGGTCCTGTGAAACTGATTGCCCCAGCGCATTGGCTTCGATCGGATCACCGACGGGAGTGCCGGTCCCGTGAGCTTCGACAAAAGCAATTTGGTCGGGCGAATAGTCGATCCCCCGCCAGACGTGGCGCAAAAGGTCTCGCTGTCCCTCAACACTGGGCAGCGAGATTCCCGCCTTGGAGCCGTCGGAGTTCACGCCTATACCTGCCAGGTAAGATCGGCTTCGCTTGTTTACCGCGTTGTTTGAAGCCCTCTCCAGAACCATCACAACTGCGCCTTCGCCTCGGACATACCCATTTGCGCCGGCATCGAAGGCGCGACACTCCCCATCAGGAGAAAGCATCGATGCCCGTGAAAAACCGATAAATGGGTAAGGCGATAATAGAATGTTCACACCGCCCACAATCGCCCGGTCGATCTCACCGCTTCTTAAGGCCAAAGAGGCCTGATGGAGCGCAAACAAAGAAGAGGAACAGGCCGTATCGATCGTCGAACTCGGCCCCTTGATGTCAAAGTGATATGCGAGCCGATTTGCGATCACGGACATTGTATTGCCGGTCATGAACGTCGAGCCCATGGCTTCAGGAGACTCGAATGCTGCAGCCATGTGGTCACATGAGGATGCGGCGACGAAAACCCCAGTCCTATCTCCTCGAATGTCATCTCGCGTCAAATGGGCGTGTTCAATCGCCTCCCAAGCGACTTGAAGAAGCAGCCGCTGCTGCGGATCCATCTGCGCTGCCTCGCGGGGTGAAATGCCAAAAAAGGCAGCGTCAAAGTCGAATACATTATCTATAAGCCCGGCAGACTTGACGTATGTTTTGCCAGGACTTGGAGAGCCAGGCCGAAAGAAGCGGTCGATAGCGAAACGATCACTCGGGATTTGTCGAATGGCGCTGCCGCCTTCCATCATCAACGACCAAAATCCGTCTGCATCATCCGCGCCTGGCAAGCGGCAAGAGTACCCAGTAACCGCGATTTCATCGCATGATGGGAAGACACTCGAACTGCGGGTCATGGGAATCCTCGGCGTTGACGCGAAACCGCGTTAACTGTCCCTCGGATACCCTTAAAGCCGCATTAATCATGAACAAAAAGGGGGTAGAGCCGATTGTGATCCCCGAAGCATCAGCTTAGGTTTAGCCGCTCGAAGCTTGCTCGGAGGAGCTGGAATGACATTTTCAATTACAGCCCGTTGTGTCGAAACAGGCATGTTTGGCGTCGCCGTGGCCTCCTCATCACCGGCGGTTGCTGCACGATGCGCCCATGCCCGGGCAGGTGTGGGCGCAGTCGCCAGCCAAAACGTAACGGACCCGTCGCTCGGGAACCAAGTACTGGATCTTTTGGAACGAGGTGCAACGGCGGACGAGGCAATAGAAATTACCAAGCGTCGCGCGCCTTATGTTCAATTCAGGCAAATCACAGCCGTTGACCGGCTGGGGAAAAGCGCGATTTTCTCAGGCAGCCAATCACTCGGCATCTTCACCGAAACGCTGCGTCCGAACATCGTTTGTGCCGGCAACCTTTTAGCGAACAGCGGAATCACAGATGCAATGGCAGACGCTTTTGAGCGTTCCGAGGGGCACCTTGGCGATCGCTTGGTGGTCGCGATGCACGCAGCTCTCGAAGCAGGAGGTGAGGCGGGGCCTGTGCATTCTGCCGGGATGTACATCCATCACGATACGCTCTTTCCACTCGTCGATCTTCGTTGCGATTGGACGCAAGCATGCCCAATTGAAATATTGAACGAGGCTTGGCTGATATACAGGCCTCAGATGGGGGATTATGTGGCCCGTGCGCTGGATCCGACTGCAGCACCAAGCTATGGCGTCCCAGGGGATACGTGATCAAAGACCGGCGCGCAGCCGTTCTAGCAGCCCATCCAACATCACATCGCAGCGGCTGAGTTGATCTTCAGTCACGAACTCATCGGGCTTATGCCCCTGAGCCATAGAACCAGGACCACAAACGACAGTTGGAATTCCAAGCCGGGTATCAAACAAGCCACCCTCTGTTCCGAAAGCCACCTTAATCGTACCGTTCGCACCAACCAACGATTTGACAAAGCTAACGGCTTCGCGAGTTTGCGCAGTGTCAAGCCCGGGGTAGCTGTTGGTTACGCGCGTCTCGATTTTCGCATCAGGATCCTCATAAGCCGCTAGAATCTCAGCGGCAGAGACATCGATGCGGTGCAGAATCTTGGCTGGATCATCTGATGCGATGCTTCGGATCTCCCAATCGATCTGGGCTTCATTGGGCACGATGTTGACCTGAACGCCTCCTCTTAGAATGCCCGCGTGTACAGTGGTGTAGGGCACATCGTAATCACCGTCCTGTGCGCCATCCGCCGCCAACTGTCGTTGCTCCGCTCGGAGTACTGAGAGAAAATCGCTCGCGAGATGGAGCGCATTTAAGGCGATCGGTGCCATTGCCGAATGTCCTTCTCGCCCTCTGCAAATCGTGGTGAGGGCAGTTTTCCCTTTATGCCCCGTGGCCACTGCCAGAGAAGTCGGCTCGCCGACGATGCACAATTGTGGGCGGACGGGCGCCTGTTCCATGACATCGATAAGCGATCGCACACCGATGCAGCCGATCTCTTCATCGTAAGAGAGCGCTAAATGAAGCGGCGTCCTTAGCGCTCCTGCTCGTTCGGCCGCGGCCAAAACTGCCGCGCAGAAGCCTTTCATATCTGCAGCACCCCTGCCATAGAGGCGGCCGTCGTGCCTCCTCAGCTTAAAAGGGTCGCTTGACCAAGCCTGCCCTTCCACCGGGACAACATCTGTGTGACCCGAGAGTATGACGCCCGGACGATCTGTTGGACCAATGGTGGCGTAAAGATTAACTCTACTCCCGTCCGGCAAACCAACCAGTTGGTGCATTGCACCGGCTTGCGTCAGGAGTTCCTCACAAAAGGAAATAAGCTCTCGATTAGGTTGGCGAGAAACAGTGGGAAAGGCGATCAGTTTCTCAAGTATTTCAATCGTTCTGCTCATTTGCGAACAATGCCTTTGCTGAAGCAGTTAGGGCAAGCCCTCGCTCACTAAACGGCACTCTTCAGGGTTGCGGCAGTTTGGCTCGCAAGATCAGCCTTAAACTCCTCCAACGGCTTTGGTTCCCGAACCGCATATCCTTGCAGCCCATCGCAGCCCAAGCTTTTCGCCAGTTGAACCAGTCGCGCATCGCTGAGAGATTTTGCATAGATCCTATAGCCGCTCTCTCGCATCTGTGAGAGGATCTGTTTCAAGTCTTTAGCGGCCGCTGGATCAGCTGCCGCACGCTCTAGAGCGACGGGATCGAGTTTCAACGTCTTAGCAGCCGTCCAAGCAAGCTTCGCCAAGGAGGCATCGAAGGGATTGATGCCATCGATCGTCATCATGATCCCGATTGAACGGAGCTTCGAGACGACATCAGCTATCCTCTCAGCCCCCCTTTCATCCGCCAAATCGGCCGGAAGTTCTAAAGACAGGTAGCGAGGATCCAGATTACACCGATCAAGTGTCCAACGCAGGTTGTCGACGATCTGCGGATCCTTCAATTCCAGCGCCGAAACGTTGATCGAGATACGAGCTTCTCCGCCAAATGTTCCTTGCCAATCAGACATCGCACGGGCGGATTGGTCCAGCACAACAGCGCTGATCTCGGGAAGGAGTTTTCGTTGCAGAGCAATCTCAATGAAGTCTTCTGCGGCGATCGATCCTTGTGACGGATCGCGCCAACGGGCGAGCGCTTCCACCTCGAGGATGCGGTTCAGATCGGGACTCATAACTGGTTGAACCCACGCATCGATCTGACCCTCATCCAATGCGCGTCTTAGCCTGTTTGCCGTGTTCCGTTGGTTCTCAACAACATCTCGCATCCGTTTGTCAAAGACCGAGAACCGCCCTCGACCACTGGCCTTGGACCTGAAGACGGCGAGGTCGGCATCTTTCAACAGCCGTTCCGGATCGAGCCCGTCGTGGTATGCGCCTCCTACCGCAATTCCGATAGACGCTCCAATCTGGCAGACGTTACCTTTGTGCAGAATAGGCTGACTAAGGTTGCGGATGAGGCGTGAGGCAATCTGGGCCAATCGACCCAAATCGTCCAAACCCGGCAACAGGATGACGAACTCGTCGCCGCCGGCTCGCGCGATGACGTCCTGAGCTCTCACCGCCTGACGCATTCGTCTGCCGACCACCATCAAAACATGATCTCCGGCATCATGGCCGAAGATATCATTGATCGCCTTAAAGTGATCCAGGTCGATATGCATGACGGTAAGGATCGAGATCGGCTCGTTTCCCCGAAGCAAACGAGACATTTGCTCATCCAAGCCACGTCTGTTCAACAGTTGCGTCAGAGGATCTGAGATCGAAAGCCGGCGCATGGCATCGCGCGCTTCTGACACCTCCCGCATGGCTGTTGCAAAGTGCAAGAGCGCACGCGACATCTCTCCCAATTCATCCCGTCGGTTCTGAAACGGAATTTCGATGTCAAATTCACCAGCAGATAGTTGCGTCATCCGACTGGCTGTATCTCGCATGGCTGACGAAATCCGAAAACCCAGCATCAATGCGGCGATGGTCAAAGGAAGCAGGCCCGCGAACAGAAGCAACATCAAAGCCATGAGATCTTCTCTCGTTACTTCCTGCTGTCGCCGGAGCTCAACCTGCATCGCTTCGCGCCAAGCCGATAAAGTTTCCATTGAGAGTGTTTCAGATTGGGCGGAGATTTGCCGCTCATACTCGATCCAACGATCAAGGGCCTGGTCCTGGCGTTGTAAGAAGTACCACGCTCCAAATGCCACGACCGCGACCACACCCAGTGACATCAAAGCGCCGAGCATTATCCGCCCGCTTATCGTCAACTGCAAAAGACCGCGTAGACGCCTCATGGTATCCTCACAGGGGACAACGCCGACCAAAACTCAGCAACCCACCCCAATTGCACCCGCTACATGTACTGGCCTCGGCGGCGCAGATATCGCAGGGTGGTGCACCAACTGGATATTATGAACGTCTTAACAATCCCTTCGCGAGCAGGCCCAGATACCGAGGAGAGGTGAAATGAAACGCTACATGGTCATCGAAACTTTCCAAGACGGTCGACTTGAGGACGTGTATCGGAGATTACAGGAACGTGGTCGCGGATTGCCGGAGGGGCTTTTCTTTGTGGAAAGCTGGCTTTCGCATGATGGACTTCGTTGCTTCCAAGTAATGGAAACATCAGACCCCGCAACCTTCGATGAGTGGATCCCATTTTGGGCTGACCTGGTATCTTTTGAGATCGTAGAACTACGAGAAAAACCAAAAGTTTGAAGTCATTCTTCTCGACCATGCGATAGCAGGCGCTGATGCAGATAGGGTGCCATGGAATGACCGCTATCCAACGCGAAAACATAGGCTTGTGTGAGGAAAAAACAGGCGGCGTCTATGTCACCTGATTCTTCTGCTTGGTCAGCGGCCTGGGCATACAAGTTGACAAGGGTGGCCGTGTCTTCATCGTCATGAGCCATGAGGATCGCTGCATTCAGAGCTTCCGGCGAAGTCATTCGAAGACCCTCAAATTGCGACCTGCCACCAAAGCGGCAGGCCACCCGGAGCCGCTTCTAAAATCCAATCAGCTTTGGATAGAACGGGCGATGAACTCATGGAAACAATGCGTCGGGCCATCCATCGCTGGAGAGAACTTGCCACCGTCAAACATCGAGGCGGAACGGCCCTTCTGCATCCCTTCCACGACAAAGATGTCCTCGGCGAAAATCTCGCGCCAATTCTCTGCATTCGTCTGACGCATCTCGCGCCAATCTTCTCCTGACACGGAAGGGTCGGCATAGAAGATTTGGACATGCTCGACGGATCGATCGTGCGAGACCGGCTCGACGATGAAGCCCCAAAACTGGTTGCGATGGAAGCCAATCATCGCGTTTGGAAAGTACATTGGATACTCTGAGCCCGTATCCCACTTCTCGCTCAAACCTGCAAAATCGGGGAACTGCCGACCGTCATCGGACAGCATCGGACTGTAGACGGTCGAACCCTGACCACTAAACTTACCCGGACATTCCATGCTGTAGTGGTCTTCCAGGCGGGAATAGCTGTTTAGGCCTGGGTGGACCCAAGGCAGATGATAAGCCTCGGCTCCGTTCTCGATCGCCAGCTTCCAGTTGGCATTTACCTCGATCGTCAGATGGCTTTCCGGGCCGCATACAAATAGATCTGCTGTAAACTCCTTGTAGCGTTCAAGGATCTCCGCGTTATGCACTTCGAAGGGATCGGCTTTCCCGTCAAGGTTCACAAAAACCATCCCCATCCAAATGTGAGATCGAACTTCGAGGAGACCAAGTTCCTCGCGCTTGATCAAATCATGCCGGTTGGTTCCCGGCCCGCCAACATGTGGCGTTGTCCGCAACCGGCCATCAAGCTCATAGCACCAAGAATGATAGGGACACCGGATCGCTTTTTTGATTGGCCCGGCTTCCTCGACCAGGATCATGCCTCGATGACGGCAAACATTTTGAAAGACGCGGACATCACCCTGATGGTCGCGCACCAAGAGGAGTGGCTGACCTAGAAAAGTCATCGGTTTTGCGTAGCCGTTCGTAGGCACGTCCGATGTAAATCCGATCGCAGCCCAACCTGGAAAGAAGACCTTCTGCTTCTCGAGCTCGAAGATCTCGGGGCTGGTGTAAAACTCGTTCGGCAAACCCCGGGCATCGGCGACCGGTTTCGTAACTTCCGAGAGATCGAGCTGGTGCAGCGTCATTGGCGGAACCCTTGCTGAAGTTGATACACCTACCGTTACGATGGTGAACACCTTCGTCGCGCTAATTTCCGAACTCGGCATGTCGGTTTCAGACCAAATTTCAAACGGCGTCACGCTTCAATGAGCAGCCAGAGCGTGACGAGACAGCGCAGTCCGGGCAAAGTAATGCCGAGGTTCAAGTGGCTTCCCGCCCATAAAACGTTTCTCC
>JBCDAQ010000131.1:0-10962 GCA_039185285.1 Pseudomonadota bacterium
TTCCGGAACGATGACTTCTGGGATCCCGTCTATGCAACCGGCGTTATCAGCAAGACTGCCGTAGGAACCGAACTGGCAGAGATCGGATATGCAATGTCAGAAGCAAAGGTCGACCCTTACTTCTAGACCACCCGCAGCTTTGATCCGTGCTGGATTGATCGACGTTCTCACGTGCAAGAAAGGCCTTTACCCGTCACTGGCGGAAACGGGATTGCGCGTACGTGCAAAGTCCATACCTTGTATTTAGAAAGGAGGGCTTGCTCATGAAAATCGGAACCGTCGCGAAAACCGTTGGCTTGCCCATCAAAACGGTGCGTTACTATGCGGATATTGGTTTGGTGGTCCCAATTGCTCGATCCGAGGGTGGGTATCGCCAATACTCACCCACAGAGGTTCGAAAGCTGATCTTCGCCCGTCGCGCCCGAGCGTTCGGCTTCTCAATCGAGGAAACCCGTGAGCTGCTTGATCTTTATCAAGACCGGAACCGATCCTCAGCCGACGTAAAGCGCATCGCAAGCCGTCGGCTAGATGACATCGAAGCAAAAATGTTCGAACTGCAAGCGCTGCGTGATGAACTCACGCATCTGGTAACCGCTTGCCATGGCGACGGACGACCTGATTGCCCAATTCTCAGCGGTTTCGCAGAACCCGTCAGCGAGGCTTAGGTTTCGGGCACCAAGCAACTCGCGATGTTATCGGCCAACTGGGTCAAAAGCGCTGGATAGAGCCCAGCACCGGGTGTGAGGCCAGCGCCAAGCGGGTCGATGACCCGAGAGCGTACATCTGTTCCTTCAATCACCACTGTGGTCAGCTTCTCCGGATGCTGTGGTTCAGCGAAAACGCAGGTCGCGCCGGATTCAACCAGTATTTTGCGAACTTGTTTCAGCCGAGCTGGACCTGGTGAGGATGCATCGCCCACAGCTATCGATCCCGAAGCGGCAAGCCCGTAGCGTGACTCAAAGTAATGGAATGCATCGTGATAGACTAAGAAGCTCTGACCTTCGACCCCAGAAAGTCGGGCCTTAATATCCTCATTCAGTGCTTCGAGTTCTGCCGCCCCGGCACGTGCATTCTCAAGGTAAATGGTTGCGTTCTCTGGATCTTTCTCGGCCAAAACCGTCGCGACTGATTGCATTGCAAGTGCCGCATTCATTGGATCGAGCCAAATATGCGGGTCCAACTCGCCATGATGGTCGTGATGGTCATGCCCGCCCGCTTGATCATCGTGACCTTTCTCCGCGTGTTTGTCCTCACCATGGCCTTCTTCGCCATGCTCATGCTCAGCATGCTCGTCCTCGCTATGGTGCTCGTCGCTATGATGTTCTTCGCCGTGGTGATCATCGCCGTGCTTGTCCTCGGCGTGATCATCATGATGATCTTCGTCGTGACCATGATCACCGAACTCGCTCAATTCACGGTATTCGAGCAAACGGATCTCAGGCACTTCCATCAACGACAGGACTGTCGCGTTCTCTCCCAAGGAATCGATCGAGCTGTCCAACTGCGGGGTCAGTGCCGACCCGATCCATACAACCAGATCCGCTTCTTGCAACGCGGCGGCTTCTGAGGGTCGCATCGAATAGTTATGTGGCGAGACGCCCGCCGCGATCAGCGACTTTGGCTGTCCCAGATCACCCATCACACGGGCTACAATCGATTGTACGGGTGCAATGTCGGTCACAACCTTCGGTGCCTCTGCTCCGGCGGTGGTCGCTAGCAATATTGATAGGAGGGAGACGGCTCTGATCATGGGAACTCGCAGTCGGTCAGGAATGAAGTCGTCTTGGTATCTGTTACAAAATAACGGTTCAAGCAGATTGTGACGGCGATTGATCCGTGCGGGGCATATCGCTATGTCTAGGTCACCGTTGGGGTGCCCCAAGGCCGCGAGGTCAGGGCTGAGAGGTCGATGACCAACCCATCGAACCTGATCCGGGTCATTCCGGCGAAGGGAACGGTTTCGCCACGAGGCCCCCCTTCCTGACCCTATATGATGGAGAATGCCTTGGACGCCTCGACTGCCCCAACCCCTATTGCGCTCACCATCGCTGGATCTGACAGTGGTGGGGGTGCCGGGATCCAAGCAGATCTCAAGGCGTTCTCCGCATTGGGCGTTTACGGGGCGAGTGTGATTACCGCGATTACCGCCCAAAACACCAAAACGGTCACAGCGGTCGAAGGTGTATCGCCTGCTATGATCCGAGCACAAATCGAGGCTGTGTTCGACGATCTACCGGTCAGTGCAGTGAAAATCGGTATGCTCTCGGTGCCCGAGATTATCGAAGCTGTCTCACAGGGGCTCTCTGGCCATAATGTCCCAATCGTTCTTGACCCCGTGATGGTGGCGAAATCTGGTGCTGTCCTGCTCGAGCCCGAGGCGATTGCGGCATTGGTTGATCATCTGATGCCGCTCGCTCACGTCGTAACCCCCAATCTACCTGAAGCGGCGCAGCTCCTCGATGCCAACCCGGCTTCATCGGCATCCGAAATGCAGAGCCAGGGCGAAGCCCTTCTGGCCAAAGGCGCGCGTTCGGTCCTGATGAAAGGGGGCCATGGTCGAGAGCCAATATGCACCGATCTGCTGATCGAACAGGGCAGAGAACCTCTTCGCTTCGAAGCCAAGCGCCTGGAAACGCGCAACACCCATGGTACGGGCTGCACATTATCATCGGCTATCGCCGCTGGCTTGGCCAAGGGCGAAACGCTGCCAAATGCGGTGGGTATTGCGCATACTTATCTGAACCAGGCGATTTTAGCTGCGGATCAACTGAGTATTGGCTCTGGCCATGGGCCAGTTCATCACTTCCATGCGCTTTGGGAACGCACATGACCACCGCAACCGTCATTGGTGCTGGGGTTGCCGGTCTGACAACGGCGTTGGAGCTCAATCGATCGGGGTTCCAGGTTACCGTGATCGACCGTGCTCAGGGCTTGGGGCCTCAACAATGTTCATGGTGGGCCGGGGGGATGCTCGCCCCATGGTGTGAGCGCGAGAGCGCTGAGGAGGCGGTCATAACCCTCGGCACGACTGCCGCCAATTGGTGGGAGGAGGCCACAGGTGGGGTTTCCCGGCAAGGCACACTCGTCGTAACACCGGACCGGGACCGGCGCGAATTAGCGCGATTTTCTCGGCGAACGTCCAACTACGTAACGCTCGGCGAAAAAGAAATTGCCGGTCTGGAACCGGATCTCGCTGGCCGCTTCCGAGACGCACTTTTCTTCGAAGAAGAAGCACATCTGAACCCGCGCAATGCCGTTCAGGACTTGTTTGACCACCTTAGCGCTCAAAACGTGTCGGTACGTTTTGGTACTGATGAGCCGCCAGAAGCTGACATCACGATTGACTGCAGGGGCCTCGCAGCCTCTGACCAACTCGAGGACTTGCGCGGTGTCAAAGGTGAAATGCTTTTGATCAGAACGTCTGAGATTAATCTGACACGCCCGGTCCGGCTGCTCCACCCGCGCCACCCGATCTACATTGTCCCCCGCGGAGAGGGTCTGTTCATGCTGGGGGCAACTATGATCGAGAGCAGTGATCGGACCCGGATCACCGCAAGATCGATGTTGGAACTCCTTGGCGCTGCATATGCACTGCATCCGGCCTTCGGCGAGGCAGAGATTGTGGAGACCGGCATTGATGCGCGCCCGGCCTTTCCTGACAACCTACCCCGCGTGATCCATCGGAAGGATCGGATTTTCGTCAATGGGCTTTACCGACACGGATTCTTACTCGCACCCGCGATGGCGGCCGAGGCCGCGCGTATCGCCCGCAACCATATCTCATTGGAGCGCGCCTCATGACCATATGGCTCAACGGTGTAGAAACCAGAGTCGAGACGACCCGCCTTGATCAATTGATCGATGACTTGGGCTATGGTGCGGCCAAAGTTGCGACCGCGTTGAACGGCGACTTTGTGCCCAAAGCCCAACGTCCAACGACCGAGGTTAAGCCTGGCGACCGCCTGGAAATCCTTGCGCCTTTGCAGGGGGGATGAACGGTGGCTGACCCAGTTGCTTTTTACGGAACCCAAGTCGACAGCCGATTGATGCTCGGCACGGCGCTCTACCCGTCACCGAAAATCATGGCCGAGGCGATCGAGGCGTCGGGCACAGAAATTGTTACCGTCTCCCTCAGGCGCGAAGGAGCTTCGGCGCAGGCAGGCCAAGCCTTCTGGCAGATCATCCGGGACCTCGGCGTCAAGGTTCTGCCAAACACGGCCGGGTGTCATACGGTCAAGGAGGCAGTCACAACCGCTCACATGGCGCGCGAGATCTTCGAGACGGCTTGGATAAAACTCGAAGTGATTGGGGAAGAAGACCGACTACAGCCCGATCTGTTTGGCCTGGTGGAAGCGGCACGGATCCTGGCAGAGGATGGGTTCGAGGTCTTTCCATACACGACCGAAGATCTGGTGGCCGCGGGACGGTTGATCGAGGCGGGGTGCAAAGTTTTGATGCCTTGGGGCGCACCAATCGGCTCAGGCCTGGGGCTGAGCAATCCCGGCGGCCTCAGAGCGATGCGGGCTCATTTTCCCGATGTCCCCTTGGTTGTGGATGCTGGAATTGGCAAACCGAGCCATGCCGCACAGGCCATGGAAATGGGCTATGACGCTGTCCTCTTGAACACGGCCGTTGCCAAAGCGGGAGATCCCGTCGAAATGGCACGCGCGATGGCGAACGCCACGATCGCAGGTCGACAAGGCTACCTCGCCGATCCGATGGAACCACGTGATATGGCGTCCCCGTCAACGCCAGTGATGGGAAAGGCATTCCTGACATGAAACTCGATCGCTTCTATCCGATTTGGGATTCGACCCAGTGGATGGCGCGATTGCTGCCTTTGGGGGTGAATCTGGTTCAGTTGCGCATCAAAGAGATGGAACCAACCCCGCTTCGTACCGAGATCCGCCAGGCGAAATCCCTGTGTTCCCAGTATGGCGCGCAGCTGATCGTGAACGACTATTGGGAGATCGCGATTGATGAGGGATGCGACTACATCCATCTCGGGCAAGAAGACCTGGACAACGCGGACCTGAGCGCGATCGACAAAGCAGGGATCCGCCTGGGCATCTCGACCCATGATCATGCGGAACTGGAGCGCGCATTGGCTTGCAACCCGGATTATGTGGCGCTCGGTCCGATCTATCCAACAATTCTCAAAAAGATGAAATGGCAGCAACAGGGCCTGGAAAAGCTGAGAGAATGGAGGGGGTTAGTTGGGGAGCTACCCTTGATCGCGATTGGTGGATTCTCAATCGAACGCGCTGCTGGGGCGTTTGAAGCGGGTGCGGATGTCGTTTCAGTCGTCACCGACATCACACTAAATTCAGATCCCGAAGCGCGCTGCCAAGAGTGGCTCAACCTCACACGCAAGACTTGACGAACCAAACGGAATGCGCGGGCAAGCCCGCGCATACGCCGATGCTGAGCGCCCATCCGGGCGCATTGGCGCGTGAGGCATCGGCAGCCCTAATAAGGCATCGGATGTGCGCGGTTTGCAGCGTCGATTTCTTCTAGGGTTTCGTCGCTCAAAGTTAGATCAGCGGCACCAAGAGCAACCTCCAGCTGGTCCATCTTCGTTGCTCCAAAAATTGCCGATGCCATAAATGGGCGCGAGTAGCACCAGGCCAGTGCCATTTGGCATGGATCCAGCCCATGACGTTGAGCGATCTCGAGATAGGCAGCCACGGCGGGTTCGACCCTTGGACCAAGCCGTCCACCTAGGTTTGGATTAAGTGTCTTACGCGAGCCTTCTGGTGTTTGCCCCTTCTGATACTTGCCAGACAGCAATCCTACCGCGAGTGGCGAGAACGCCAAAAGCCCGACATCCTCATTATGGCTCAGTTCGGCGAGATCGAGATCATAGATCCGGCACAGGAGCGAGTACTCGTTCTGGATCGACACGACGCGGGGCAGGCCCTGTGTCTCGGCAATCTCGAGGAATTGTTGGGTGCCCCAGGCGCTTTCATTCGAAAGGCCGATGTGGCGGATCTTACCCTCCTCGATCAGGGCTGCCGCGGTCTCCAACACATCTTGAATGTGGGCTCGAGTGTCATCGCGGGACTGGCGGGTTGGATCATACCGCCAATACTGACGGAAATGGTATGAGCCGCGGTTGGGCCAGTGGAGCTGATAGAGATCGACATAGTCGGTCTGGAGCCGCGTAAGGCTACCTTCAATCGCCCGACGCATCGCATCGCCCGAGATCGGTTCGCCCTTACGCGCGCCAGTAGCGCCGTTGCCCGAGACTTTGGTGGCTAGAACCATCTTATCGCGAGCCCCCCCCTTGGCGAACCAACGACCGATCACGCGCTCCGTTTCGCCTTGGGTTTCAGCACTGATTGGGTTCACCGGATACATCTCGGCGGTATCGACAAAATTGATCCCCGCCTCGAGCGAGCGGTCGATTTGGGCATGACCTTCTTCAGTCGTGTTTTGCGTGCCCCAAGTCATGGAGCCGAGACAGAGCAGGCTGACCTGGAGATCGGTACGGCCCAATCGACGATACTGCATGGAGTTGTCCTTCAGAGTCGGTTGTGGCTCGAACCCTGCACCGGGCATCACATTGGCTCAAGGGGTAAGCTGTTCATCTGGCGGCAACTTGCATTCCTGATATAAGGCCAGGATGCTGTCGACCTACACGCAAATTCCGATCTCGTTCACGGGCGTGATCGCGCTTGTCCTCTCCTTGGCGCTCGCGCTGGGCTTGGCGCGGGATGGTCTGACCCGGGCCTATTACGTCGGCCTTCTCGTGCTCCACCTGATTGGAACAGTTATCTTTTATGCGCTTACAATCAGGTCCCCCGCGGATGCACATGTCTACTACGCGAAAAGCGAATGGGTCCGGGACTTTGATGTAGGAACTCAATTCATCAGCTTTTTGCTTGGTTGGGTAAGAGAGTTCACTGATCTTACGATGCTGGACGCTTTTCTGGTTTTTCAGATTCCGGGCTTACTCGGCATCATCTTTCTACACAGAACGGCGGTTCGCTTTGCGGCGGAGCAATTCGATACCCGCGTCGTCCTGCTCGCAGTCATCTTGATGATGCCTGGATTGCATCTCTGGACGTCCTCAATCGGGAAGGACTCACTGGCGATCTTTGCCTTCGGGCTGATCGCGATGGCAATGGTGCAAAAGGAAATTCATCTCGGCCTCTTGGCGGCAGGGCTGATCGTCTATTTCTGCGTCCGCCCACATATTGCCTTTGAGTTGGCCTTGGCCATGAGCCTCGCTTTCCTACCGATCTTTGGTTACGCAACCAAGCGGACCCAGTTTGTAGGGATCGGAACTGCGATCCTGTTCCTTGCGATGCTGCCCTTCATCTTCCTCTTTGTTGGGATTGATGGGAATGGCAGCGAGGGTGTTCAAAACTATGTCGAAAACCGCCAGAATCGCGCGTTCCGAGGGGGCAGCTCTTTCAGCCTAGGCGCTCTGAACCCGGTCGAGCGTATCCTGACCGTCATGTTCAGACCTCTGTTCTTCGATGCAAGCGGCGTTCTGGGATTAGTCGCCTCAATCGAGAACCTGTTCTTGATCACCGTCTTTGCCTATCTCGCCTGGAACACAGGCGTCATCTTGCGATTGATGAGCCGCTCGGCAATGCTGCGGTTCAACGTCTTTTTCGTTCTGATCTTCATGGCGGTATTCAGCCAAACAACCGGGAACTTAGGCTTGGCTTTACGCCAAAAGATGATGCTCATTCCGGCCCTTTTCCTGATACTGACCGCCGTGATCGCCTATCACAACCGGCGCAGGCAAGATCGACGCGCCGCATTGAAGAGCAGTCTGGACCCTATCGAGCAGCTCTAGCCACACGACGGAGTGAGATCTGATCGGGTCACTCGGGGGCCAATCTTCTGCGGCTGACTTCAGCAAGGACCTCGCAAGTCTTGGCGATCTCGGCTTTGGTGAGCGTCGGGTGCACCAAAAACATCAGGCTCGTCTCACCCAATTGCTTGGCGACGGGCAAGCGTGGATGCTCCGGGAAGGCCGCTTCGCGATAGATCTCTGGGCAGATACCTTGCATCACGGGCACGCCTGCACGGTTGATGTCAGCGATCAACGCATCGCGATCGATGCCGCGGGACTGAGCTTCCTCCGAAAGAAAAAGATAGAGCTTGTAGAACCCGTGCTCGATCCGGTTGGGGATCTCAGGCACGCGAAAAGCACGTAGATCCCGCGCTGCCGCCATGATCGCTTCGGCATTGCGGACACGGGCTGCATGCCAATCTCCCATTCGACCCAATTGAAGGCGCCCAATCGCGGATTGCATTTCAGTCAACCGGAAATTGGTTCCAAGGCTGCGATGGAGCCAGCGAAAACCGGGCGGGTGATCATGCCTCTGGACCTCGTCCCAGTCCTTGCCGTGATCTTTGAAGGCCCACATCCGCTTCCAGATTGCAGGATCGTCACAGGTGACCATCCCGCCTTCGCCCCCTGTGGTCATGATTTTGTCCTGGCAGAAGGACCAAGCAGCGACGTCTCCCAACCCGCCAACCGGACGCCCATCTATCCGGGCACCATGGGCCTGGGCACAGTCTTCGATCAGTCGAATGTCGCGGCCAGCAACCAAATCGCGAAATCCCGCCATATCACAGGGCCATCCCGCCAAATGAACGCAGAGGATCGCCCGCGTACGATCGGTTAGCATAGGTTCAACGGTCTCAGGCGTGATGTTTTGACTGTCGGGATCGATATCGGCAAAAACCGGTGTCGCCCCAGCATTGGCAATTGCAGAGGCGGAGGCGACAAAGCTCCTCGGAGTGACAATCACCTCATCGCCGGGCCCGATCGACAGCCCGTAGAGCGCCAGATCCAAGGCCAAGGTTCCGTTTGCAACCGCAATTGCGTAGCCGGTATCGGCAAAACCAGCGAACTCGCGTTCGAATTCACGCCCCTCCTGACCCGTCCAGTAGTTCACACGGTTGGAGAGCAAGACCCGGCTTACGGCCTCTGCCTCTTCTGTATCAAAGGCTGGCCATGGGCTGAAAGGACCACCAATCATCTCAACGCTCAATCGGTCGCGCGGGCACGCCAATCATCGTCGCCCCTGCCGGCACATCTTGCGTAACTAAAGCATGAGCACCGATTACAGCACCTTCACCGATGCGCATGGGTTTGCCTGGTTGACCGGGCAGAACGCTCGCGCCTGTGCCAAAGTAGACGTGATCCGCAACTTCAACGCGGCCATTGATCGATGCCCTGGGAGCCAGCGTCACAAAGTCTCCAAGCACAGAATCATGGGCGACATAGCCGTACATGTTGGAATGAAAGCCTTGCCCGATCCTCACGTCCGGTGTGACGATCGAAAAATCACTGATCACGCTTCCTGGACCAATCGCAGCATCCTCAGCAATCACAGCCGTATTGGCATAGACCGAGTAAAGAGCGAAGCCATCAGCCAAAGCTTGCTCCGTCTTGCGTTGACGAAGCGTCGAGTTGGCGAAACCGATCACAATCTCCGCCTCGCCGCGGGCCGGGTGGGCCAATGCTTCTTGATAGGTCAAATCACCCTCTCCCGGCGTATCGTCGATCAGTAAAATCTCCTCCCCCGGATACTGCAAAGGGATTAGACGGCGAAACTCGCGAGCATATCCTCCAGCGCTGTAGATCAACTTCATCGCTCATCGTCCTCAGCATTTCCTAGAAAGCGCGGCATCGTTGCTTCACCGGGCGCTGAAACACCTCGCCGCCCGACAACAGCACCAATCGTCATCAGCATAATGCGTAAATCCAAGATCAGCGATCGATTGTCCACATACCAAACATCAAGCTCAAACTTCTCTCTCCAATTCAACGCGTTGCGCCCATTGACCTGCGCCCAACCGGTAAGGCCGGGGCGCACCTCATGCCTCCGCGCTTGCTCGGTAGAATAGAGAGGCAGATACTCCATCAACAAAGGCCTTGGGCCAACCAGGCTCATCTCTCCTTTGAGGACATTGATGAGTTCCGGCAACTCGTCCAGAGAGCTCTCCCGCAAGAGTTTGCCCAAGAGGGTCAAGCGCTCCGCATCGGGTAAATCACCATCCAGCATCGTGCGAAATTTCAGGATCTCGAAGGGAACACCGGACATGCCGGGGCGAGTGTGGCGGAACAGTCCAGGCGCCCCCATCTTCCATCGGATCGCGATGGAAATGCCAATCAGAAGCGGCGCCAGGACCACCAGTGCCAGACTACTTCCAATCAGGTCGATCAAACGCTTCATACCAGATCCACCCTCCCTGGTGGCACGACTCTTTAATCATATCGAGGACCAAGACGCACCCCAGGGGGATCGAAGATGCATTTCAACAAAAAAGCCTGGCCAATGTCGTGGCCAGGCTTGGAGAAATTTGGTTCAGACCGGTGATCAAGACTGAAGAAGACTTTGATTTCTCAACGTATTCAAAATCGCGTTGATCGCCGAGCGAGCCTGTACATCCGTGGTCGGCCCGCCTGACGGATTAGCAATTGCTGCTCCAGGTGTTGGCGAGCCAATCTCCATCGAGTTCAAAACCCAATCATCGTTTCCTTTGCGATGCCTCAGGAAGATGTAAAGCGGATTAGAACCAATCGGGACATTAAATGCAGACTGACCGGCGACCGTGACACCACGGGCCAGTTCACTGGCAGTCGGCTCAATCGTCAAAGTCCGGGTGAGTTCGTTGTTGGATCCATTGCCAAAGACAAACAACTCCACGGTCGACATGCCATACAGACGATCAATATCCTCGTCGTAGTCGAGCAGGATCGCCGAGGAACCCTGGCTGGTCACATATCGGTTCTCGCCTGACCGGTTGGAAACCAAAATGATCGACGGCGCCAACGCGAACGCACGCTGAATGCTGGGTGTGTAGATTTTGTCGGCGACAATTGTCGTACCCAACCGAATCGCTCAGATCGAACGCACCCTCGGCCTCGCGCTTTTCGAACGCTCCCGCCGCGGCGCGCGCCTCGCGCCCGAAGGCCGCCGGTTCCTCGAA
>JBCDAQ010000132.1:0-10815 GCA_039185285.1 Pseudomonadota bacterium
CCGGCAAAAACGATGTCTTGTTTGCCGAATTGGATCTGCTCCACACCATTGCCGATACAATGGGCTGACGTCGAGCAAGCAGACGTGATCGAGTAGTTCACACCTTTGATTTTGAACGGCGTCGCCAGGCAAGCCGAGTTGGTCGAGCTCATGCCGCGCGTCACCATGAACGGTCCCATCCGCTTGGGCGCATTGTTTTTGACGGTGATGTTATGCGCCTGAAAGAGATTCTTGGTCGACGGCCCGCCAGAGCCCATCACAAGCCCGGTGCGCTCGTTCGAGACATCGCTTTCTTCGAGCCCGCTATCGCGGATCGCTTGCTCCATGGCGATGTAGTTCCAGGCCGCACCATCGCCCATGAACCGGCGTTGGCGTTTGTCGATCAGTGCCTCGATGTCGACATTTGGGGCCCCATGGACATGGGAGCGGAAACCGTGCTCCGCGTAGTCATCGGCGAAAACGATGCCGGACTTACCCTCACGCAGGCTAGCGGTCACTTCCTGAGCGTCGGATCCGATCGACGAGACGATCCCAAGACCCGTGACAACAACACGGCGCATGTCAGCCCTCCGTTAGGCAGTTCTACTACGCGGCGGCGTCTTGAAACAGACCCACCTTCATATCCTTGGTCACATAGATGGTCTCGCCATCGAGTTCCATATACCCGTCTGCAATCCCCATTTTCAGACGTCGGTCGATTACGCGTTTGAGATCGACAACATAGCGGATCAGTTTGCCCGTCGGCGTGACCATGCCGGAGAACTTGACCTCACCAACACCCAGCGCGCGACCCCGGCCCGGCATTCCCGACCAGCCGAGCCAGAATCCTGTCAGCTGCCAGAGTGCATCAAGGCCCAGACATCCCGGCATCACCGGATCGTTGATGAAGTGGCAGTCAAAGAACCAAAGATCCGGTTTTATATCGAGTTCCGCGACGACCTGTCCCTTGCCCGCTTCACCCCCGTCCAGCGTAATCGAAGTAATCCGATCAAACATCAACATTGGGGGAGCCGGCAGCTGGGCATTTCCCGGCCCGAAAAGGTCACCGCGCGCACAGGACAAAAGTCCGTCCATGTCATAGCTGTTTGCGCGATAGGTCATGCGCGTCCACTCCCTCAGTCATAACTCGCCGTTCCCTAGCACCCGACCTAAAGTCAGACAAGCGGATTACCGCTTGTTGATGTGCCGCAGGCATTTTGGGCTGGATCAAGCGGAGAAAACCGCTTAAATAGAGAGTTGAGCCAGTCTTTTGAGCGAAAAGGTACGCCATGAGCATAGCGCCTAGCGACGGCAAAACACCAGAACAGCGCGCCACATCGTGGCTTGCCGATGCTGGTTTGCGCCCAACGCGTCAGCGGGTAACCCTGGCTGAGCTCCTGGTTGGTGATGGGTATGATCGCCACGTAACAGCTGAATCGTTGTTTGATTCAGTTCAAAAACGTGGCGCATCGGTATCGCTCGCGACGGTTTACAATACGCTTCGCTCATTCACCGAAGCGGGCCTGATGAATGAGATTACGGTCGATGGTAACCGAAGCTACTTCGACACCAACGTCTCGGATCACGCGCACTTCCACTTTGACGATGGCCGCGTAACGGATGCGTCTATTGGCCCCGTCACCATGAAAAACTTGCCTGAGGTTCCCGAGGGCTACGAGGTTGCTAAGATCGACGTCGTCATTCGGCTTCGGGCGAAGTCCTAGCTACTCGAAGAGAAATCCTCCGGACCAACGCCCCAGATTGCTTGCTCGGGAAGCCAGCCATCGACGCTTTCAACTGCGACATCGCACCAACCGTTCTTGCATGATCTCAAGCGCGCGATCACGCCTTGATGGAGCTCAGCCGTCGGTGGCGATGTCTCCAGCGGCGATCTTCTGAGCAGAACTCTAGGCGCTGTGATCAGGACGGTTCGGCGACCAGAGATAAGCGCGTGATACACCCATCCTCCTGCGTCATCGCTATCTTGGATTCGGCGCCAATCGCCATGTTCGGCGATCACACGAACGGGCAGGCCCGCCCGCTTGAACACCCAGTCCTTGGGATAGTTGAGCCCCGGACCCCGGCGGACATTGATCTCGGCTGACCTTAACGAGACAAATCGAGGAAGTGGAAGATTGGTCACCGTCCCAACTCGAGCCGTCTGATCGGTTGCGGATACACCCGTTGCACTAAGTGCAACTCCACCGGCAAACAACTGCCTGCGTGTTATCATCTCCACCTACTCCTCGCAGGGTTTATAACCCAACGTTCCACGCTCAGAGGGTAATTCCCTCTTCTCTCCACTCCTTGATGGTTTTATCACGTCCCTTGGAACGCATAAAAGGAATTTCGCCCATGAGCCGGGAACGTCTGAACGTCGTGGTCACGCGCAAACTGCCCGAACCAGTCGAAACCCGGTTGAGGGAACTGTTCGAAGTTCGCCTGAATGTTGATGACCGACCGATGGATGCGAATGGTCTAGCGGAGGCGGTTAAGACCGCAGACGTATTGGTCCCAACGGTGACCGATAAGATCGATGGCCGACTGCTCGGTCAGGCTGGCGAACGATTGAAGCTCATCGCCAACTATGGCGCCGGTTTCGACCATATCGATGTCGCGACAGCGCGTGAGCGAGGCATTCTGGTGTCGAACACACCTGGTGTGCTGACCGAGGACACGGCGGATATGACCATGGCGTTGATGCTGGCGATCCCCCGACGCCTGGGCGAGGGCATGTCGCTGATGCAATCGGGCGAGTGGGGCGGCTGGAGCCCAACTGCCATCATGGGCCACAGAATATTGGGTAAGCGGCTCGGTATTCTGGGCATGGGGCGGATCGGTCAAGCGGTCGCCCGTCGGGCACGCGCGTTTGGTTTGCAAATTCACTACCACAATCGCAAACGGCTGCATGAGGATATCGAAAGCGAGCTCGAGGCGACCTACTGGGAAAGCCTGGACCAGATGCTGGCCCGAATGGACATTATCTCAGTCAACTGCCCGCACACGCCGGCGACCTTCCATCTGCTCTCCGCCCGACGGCTCGATCTGATGAAACCATCGGCCTACATCGTTAACACCGCTCGAGGCGAGGTCATTGATGAGAACGCACTAACCCGGAAACTGGTGAAAGGCGAGCTTGCAGGCGCGGGCTTGGATGTTTTTGAGCACGAGCCAGCCGCCAATCCGCGCCTTATGACTCTGTCGAACGTTGTGCTGCTTCCGCATATGGCTTCGGCGACTGAGGAAGGCCGGCTCGAGATGGGCGAGAAGGTGATCATCAACATCAAAACCTTTGCCGATGGTCACCGACCACCGGATCAGGTCGTCCCGGCGATGCTGTGATGCATGTCTTTGTTCGTGCCGCGATCAAAGCTGATCGAGATGCAGTCGTAGCGATCCACTGCGCCTCGTGGCGCGACAGCTACAGCGAGATCTTGCCCGAAGAAGCCTTAGGCGAAACTTTGGATCAGACGCATGGCACACTTTGGGATCAGATCTTTGCAGAACCTGTTCCCGGGCATGTGGTACTTGTTGCCATCGCGGATAACGCCATTCGTGGCTTCATCTATTCGCATCCAGATGCGGGCGATCCAGGGATCGACTTCATCTCGGCCCTTCATGTTGACCCGGAAGCGCGCGGATTGGGCCTAGGCGCGCTTTTGATGCGCCATTGGGCGGATCGCTTGCTGGGAATCGGACGGCATCAAGGTCGATTAGTGGTCGCCGAGGCCAATAAAGGCGCTCGGGAATTCTACCGCAGACTGGGAGGTGTCGAGGGAGGTTCATTCGAGGATGACCTGAATGGCCATAGCTCAACCTTGGCGCGCGAGGTCAAGTGGATCCAAATCTCCGAGATCGCGATCAAGGCACGCGGGGAACGAATTCGGAGATTGAGCACCCCTCTGAGCCTGTCGTCAGAGCTTGCTCCGGCCTGGAGCGGTGCTGCACATCCCGTGGACGCCGCTCAGGAGGCAATGGCGCGTCGCAAGCAACCTCTAGGCAATCCATTCGGCCTGACCGATTTCGGGGTCAATCGTGTTGAGATAGATCCAGGTACCTCTTCGACTATCCGCCACTACCATAGCCACGAAGATGAGTTCGTAATCGTCCTCGAAGGAGAGTTGACCCTGACGTTGGAGGATCGGGACGTTCTCCTGATCCCGGGCGATTGTGCAGGGTTTCCAGCCGGGGAAGGCCCGTCGCATGTTCTCAGGAACCTAAACGGCAGACTGGCGGTTTACCTTGAGATAGGAGCACGCTGGCCGGACCGAGATATCTGTCGATATCCAGGCGAAGACTTGTGCGTATCAGAAGGTCCAGACGGTAATCGGTGGTTCCTGCGGCTGGACGGAACGCCTATTAAGCCCGCAGATTGAAATGCAAACAGCAGCAAAATCAAGCTCCCCAGCAGCAATGGCCGATTGGATTTCGGCGCAGAATGCACTGCTGCGCAGCGATACTCCTGATTGGGAGAGCTGCGCCCGCCTGATTGAGGCGAGTAAAGCCATAACGCGGGAAATCTCACCTCTCGATATGCAGGCACCTCTCGATGCATTTCCTTTCGCGCTCACCACTGCGCATCCATCGACAACGGGCCCCGCTTGGGTCCGTTTCTTGGCAGCTGACAAAAATCTGAAGCTCCTATTGGCCGAAGCTTGGATTGTGGCCGCCAGACGGTGCTCTGAACATGATGTGGCGCCAGAGGTTACAATGCGCCGTTGGGCGGAAGCTCTCGACGAAGCAATGGCAGACCTGACATGCACCACGCGATATGATGGCTTCCTCATCGAGTGGTTACGCGCCGGTTTGGCAGCAAATCTTCCGATGAGACCCCCGGACTTACCGATTCCACCTTCTCCACCGATTGCAACGACACCTTGCGATATAGTCCGCCAAATGGGCAGGGTCACGCTTTCAAGGTATGTGGGCTCTGGGTCTGGAACGCCAATTCTGATCGTCCACGGACTGATTGGGCGTCAGAGTGTCTGCGATCTAGAACCAGATCGTTCGTTGGTTTCAGCACTGCTTGCCAGAGGCTGCGACGTTTGGGTCATCGATTGGGGTAGCCCAGGCAAGCCAGATGCTGATCAAGGCTTCACAGAGCACGTCGAAGGCTGGCTGAAGGACGCGTGCGATCTTGTTCAGAACACGACCAATAACCGCCCGGCGTTGATGGGTGTCTGCCAGGGTGGGATCTTCGTGCTTTGCTACGCGGCACAGCGCCCGGACGCAGTCTCAGGAATTGCACTCACTGGAACTCCGGTTGATTTTCATGCCGACTTGGCAGGTCAGCAAGGCTATCTAAACCGGCTGACCCGCACGCTGCCCCGCGACGTGATCGACGGTTTACTCGCCCCAAGCGGCTCATTACCAGGTGCGACCACCGGTGCCCTGTTCCAGGCAATGACACCCGGGCGCACATTTGCAAAATACAGCATCGATTTGGCGGCTAAGCTCACCAAACCCGAGGAAATGGCCACATTCGCCCGGATGGAGGCCTGGTTGGCAGATCGGCCCGACCTTCCCGGCGGTGTTGCGCGGGAGTGGCTGATCAATCTCTATCAGGAGAATGCTTTGATCAAAGACCGCTTTGAGATCGACGGAAATCCGGTGCGACTGGCCAACATTGAGGTGCCGATCCTAAACATAATCGCAGAGAAGGATCACATCGTCCCCCCAGCTTGCTCGCGGGCGCTTAAGGATTACGTGCCGAACGCACCCTATCAATCCATCGACGTTCCGAGCGGCCATATCGGCGTTTTCGTTTCCGAAGCCGCGCGCGAGCGAGTAGCACCAACGATCGCAGACTGGCTCGCCAAGATCTAACAGATCAGAACCCGGCAACCAGGCTCTCTCACCTGCCAGGCACCCATTCAGTACCAGCAAGTGGCACCTGAGCCATGGCTGCGGCCTCGACAGTCAATGCGCAGAGGTCTTCCGGCTCCAGGTTGTGGAGGCTGGACTTGCCGCACGCCCGCGCGATCGTCTGCGCCTCAAGTGTCATCACCTTGAGGTAGTTGGCCAAACGCCGACCAGCGGCAACAGGATCTAGGCGAGAGGCAAGCTCCGGGTCTTGAGTCGAAATACCTGCGGGATCCTGTCCCTCATGCCAGTCATCATAGGCCCCAGCCGTCGTTCCCAACGCTTGATAGTCATCCTCCCAACGCGGATCATTGTCGCCAATGGCCACCATCGCTGCCGTCCCGATTGAGACCGCATCAGCCCCCAACGCCATAGCTTTGGCGACATCCGCACCATTGCGGATCCCGCCCGAAACAATCAGCTGGACTTTCCGGTGCATGCCGAGGTCTTGCAACGCTTTGACCGCAGGCCGAATGCAGGCAAGGGTTGGTTGACCGACATGCTCGATAAAGACGTCTTGGGTTGCCGCCGTACCGCCTTGCATCCCATCCAGGACGACCACGTCCGCCCCTGCTTTGATCGAGAGCGTGACGTCGTAGTAAGGCCGCGCGCCGCCAACCTTGATGTAGATTGGCTTCTGCCACTCGGTGATTTCCCGCAACTCCTGGATTTTGATCTCCAGATCATCTGGACCTGTCCAATCTGGGTGTCGACAGGCGGAGCGTTGGTCAATCCCCTGCGGCAAGTCACGCATCTCAGCCACCCGATCGGAGATCTTCTGCCCGAGCAGCATTCCTCCGCCACCAGGTTTCGCGCCCTGCCCCACAACCACTTCGATTGCATCCGCTTTTCGTAGATCGTCCGGGTTCATGCCGTAACGGCTAGGCAAATACTGATAGACGAGATGCTTGGACTGCCCGCGCTCTTCCGGTGTCATGCCGCCATCGCCCGTGGTGGTCGACGTGCCAGCGATCGACGCACCGCGACCCAAAGCTGCTTTGGCCGGACCAGACAAGGCGCCGAAGCTCATGCCCGCAATGGTAATTGGAATATCAAGATGCAGCGGCTTCTCTGCAAAGCGGTCCCCAAGAACAACATCGGTCGTGCAGGTCTCGCGATAGCCCTCCAGCGGATAACGCGACATCGACGCGCCGAGAAACAGCAGATCATCGAAATGCGGGAGCTTCCTTTTTGCACCCCCACCTCTGATGTCGTAGATGCCGGTCGCGGCAGCGCGCCGGATTTCCGAGAGCGTATAGTCGTCAAATGTCGCCGACTTGCGCGGGAGCGTTCGCGGGATCATCGGTTGCTTATCGTCAGCCATCAGTATGCTCCCGCGTTATCGATGTTGAAGGTGTAGAGTTTGCGCGCCGAACCGTAGCGACGGAATTCCGACGGCTCGACATCGTCGATGCCGGCTTCAGCCAAAAGGCTTTTGAGATCCTCCAAATGCTCCGGCGTCATGTCCTTCTCGATGCAATCAGCACCGAGCGAGGCCACTTCGCCTCGCACAAAGATGCGTGCCTCGTAGATTGAGTCGCCCAGCGCATCGCCCGCATCACCACAGACGACCAGATTGCCCTTCTGCGCCATGAAGGCCGACATATGGCCGATATTGCCACGCACCACGATGTCTGACCCTTTCATCGAGATCCCACAGCGCGAGGACGCATTACCGCGAACCACCAGCATGCCGCCATGGGAGGTCGCGCCTGCATACTGGCTTGCATCGCCCTCTATGATCACCTTGCCGGACATCATGTTCTCGGCCACACCAGGGCCCGCAGAACCATGCACATGAATGGTGGCGGCCTTGTTCATGCCAGCACAGTAGTAGCCTACCGAGCCGCGCACATGGACCGTCGCATCCGTATCCGCACCGACCGCCATCGCATGCTGTCCTTGAACGCCAGTCACCTCAAGCGTGCCCGCATTGGTCGGCGGCAACTCATGCAAGGCTTTGTTGAAGGCGCGCAGCGTGACTTCAGTCAGGTCAAAGTTCATGCCGCACGCTCCCAGAAGTAGACAGTGGCGGGCTCAGGCTCCCAGACCTTTGCGGTCTCGATCCCCGGTAGGTTTACGAGCGCTCGGTACTCAGAGCCGAAGGCTACGTAGTCTTCAGTTTCAGCCATAACGGCCGGCTTGCAGGCGATTGGATCGCGCAGAACACCAAATCCCGTCTCAGTGCCAACCAAGAATGTGTAAAACCCGTCGTAATCCTTCAGCCCCGTCTCAAGTGCGGCCCCAAGGTTTTGCCCTTGATCCATACGCCAGCTGAGGTAGGCAGCGGCTACCTCGGTATCGTTTTCAGTTTCGACGCGGCGGCCTGCGTAACGCAACTCTCGGCGCATGTTGTTGTGGTTAGACATCGAGCCGTTATGAACCAGGCACTGATCCGGCGCAGTGGAGAACGGGTGAGCACCGAGTGTGGTCACCGCACTCTCGGTCGCCATTCGGGTATGGCCGACCGCATGAGATCCCTTCATACTTGAAAGACCAAAGCGATTGGACACTTCTTCTGGAAGCCCGACCTCCTTGTAGATCTCAATGGCATTCCCACGGCTCATGATCCGTATCGCGGGGCGTTGTTCGGCGAGGATCGAACGCGCGGCTTCGGTCTGCCCTACATCGAGGCGCAAAATTGCGTGCGTGTCGGAAACCAGCATCTCGTGCGCGGCAATCCCGGTCGAGCGAAAAAGTTCCAACAAGCCATCGAACTCTGCTGGATCTTCCGATTGCACTGTAAGCTTCTCCTGCCCGCCCACTGGATCGCGGTAGATCGCAAAGCCCGCGCTGTCCGGGCCGCGATCCGACATCGTGATCAGCATTGCACTGAGGTGAGCACCCATCTCTGCCTCGATCTCGGGTGATTTTGCGAACAAGCCGACAATCCCGCACATATGCGTTTGCTCCTCGATGAACGATTCCTTGGATCGAAAATAGATCCAGGTTGAACTTCAATCAATCCAGAGGAATAAATTATTCCTGGTGATAACTAATGACCGACAGGTATCGGATCGGCAATTCATGCAACTCCTCCGGGCCATGCGGAGCATCGGCATCAAAGTAGAGGCTGTCGCCAGGACGCATCCGAAAAAGCTGCTTACCATGGCGATAACTCACCTCTCCCTCGATCATATGCAAAAACTCGATGCCAGAATGTTGGAAAGAGGGAAAGGTGTCCGAGGCTTCGGTCAGAGTGATCATATATGGTTCAACGACGACGCGCGCGTCAGCAGCAGCCGAGTGCCCCAAAAGCCGGTATTGATGCCCCGCACGCGTCCCGCGACGTTCGACATCGACACCCTCTCCTGATGGCACAAAGAGAGCAGTTCGATCCTCCTCATGCCGCCGAAACAATGTTGTTATGTGTACGCCCAGAGCACGTGCCAGCCCCTGAAGACTAGTTAGTGAGGGAGAAATTGCGCCATTTTCGATCTTTGAGAGCATCCCAACCGACAAGCCGCTCGCCTGGGCCAGTTCCGCGACCGTCATATCGCGGTCATGGCGTAGCTCCCGCACCTCTCGGCCTAACACAGTCTCCAGTTGATTAGATCGGACGGGACGATCAGCGTGTGGGTCCTGCGACAAACGCGCCGCGCCCCGCGGGGTCTTTCGCATCAGAGATCGTTTCCTCTTATCAAATTGCTTCGCCTGTATTGGCGACGATCAACCCGAAAACAAGAGGCAGCACATTCCCGAAACTCAATCGATTCGTTTCCGTCAACTTGAAAAAAGCATGTTTTGTGATCATAAATCTGCCTATCGTGGATAAAATTTAATCATTCATTTTTTTTGGCGCATTTCTCCGCATGGTTCAGCAGCAAAGCGCTTGCTGCGTCGCCGAACGGGCGTATCGTTTCCCTCACGCGCGGGGAAGACCCCCAACGGGCCCCCGCTTTGACAGCAGCACGGACACAGATCCGGCGACTGCAGGAGGGGTAGATGGAAGAACAACTAGCAATGACGACCGCAATCAACCTGGAGGTGTACTACTGGTGGTGTACAGCCTTCATGTTCATTATTCACGCAGGCTTTCTCGGCTATGAGATGGGCGCATCGCGGATGAAGAACGTGCTCGCTTCGGGCACAAAGAACATTCTCGCCTTCGCTTTCGTGATCCCAACATTCTTTTTCTTCGGATGGTGGTTCTATCTGGCTTCACCTGGTGGTGTGCCGGACATCACGGTCGAAACCGGGGGCGCACCTTGGTCAGACGCGATGGGCCCGAACCTGTCCGACAACGCCACAGGCGTCTTCTGGGCGGCTTTCGCCCTCTTCGCTGCGACAACAGCCTCGATTTTCTCGGGCGCAGTGATCGAGCGGATCAAGGTGACGGGCTTCATCATCCTGGCGATCCTGCTCGGCTCAGTCGTCTGGATCATTGGCGGCGCCTGGGCCTGGCACGGCGATGGCTGGCTGCTGACCGAGTTTGGCTGGCATGACTTTGGCGCGGCTGGCTGTGTGCACCTCTGTGCGGCAACATTCGCCTTCGGTGTGCTTTTGAACCTCGGCCCTCGGATAGGGAAATTCAATCCGGATGGCACGGCAAACGAGATCAAGCCGCACAACGTGCCGCTGTCAGTCTTTGGTCTGATGGTGCTTTTCGTTGGCTTCTTCGGCTTCCTCGGCGGGTGCATCATCTATAACGGCACCGGACAGTGGACGACGATCTTTGGGAACCCGACAACGCTCTCGGCCGTTGCTTTCAACACCGTGATGGCGTTCGGCGGCGGGATCATCGGCGGCTGGGCCGTAACACGTGATCCATTCTGGATGATGTCGGGCGCACTGGCAGGTGTCTTTGCAACTGCTTCAGGCCTTGATCTCTACTGGCCGCCGCTGACCTTCTGTCTCGCGGTTGCAGGTGGTGCACTGGCTCCGGTTGCCGCAAAGTGGTTGGAGAACACCTTCAAGATCGACGACGCCGTTGGCGCGGTTTCGGTCCACGGGGTTTGCGGTGCATTCGGGATC
>JBCDAQ010000133.1:0-10757 GCA_039185285.1 Pseudomonadota bacterium
ATACCCCTTACCGATCCTGGACTGGCGACTTCGACGATCAGGGCAATCTGTGGTCATTTCAGTCGAGCATGGACCGCGTGGCGGTGATTGATGTCGATAGCTTCGACCAAGATGGCAACCCGGTCACAACGATCTACAAGTTCGACAAGAATGTCTTTGTCGAGAACTGCTACGATCTGGCGTTCGACGCTTCGACCCAGACGTTCCGGGGCTTGTGCCGCCCGACCGCGGAAGGAGCGAATGCAACGCTTCTTATCGTTGATATCTCAAGCGGAACGCCTGAGTTCTCAAGCATCGAGGTTACCAACACGGTTATCGACGGCGTGACCCGGCCGGGGACCCCGCTCATGACCTTTGGTGCGGCGATCTATGACGCCGATGGAAACCTCTACGTGGGCGGCAATGGCGGCGATCATGACATGAACAACGCCACTGGCACTTCTGGCGGGATCTACCGTGTCATCATCGACGAACAGGCGGGTGAAGCAACGCTCGAGCTGATGTCCGCGTCGCCGAAATCATACTCCAACGATGGTGCCGCCGACCCTACCGCCGAAAGCCCGTTTGCCGAGGTCAATCTCGACAGCGCTGTTCTACTGCGGGGCCTGAGCCTGGTCGCAACCGTCGAGGGCGAGCTGACATATGACGATACCATGCGTGGCGGTCAGGGTCAGGACACGCTCTCTGGTGGGATCGGTGAAGACATCGCGTTTGGCGACAGTCTCGGCGATACGCTGAACGGCGACGAGGGGAATGACATCCTGAACGGCGGCTCCGGGAAGACAGGGATCATCTCGGTCTATGACGAAGCCGGCAACCGGTATGACGAATTCGGCAACCTCCTGCCTGAGGATGACGACATGCTCTATGGCGGCGAAGGCGACGATGACCTCTCGGGCTCTGCTGGCCACGACATGTTGGATGGCGGGATTGGCGATGACGTTCTCAACGGTGGTTCGGGCAACGATCTGCTGTACGGCGGAGATGGCCTCGATGACATGGCCGGCGGTTCCGGCGACGACATCCTTTTTGGCGGTCTCGAGAACGATGTCATGACGGGTAACAGTGGGGACGACCAGCTCTCGGGCGGAACCGGTGATGATGACCTCTCAGGCTCCAGCGGGGATGACATCCTGAATGGTGGCACCGGCGACGACTTGCTCGACGGCGGCTCCGGCGATGACGCACTAAACGGTGGGACCGGGGCTGATGTTCTTAAAGGCGGTTCTGGTGATGACGATCTTTTGGGTGGCACGGGCGCTGACCGGCTGGATGGTGGGTCTGGGAACGACGTTCTCGATGGTGGTGTTGATGCTGACTACCTGAAAGGTGGCTCTGGCAACGACATCGTCTCAGGTGGCATTGGCAAGGATTACCTGAACGGTGGATCCGGCGACGATACGCTCAACGGTGGCGCCGACAACGACCGGATCTACGGCTCTTCGGGCGCGGACATCATGTCCGGCGGCTCGGGCAGCGACCGGTTCGTATTCCGCGAAGAAGCGATCGAGGCGGTCATCGATCAGATCACCGACTTCCGCAATGACGGAGTCGATGCGGATCGGATCGATCTCCGCGACCTCAACCTCTCGTCCGAGCTCGATATCGATGCCTGGCTCGAGAACAACATCCTCCAGTCCGGTGATGGAACGGTGTCCCTCCAGATCGACACCTTCACGCTGGAACTCACGGACAGCCGCAATCAGGACGACGCGTTCCGTGACGAAGTCATCGACGGACTCCTGATCTGATCCATGCTCCCGTCGATGCCCGGCCCCCGCCTCTCCCCCGGCGGGGGCTGGACTTTTAGAAGAGACCCTCTTCCTTCGCGATCATTGCGGCATGGGTGCGGTTGCGCGCCTCCAGCTTGCGGGACAAAGTCTTCACATGGAGTTTGATCGTTACCTCCTGCAGGTCCAGATCGCGGGCAATCTCCTTGTTTGAATGTCCTTTGCAAAGACCCTCAAGGACCTGCATCTCCCGATCTGAAAGCCTGGATGCGAGTGGATGCGCTTCGGCTTCTGATGCCTGAGTCATGAACTGAACTGGCGCGTATTGCTCACCAGCCAGCATGAATTGAACAGCGTGGAGGAGAGACTTTGCGGGCATGGTTTTAGGCACGAAACCGGCGGCTTTCGCCGCCAGTGCGTCCTGGGCAACGGTTCGGTCAGCGGTGCCGGACATAATCGCCACCGGGTAGCCATGGTTCTTCTCAATCGCCTTCTCCAGCCCACTGAGCCCAGTCATACCCGGCATTCCATAATCCAAAAGGACAAGGTCGTAGGGCCCGTCTTCGGCGAGCTTCTTCTCGGCTGCGTAGAAGTCCTCGGCAACGATGATCTGGTACTGCCCTTCCCGCTCGAGGAAGGACGAAATGGTGTCACGAACCAGATCATGGTCGTCTGCGATCAGAATACGTGTCACTCGTCAGGCCTCCCTTGCTCCTTGCCCGCCATGATGGCGGCATGGGCCGTGGCGATCAACTCCTCTGCTTCAACGGGCTTTTCCAGAACAGCCGCGAATGTGGCTCTTGTTGATGCGGGTTGATCAAGCGCGGAGACCAGAATGATCGGGATGGCCGAGCGCGCCTTGCGAATGGCGGCCGACAGTTCGGCGCCAGACATGCTCGGCATATCGAAATCGGTCACCAGAAGGTCCCAAGCCTCAGGGTCTTCTTGAATTGCATCCAGCGCGTCCAGCGGGTCTGTGCATATTGCCGTCTCCGCGCCGGCCTGCTCAAGCGTTCCCGCAATAACCTGGGCAACAAGCTCTGCGTCATCGCAGACCAAAACCATACGCCCGGCCAGCGCATTTTTTGAGGCAAGCTGTGGCAGGGTGGGTGGGTCTTGGCGGACTTGATCCTCGGATGGTCGAAGTGGCCAGAAAACCTCGAAGGTCGTCCCGACATCAAGTGCGCTGTCCACCCTAGCCGCGCCGCCTGCCTGCTTGATGATTGAAGTCATCACAGCGAGGCCCAGCCCCGTACCATCCGCGCCCTTTGTCGAGAAGTAAGGACTGAAGATCTTGGCGATGTTTTCGGCAGAGATGCCCGCGCCTGTATCTGATACCCGGAAACGGGCGTATCGTGAGGCTGGATCAAGCTCCCCGATCGATAGGGTGAGCGCGTCATCCCCGACACCTTCATCCAATGAGATGCCGACCTCTCCCCCCTCGTCCGGGCAGGCATCCCGCGCGTTGATCCCGAGATTGAGCAGGACTTGAAGAACGTCCGTGGGGTCGGCCTCGGCAATCACCGGCTCTTCCGGAACGGAGACCTTCAGCTTGATGAGGGAGGTCAGTCCGGCCCTCAACAGATCTGCCGCTTCCTCTGTCGATTGGCGTAGGTCGATCCGCCCATGGGTTCGCTTGCGGGCACCGAGATCGAGCAAACGATCTACCAGGTTCGCCGCGCGATCGGCAGCACTCGAAATCCGCTCCAGATGGGTCTTGCCGGGATGATCCTCGGCCAGATCCAACCCGAGTAGAGCTGCAGAGCCATCGATCGCGGAGAGGACGTTGTTGAAGTCATGGGCCACACCGGCGGCAAGCTGGCCGATCGCCTCCTGGCGCTGCGCCTGCTGGAGCTGCTCCAGCAAGCGGTTTCGCTCTTGTTGATCCCGATCCCGCTCTGACGTGTCCCGGGCCACACAGACGAGGCCGACATCCTTGATGAGGGTTAGCGAGATCTCCTGCGCGACCAGATCGCCGGTCTTGCTAACACCAGAAAGGATCGCTCGCCACGTTCCCGTCCGCTCCACTTCGGGAATGCCGACTCGGGTAATATGCTCCGCCTGATCGGCACGATAAAGCGTTGACCAATGGCGCCCTAGAACCTCGACCTCGTTGGAGTAGCCGAACATATTCAGATGGCTTGGGTTCATATACACGAAACGGCCATCAGTGTCGGTGATCGCGATGCCGTCCTGGGCGGAGTCGATCGCTACCGCCCGCTGCTTCAGGATCGTCTCGGTAGCTTTGATGCTGGTGATATTGGTTGCAATGGAGACAGCACCACCATCCCGTGTGGGGTGATCATTGATCAACAGCACCCGACCATCGGGTAATTGTTCCTCGCGGTCTCGGCTGCCCGAGAAAAGCGCGTCCCGACGTGCTCTAGCTATTCGCGTTGCTGCTCCGGGTGCTGTCCCGAGATCGATCAACCTGCGTCTCCAAACATCCACAAATATCTCGCCTTCCTGCCAGACGACCTGCTCGGACTCGAAGAACTCGCGGAACCGGGGGTTCACGAATACGATCCGACCATGGGCGTTCAACAGCAAGAAGCCTTCGGACGTCGAGGATAGCGCACCGACCAGCCGATTTCGCGCGGCGTCGCGCTCCTCTTCGGCCGCGCGTTCCGCGGTGATATCGACCTGAGTCGCCACCATCATGCGCACATCGCCATCTTCACCCGCGATCGGATAGAGGGTCAGCCTGTTCCAAAACTCGGACCCATCCTTGCGTCGGTTGCGCAAGTTGAACGTACCGAAGCTGCGGTCCGCAACCGTCTCCCGCAACCTCACCCGTTCGACCGAGTCTGGTGGTTCCACCGACAGGAACCTGCAGTTTGCACCGAGCACTTCCTCGCGGTCATACCCGCTCAGATCTAGAAACGCCTGATTGACGTAGACTAGGGGCATAGCGGGATCGGTAGCATCCGCGATGGCCACGCTCGCAGATGCACCTTCGATGACACCTGCCAGAAGGGCATTTCTCTTGGACAAGGCGAGTGTTGCGAGCGCCTGTGACGCAAGTGTGGCCAATCGCGCGATCAAGGATTGGTCGGCGCTGGAGAACTGATCACGTTCCTCTCCAAGACAGATCAGGGCGCCGGCCTTTCCTTCGGACAACGTGATTGGCGCGCCCAGGAAGGAATGCATCTCCGAGAAAGGAGCAGTGAGCCCATCCCACCACGAAACCCGCTCGAGATCTGATATCCGGCGAACCCGGGGTTTCTCGACCGCTGCGAGAGGCAAGCTTGCACCGATAAGACCGGTTTGATCTGCATAAAGGATCTGTCCGTCCGACCCGTTCGGAGCCACCAATAGGGTGAGTCTTGCCTTGAGGTTTCTTCCGACCGTCTGAAGGAAGCTCGCGACTCCTTCTCCTGGACTGCTACCCTGCGAAACTGCGGCCAGCCCTTCGAGTAACGCATTCGATTGCCGCAGGGCATCGCTCTCCCGCTGACGCAGGACATCGAGTTCGAGAAGCGCTTCGCGAAGCTGTTCCTCGCTATCGCCTTGTTTCACCAAGCAGCAACCTCACTGGGCAAACGTCACGCAGGATATCATAAGGTTCCCGTGAGCGTTCTGGCCGTTTAGGATCGGTCCCTGCTCTCCAAAAGTAAAGATTCCAAGAAAAGGCGCACCACCGAGTGCCGTATCGATACCGTTTGCAACTTCGTTCATTCGATCGCGGACAGCCAGCATGCAGCCCCCGCAGTAGATTACCAGAGCTCCAGCAACCTCGTCTGGTTCCATTCGGCCGCTGGAAGCGGCGAATGAGGCAACTCTGCCAGCACGTAGCGTCAGGCCTTCAGCAGCACCCTGCATAAGTGTGAGTTCATCGCCCTCGGCGACATCAGCGAAAAGTTCAATCGAGCCGTCAGCTCGGACGGAAGCGGGATGAGACAGGAGATAGAATGGCACCTCAGCTACCGTACCTGAACGCCTGCCAAGGGGCGTGAAGGTGCTATCCGATAAGATCATAACCGTGTCATCCCCTTTTGGCACTTCTACGGGCACTCCGCTCCATTCTGAATACACCTGCGCAGCTGGTCGAGCGTCGATTTCGATTAGGCGGCGACCATCGGCGCGAGTAACGACACCCGTCTTTAGCGTCGGCGCATATCCGCTCTGATAGGCGATCGACAGTCTCGATGATGGGAAAAGAACCGAGACGATAACACCTTCGGTCATGGCCTGAGAACCATCAAAGATCTTCCAAGAACCACTGACATCGTTATCCGCTGCACTCCCTCCAACCACTGGAACACTCGCGCCAACGACATCGGCTATCCCGCGAAGAACTTCCTCTTCTGTACCGGGAGAGGTCGTCAACCAAATCAGGTCGGGCGCTTCGCCCTGGCGATCAGCCGCATCGAGCGCCTGGGCGACAGCGTCTCTCGCAGCGGTGCGAGGGTCGCTACAGAGCGGGGATATTCCGGTCCCGTAGCTGCCAACTGGATCCTGAATTGCAAAGACGCCAAGACCGCCGCCGTTTTCGCTCACAATTCCCGAATTGCTCATGACACCCATGCAAGATGTTCCACCATGCAACCGGCTGATTTTTCCGGTGGTCAACAGGTCGCCGACTACCTTAAAATCATGCTCATAGGAGAGATGAACGGCAACGAAGTCGGCATCGTTTAGACACCGAGACCTGTTTCTCGCGAAGATGTCTTCGATAGCGCTGCGGGTGTCGATCTCAGTACTTGTCAAACAAATTATTTCCATTTCCTGATCCTTCTGCTCGGGCAGACTTTAGCGATGCAAAGGTCGGATTTTCGTTTGCAGGCGAATAGAGGAACTATCCAAAAGGATAGGATTGCCGGGCCTAGGCCGGGACTCAGTAGGCGCACTCAATCATATGATTGCTGAGGGCTCCATATGCGGTGCTCCAGGCGTCACGTTCGGGTGCGCCAAAATCGGTGCCCAGCAGTTCTTGAAATGTCCAGAGCAGGGCGTCACCAACGGGCGCATATTGATCTGCAGTAACCCCGTAATCAAGATGACGTTTCGCGAGGTTTTCGGCTGCTGGTAACAGCACCTCAGGACGATCAAGGTGATCTACGACAAAAGCGAGGGTCGCCATCAGCTTTTTCCCCTGTGCCGCCATATCTGACGTGAAAAGTGCCCGCGTCTCAGGCGCCCTTTTGAACAACTCACCATAGAAGAGGCTCGCAGCAAGACCCGCCACCGGCACAGCACGCGCCCAGGTGGTGCGCACCACACCGATCTGTTCGGCAGTTAGAGCCATGTTCGCGTTCATCCTCATTGGAGCCAGCTAGCACGATCATACAGCGGCGCCCCACTGGGTAAAGTATTCAGAACCCCCTATCCGAAAGCATACATCCGTGTTCAGAAGGAGCGCTACGACTTCTTCTGGAGCGCTTCGCTATCTCTCCGTGCTCTCGAACTGACCGCTGGGCCTTGCGATCCTGAATGCGGATCAGGAAAGAAGAAGGAGCATACAATGACCACATCAAACATCCATCCGATCATCCTCTGCGGAGGCAGCGGAACTCGCCTCTGGCCACTGTCGCGCGAGAGCTACCCGAAGCAGTTCTGCACCCTAAAAAATGGTGAGACCCTATTCAGACAAACGCTCGCGCGGGCAGCTGCTCTGAGCCCTCATGCCCCGGTCGTCGTGACCAATGAGGTCTATAGGTTCATTGCCGCAGACCAAGCGGCGGGAGCTTGTGAGACGATAATTCTTGAACCTGCAGCCCGCAACACAGCTCCGGCCATATGCGTGGCAGCTCTGGATCGATATGCGGTTGATCCCTCGGCATTGCTGCTCGTTCTACCATCGGATCATGCGATTGAAGACCTCGAAGGCTTCAAGGCTGCAACTGTGCGAGCATCGAAGGCCGCGGAAACGGGCGCCATTGTAACGTTCGGAATTCAGCCAAACCATCCTGCAACGGGTTACGGCTATATCTCCTGCATCCCGGACGGTAGCCGAGCCGTACCCTATTGCCACTTTGTCGAGAAACCCGAATTGGACCTCGCGGAGCGCATGATCTGCGACGGTGGCTACCTCTGGAACTCTGGAATGTTTCTCTTTCAGGCCGCGACAGTTATCGAAGCGTTCCGCGAGCATGCACCAGCCATCCTCGCCAGCTGCCAACAGGCCATTGCAAATGCTGAGAGAGATGCAGATTTCCTACGCCCCGAGACCGCCGCGTTTCAGGAAAGCCCAGCCATCAGCTTCGATCATGCGATCATGGAGAAAGTCCGCGGAATGGTGGTGCCGGCACAGTTTGGGTGGTCCGATCTTGGCGCTTGGGAAGCTGTTTGGGATACGGCTGAACAAGATGCAGACGGTGTCGTCATCAGCGGCAATGCTTTGGCGCAGGACTGCCGAGATACACTCCTACGTTCGGAGGCAGATGGAACCCGCCTCGTCGGCCTAGGGCTAAAAAACATCGTGGCGGTCGCAACACCCGATGCCATCCTGGTGGCGGATAAGTCTCGTGCACAGGAGGTCGGACAGATCGCAAAACGGCTGTCCGAAGATGGTGCGCCAGATGCGCTTCAGAGTTCCAAGTGCCACCGCCCCTGGGGTTGGTATGAAAGTCTGGCACTTGGCGAACGTTTCCAGGTGAAGCGGATCATGGTCAAACCCGGGGGGCAGCTCTCTCTGCAATCACATTTCCACCGCTCGGAGCATTGGGTCGTCGTCAGCGGCTCAGCGCAGGTAACAGTCGGGGGTGACGTTCGACTGATGTCTGAGAACGAATCAGTGTACATCCCGCTGGGCGAGATCCACCGGCTCGAGAACCCAGGCAAAGTCGAACTGCATCTCATTGAAATCCAGTCCGGTGTTTACCTGGGAGAAGACGATATCGTTCGCTACGAGGATGTCTATCAGCGGGAAACTGCTGCTGCCTAGATGGCTTTGCGAAGATCAGCGCCGAGATCTGCATCTTCCCGGCGCAGTTAGTGATTGCACACGATCGGCCTTGTGCTCCAGCCAATGGCGCATAAGGAATGCTCGAGCAGACACTCCGGCAGAAGGCGCTTCAGACTGGCGTTCTGATCTTCGCGCACCTTTAGCTTCTGGGCATCAGAGACTTCCATGCCATCAGTTTTAACGCTCTTATTTTAGAGTTTGGCCGAGCTGATCTCGTGCGAACGACGGTTATTCGCCGTTCAAGAAAGGCGGGCTCTGATCACCGCAAACTTCGACCACATTGAACGAGGTTAAAGCTTCCAGTGCCTCGACCACAAAAGCGGCTACCCGTCTTTGGCAATCCTGGGCTAAAGAACCTAACTAAAGCAGATTGGGTGAAGAGGAAAAATGACCGACCAGACTGATGTGGTAATCATTGGAGGGGGCCTATCCGGACTTGTTGCTGCGTCTGAATTGATTGATCGAGGACGCAAGGTCATCGTTCTGGACCAGGAACCTCGCTCTTATTTGGGTGGCCAGGCGTTTTGGTCTCTTGGTGGTCTCTTCATGATCGACACGCCCGAGCAGCGGCGCATGGGAATCAAGGATTCCATGGAGCTTGCCTATCAAGACTGGATGGGCACCGCTGGGTTTGACCGGGACGAAGATTTTTGGCCACGAAAATGGGCGGAGGCTTTCCTGGAGTTTGCCGGAGGAGAGATGCGTCCCTGGCTTCACGCTCAGGGGATGCGGTGGTTTCCAATTGTCGGCTGGGCAGAACGTGGCGGAGGTCTCGCTGGAAATCACGGCAACTCGGTCCCCCGCTTTCATGTCACTTGGGGGACAGGCCCCGGCACAATTGAGCCTTTCATCAAGAAAATCCTAGCAGCAGAAGCGGCCGGGAGACTTGATCTCCGATTTCGCCACCGGGTCTGTGATCTAGAGATCGAGAGCGGCTGCGTAAAAGGTGTTTCAGGCGAAATCCTTCAGGCAGCGGAGAACGCGCGTGGTGAGCAATCCAACCGCATCGTAACAGGCGATTTCTCAATTGCAGCTGAAGCTGTTGTCGTTGCCAGCGGCGGGATTGGTGGCAATCACGAACTGGTCCGAAAGAACTGGCCGACCGAACGTCTGGGCCAAGCACCGAAAGACTTGATCTCGGGTGTACCGCATCATGTCGACGGGCTGATGATTGGCCATGTTGAGCGCGCGGGCGCTCAGGTAATTAACGGCGACCGGATGTGGCACTATACGGAGGGGGTTCGAAACTGGGATCCGATTTGGCCAAAACATGGCATCCGGATCCTGCCGGGACCATCCTCCATGTGGTTCGATCAAGAAGGCCAACGCCTGCCTTTGCCGGCTCTACCCGGCTTCGATACCTTAGGTACTTTGCGTGAGATTTGCATCCGCGGTCACAACCATTCCTGGTTCGTCACAACTCAGAAGATTCTAAAAAAGGAATTTGCGCTTTCCGGGTCAGAACAAAACCCAGATATGACGGATCGCAACATTGCGCTGTTGCTGAAGAGCAGACTTGGAAAATCCGCGACCCCACCGGTCGAGGCATTCAAGGAAAAGGGCGCAGACTTCATCGTTGCCGACACACTAGAAGCGCTCGTCGAGGGCATGAACCGTGTTGGAGATAGCCCTATACAGCTCGATAAGCTTCGTAGCCAAATCGAAGCGCGCGACCGAGAATTGACGAATGCCTTTGCCAAGGATTTGCAGGTCGTCGCAATGCGCCAGGCGCGGTCCTATCTCGGCGACAAGTTCATGCGCACGGCGAAACCGCATCGTATCCTAGACCCAAAGGCTGGCCCATTGATTGCCGTGCGATTGAACGTCCTGACCCGAAAATCACTCGGAGGTATTGCCACCAATCTTGAAGGGCAGGCTTTGCATCAGGATGGGACCAGCTTTGACGGGCTATTCGCCTGTGGTGAGGCTTCGGGTTTTGGTGGAGGCGGCTATCATGGATACAGCGCGCTTGAGGGCACGTTTTTGGGAGGCTGCATCTTCTCTGGCCGAACGGTAGGGCGGTCGGCTTGAGGCGACCAAGCACCCTAGTCTGCCCATCACTATGCTCGCGCAATCGGGAACGTTGGCGCGAATGCCCCTGGTACCCAGCTTTCGCGTTA
>JBCDAQ010000134.1:0-10671 GCA_039185285.1 Pseudomonadota bacterium
CAACCGAGGCGGACAACGCAGTTGAACAACCAGCCAAGCTCCGCATGGGCGGGCACCTGGCTCTGGTTGAACAGAATCGATTGTTTCGGGTCGAGACCGCAGGCCATGAACGCCGCGGCGACCGAGCGCGTTGCCTCGCGCAGCTCCTTAGGGTCTTGCCACTGGGTGATCGCATGGAGATCGACGACACAGTAAATCGTCTCCATTGCCCCTTCGCGCTGTATCTCGACGAAGCGCTTGAGCGCTCCGAGGTAATTGCCGAGCGTCAGGCTGCCTGTCGGCTGGACGCCCGAGAAGACTCGCGGAGTATGTGGCATTTTAGGTCTCACTGGTTGCATCAGCGCCCTTGGGCGCGGCGCCTTCTATGGGCGGAGGGGCCTCATTCGTCAAGGCGGGCTTGGCGAGCGGCGCTGCCGACTATATGTCCGAGCGATGGATGCGCTTAGTCAACCCGCCCGGATGCAAGAGCCGGTGCATGTCTCTCTCTGGATCCTTGTCGGATTCATGGTGATCCTCCATGGGCTCGAAACTGCCGCAGCGGCAGGCTGGGTCTCGCCGCTTTTTGGCTGGTTCTACATGCATTCAGCCTTTGGCTTCTTTGATCCCTATTTCGATGCCGCGATGGCGGGTGAGCCTTATCCGACCCAGGTCTACTGGTCGCTGATCACCCATGGCTTCCTGCATGGGAGTTGGCTGCATCTCGCCATGAATGGAGCCATTTTGCTTGCTGTGGGTCACGGTGTCTGCCGCATGGCCGGGGCAACTGTGATGCTGGTTGCTTTCTTCTGTTCGGTGATCATGGGCGCGGTCACCTTGGGCCTGATGACCGAGACGAAAGCGGTTCTTGTCGGCGCATCAGGTGGCGTCTTTGGCCTGCTCGGACTGTTGCTCTCCTGGCGCGCCCGGATGATGAGCCGGATGGGTTTCAGCGCAATGCCGGTTTGGCGCGTGGTGCTCGCGCTCGTGGTGATCCATCTCTTCCTGATCTTCGGCTTTGAGAGCTTCGGTGAGGGCGGCCTCGCGGGTGGTAATGTCGCCTGGCAAGCCCATTTGGGTGGGTTTGTTGCTGGCTGGGGGCTTTCCTACATCTACTCGCCTACCCGGATCATCGCCAAGGGACCCCCGTCTGACCCATCTCTTCGCCAACAGTGAAGAGCGCGTTCATGTAGATCGGGTCGAAAAGCTCGGTCTCTTTGACATCGAACTCCTTTGGGACGCCCACGATCTTGATCTTGAAACCGGCAGCGTCCGCTTGAGTGCGCAACAGCAAGAGATCCGTGTTGCCACTGTATTTGAGCAAGGTAGAGAGTGACCTTTCTGCGATTTCCAGAATCCCAGCTGGGGTCTCGCTAAAGTCGGGGCCGAGTTTCGAGTTGCGGATCGCATAGACCGTCCCGCGCCGCATGGCGCCGCGGCGATCCGGCTCCACACCCTCGACATTGTCCTGGACCGCATCGGGTTGCGGGAACAGGAAGAGCTGACGGGTCACGCCCCCATCGACATGCAGCTCAGCATAACGTCGGCCATTCGCCTCGACCGTGAAGAAAACAGGTGGAAATGCACCCGGGATCGAGGCGGAGGCCAGGATGATCTCTCGGATCAGCTCCGGCGCGTCCTTCCTCCCGGTGATTGCAATCGCGCCAAGGTCCCAAATCACCGGGCGCTGGGTGTCCAGGTTTGACGTTCCAACCCAGAGGCGGCGTCCCTTCAGATGCTCGATACCAATGAGTTCGACGACTTCTGGCGTAATTTCGCGGGCCAACGCCAGGCGCAGAGGTTCCGGATCCGTCAAGCCAGGGGCGCCGAACAGCCCTTCCAGAATCGCAAAAGAGACGATGTCTTTGGTCGCGGTCTGGGTGTAGAGACGCCGCAATTCATCATCGTACTCCGACCCCAGAAAAGCAAACGGGGCAATGAGCGCGCCGGTGGAAATCCCTGTGACAATCCCGAACTCAGGCCGATCGCCTCGTTCTGACCAGCCCTGGAGCAACCCAGCACCAAATGCTCCGTCAGACCCCCCTCCTGAAAGAACCAGCACATCGAAGATCCCGTTATTCGGTCGTTTTCCTTCGTCCTTGATCCGGGCTCGGATTTGCGCTGTGAGCTCCTTGGCTGCGTCTTGCAGGATTAGATCGTCGCGGGTGCCGGAAAAGCGGATCTTCTCGTAGCCTGGGATCCGGGCGGCATCGACCTGGCTGGCGGGCGGGGCGTCTAGCAGGCGCTCCCCAGTACAAGCAGAGTGGCTGAGAAGAGAAGCCACCAAGAGAAGCCGCAGCAGGGTCATCTATCCTCCGCGCCCAACCGCTGATCGGATGTCGCTCAGCCTAAAAGCACCAAGTAGGATCGCAAAGAGAGCGTAACAGACCAGTCCTGCCGGGACGACGAAAAGGAGACGCAGGAGGCTGATGATCCCGGCTTGGGCCATCAAGATTTCCAATCCCAGCACCACCCCTGCCATCGCGGCCGAGGCCAGAACCATACGCCACCAGCGATCTGCCAGACGCGTATCGACCCGCATTTCGCTCTCCAATCGCCGCGCGCCGTTCCAGAGCAGGAAGATCATCAACCAGCCGGCAACTGTAGTACCAATCGGTGCGCCGACCCAGCCGATCAATGGGTAAAGCCCGATCGCAACGACCACATTGACCACCATCGCGATGATGGCATAGCGCAGTGGCGTCCTCATATCCTCTCGCGCGATGAAGGCCGGTTGCAAGACCTTGTGCAGGACGAAAGACGGCAGGCCGATCGCATAGATCCAAAGCGCGAGGGCCGTCTGGCGGCTGTCCTCGGCAGTAAAGGCCAACCGCTCGAACAGGACGCGAGAGATCAGCTCTGGGAGTGCGATCAGGGCAGCGGCCGCTGGCAGTGTCAGGATCAATGCAAACTCGGCCGCACGATTCATGGCCGATGCAGCACCCGCATGATCGCCCTCCTGGACCTTGTGGCTCAGTGCGGGCAGAAGCACGACCCCGATGGCAACACCGATCACCCCTAATGGAAGCTGATAGATCCGATCGGCAAAGTAGAGCCAGCCGACCGCTCCTTCGGTCGCGCTTGCGATCCGCGTGCCGACGATGAGGTTGATCTGGGTCACCCCGCCGATCAGAACGGCCGGGATCGCCAGCGCAATCAATCGCCGCACATCGGGTGAGAGCCGCGGCAAGCGAAGGCCCAGCTTCACACCCAAACGCCGGACGGCGACAACCATCAGTATCAGTTGCCCAACCCCGCCAACGAAGACCGACCAGGCAAGCGTCAGCCCCATTTCCCAACCGAGCCAGGCACCGAGAGCCATACCCGCAATCCAGACCAAATTCAGAAGGACAGGCGCTGCTGCCGCTGCCGCAAACCGCCCGTAACCATTGGCAATGCCCGAGAAGAGTGCCGCCAATGAGATGAAGAGGATGTAGGGAAAGCAGATCCGTGAGAAGAGCACCGCCAGCTCCTCGCGGTCGCTGCCCGCCTCGAATCCGCCGGCTATTACCCAGACCAGCCAGGGCATTATCGCCTGAGCGACAACCGTCAAGGCGATCAGGATGGTGAGCAGGACTGACAACGCCTCCTCAGCAAAATCCCGCGCGGCGCTCTCTCCCTCGCCGCTGAGTTTCTTCGAGAACAGCGGGATGAAGGCGAGGTTGAACGCCCCCTCGGCAAAGAACCGCCGGAACATGTTCGGCAGGCGAAAGGCGACGATGAACGCCTCCGCCACCGGCCCGGTTCCGACCAAGGCGCCGATCAGGATATCGCGGATGAAGCCGAGGATGCGGCTCATCATCGTCCAGCCGCCGACAGTGCCGAAGCTTGCGAGGATCCGGATCGGCGCGCGTGTCATGCGCCCGACTTGGTGGTGGATTTCTTGCCCTCAACCGCCGCGATCAGCTTGCGCTCAATCCGGCGCATCTTGCTCTCAGCCGTGATCTTTAAGCCAAATAGATCGCGGACATAAAACACATCCACCGCCTGTTCCCCATAGGTCGCGATGATCGCCGTGAAGATGTTGACGTTCAGCCCGGTCAGGGTCCGGGTCAACAGATGCAACAGGCCCAGCCGGTCGCTGCAATCCACCTCGATGATCGTGTAGAGGTCCGAACTCTCATTGTCGAAGTTGATCCGGGTCGGCACGATAAACGGCTTCTTCGCCTTGTTCTTCGTCTTCTCCGCCAAACTGTCGCGAACCACGACTTCGCCCATCAGGGTGCGGTCAATCGTTCGCTTCAAGCGCGGCAGCCGTGTCTCCTCAAAGGGATGGCCATCAGCGTCCTGGATCGTGAAGGTCGAGCAAGTCATCCCATCAGTGGTTGTGTAGGTCCGCGCATCGACAACATTCGCGCCCGCGAGCGCAAATGCGCCTGCCATGCGCGAGAAGATACCTGGATGATCCTCGAGATAGAGCAATGCCGTGGTTGCATCGCGGTCTTCGTCTCGCAGGAACTCACTGCCCATGCCCTGTGCCTTGCGACGGGCAAGCTCGGCAAAACGTTCCTGGATCGCGGTGTCCAGCCCCAGCCAATAGTGTGGGTAGTGCCGTGCGAGCTCTGCCGCACGATCCGCTTCAGACCAGTCAGCCAGGGCGCCCGAGAGCTGGGCGCGCGCATAGTCCACCCGATGCTGACGGCTGATCTTGTCCGCACCACCGGTTAGCATATCCCGCGTGTCCCAATAGAGATTGCGCAGCAGCTGCGCCTTCCAATTGTTCCATGTCCCCGGACCAACCCCGCGAATATCGCAAACGGTCAGGAGAAGCAGGAGCCGCAACCGCTCCGGGCTGCGCACCTGATTGGCGAAATCGCGCACCGTGCCCAGATCGGAGATATCGCGCTTCTGCGCCACATCGCTCATAAGCAGATGGTTACGCACCAGCCAGACGACCAGATCCGTCTCCGCCTCGTCCAGCCCAAGGCGTGGGCAGACGACTTCGGCAATCTCGGCACCCACCTCCGAGTGATCCCGGCCTGAGCCTTTGCCGATATCGTGGAGGAGCAAGGCGACGTAGATAACCCGCCGATTGAAGCCGCCCTTAATGATCTCGGTCGCGACCGGCAGTTGCTCACCCGCTTCCAACCGGTCGATCTTGTTGAGCATATGGATGGTTTGGATCGTATGCTCGTCGACCGTGTAGTGATGATACATGTTGAACTGCATCATCGCGACGATGCGGTCGAATTCCGGGATGAAGCGGCCCAGAACATCCGTCTCGTTCATCCGACGTAGCATGCGCGCGCCATCGGCCTTGTCACAGAGGATCTCGAGGAAAAGCCTGTTTGCCTCGGGGTTCGTGCGAACCTTCTCATCGATCAGATCGAGGCTCTGGGTCACCAGCCTGAGTGCGTCGGGATGCGTCCTCGCTTCGGTCCGTGCCGCCTCGTGGAAGAGCCTCAGGATGTTCACCGGGTCTTCTTCGAACACTTTGTCGTCGCGCACGGTGATCCGACCATCCTGGACGCGGAACGGCGTCGTCTCGTCGGTTGTTGCCCGGAAACTCAGCGCGTTGAGCAGAAGCGATAAGGTGGGTTGCAGTTTGGCCTGCTTGGCTTCCAGCGCCGCAGCCAGGATTCGGGTCAGATCGCCGACATTCTTTGCATGCCGGAAATAGGCTTGCATGAAGCGTTCGACGCCGCGGCGACCGTCCTGATCCTCGAACCCCATCCTTGCTGCAATCTCGACCTGCCGGTCAAAGCTCAGCACTTCCTGCGCGCGGCCGTTCAAGTGATGGAGATGCCCACGCACCGCCCAAATGAATTTCGCCGCATCGGCGAATTTCTGCACTTCGTCATGGGTGTATATCCGACGCTCAACCAGATCCCAGGCCGTGTCGCAAACGTAGACGTATTTCGAGACCCAATGGAGCGTCTGAAGATCCCTCAACCCGCCTTTGCCCTCTTTGATGTTCGGCTCGACCATGTAGCGTGAACCGCCATGGCGGCGGTGGCGTTCGTCGCGCTCGGCGAGTTTCGCCTCCACATACTCTCCGCTCGTCTGCGTGAAGAGCTGGGACCAAAGCTTTTTATCCGCCTCTTCATAGGGGGCACGATCCCCGCAGATATACCGCATCTCCAGCAGTGCTGTGCGCACTGTCATGTCCTTCTGCGCATAGCGCAAACAATCCGCGATCGAGCGCACCGAGTGGCCGATCTTGAGTTTGAGATCCCAGAGGATATAGAGCATGGACTCGATCACGCTCTCGCCCCAGGCGGTTTGCTTATGCGGGGTCAAAAGCAGGAGATCGACATCCGAGAAAGGCGCCATCTCGCCGCGCCCATATCCACCGACGGCAACAACCGCGAGCTGCTGGCCTTTGGTCCGGACGGGGGCGGGATGCAGATGCGTGCTGCAATAGTGATGACAGGCAACGACCACGCCATCCATGATATGCGCCAGACTGCGCGCCACGCGCAGACCAGCGAAGGGTTGATCGATCAGATAGGTAAACACCGCCGCTCGGCGTTCCTCCAGTGTGGTGCTTAGAAGATCGCAAACATGCTGGCGCTGGTCTGCTTGTGGAACCTCACTGGCGATCCGGTCGACCTCCGCGATCAACGCGGTGTGGTCGAGGACCTCTTCCGGTTTGCCGATCAGGTACTTCAGTCCGGCAAACGTCGTCTCTCCCGCAGCGGAGCGACCAATGGCTTTGGGTGCGCCCAGTGTCAGACCTCCTTAAAACCCGGCGCCAAAGCTTTCGGGCGCAGGGTCGATCATTTCAAAACCACGCGGCCCCACCTCGAGGATCGCGAGGGCCCGCTGGTTGCGACCATCAGGCGTCAGCCGGACCGGGCCAAACGCACCTTGGAAGCCGACTGGCCGGGTCAGAGCCTGAGCCGAGAGCGGGTCTTCGTCGCCGCCTCGGCTGGCCAGAACCGATTGCCCAGCGATCTGTACCGCGTCATAGCCCAGTACCGCAAGAAGCGGTGGTTTTTCGCCATGGATCGAGGAATATCGGTCCGAGAACCGCCGCGATGCATCCGGATCGGGGGCCGGGAACCAACCACCCCGGAGTGCGACCTCCTTCAGTGTCTTGCCCGAGAACCACTGGCCCAGCCCCATATACTTCACCACAACAGGGTTGAAGTCGTAAAAATTCATGAAGGAGCCTGCGGAATTCAAATCGGTACCGCCGGTTGCCAGCAAGATCGCATCTGCCCCCGCCGCCGTACCCGAGAAGACTTGAGCAGCCTCTTGGATCCCTTGGAAACCCGGTGTGAAGCTCGATGAACCAATGATCCGTGTCTGACCTTTCCCATCAGCTTCCAACGCTCCGCGCAGAGCCGCATCGCCATATGCCGTTTTTGGATAGAAGACACCGACATTCAGATAGGATTGCGACTGGGCAAAACTCAGAATGCGCGCGGCCTCCATTTCTGGCAGAAAACCCGTCACCCAAACCGGACCGCCCGCTGCACTGGTATCGGTCGAGAAAGACAGAACATTGATATTGGCCTGCACGGCAAGTGGCGCAACCGACTTGGTTGCCGAACCAAAGAGCGGTCCCAGAATGATATCCGCGCCATCGGCAATCGCCCGTGCCGCAACGCTCGCCGCGACAGTCGGGTCACCTGCTGTATCGTAAATCCGTAAATCGATCCGGTCGGTGTTCAAATCTCGAAGACCCAACTGTGCTGCACGCGACAGCGCAGCACCTAACTGCGCGGCGGATTTACGGCTGCTCGATTGCGGGACCAGCAGCGCCAGCGTCACCAAGTCGTTCTCGACCACTGTTGGTGCTTGGGGTTGCACTTGCGGCTGGGTCGGCGTTTGTTGAGACTGCGGTGCCTTGTTAGCCCCGCCACCACATCCGGCAAGGCCTACTGCCATTGCCGCCACGAGCGCGAGGCCCGGTTTGAACCGACTGAACAACATTCTGTCCCCTCTCAAATCGGGCTTGGCGGGTGTCCCCATCTCCGCCACGCTTTTACGATCGGCGCGACCCTATGGATGAGGAGCCCGAAAGTAAACGCGACGCGTTGGAGACGCGCGCGGGTGTCCGCTCAGGTGTCGCCTCTCGGCCACTCGCGCCTGGGCTCTACCTCGTCGCGACCCCGATCGGCAACGCGTCGGATATCACGCTTAGGGCGCTCGACATCCTCGCGCGCGCCGATGCCATCGCGGCTGAGGATACGCGCCAGACCCGCAAACTGATGGACATCCATGGGATCCCCCTCGCCGGGCGTCCGATGGTCTCCTACCATGATCGAAATGGTGCTGAGCGCAGGCCCCAGATCGCCCGCTGGCTGGAGGAAGGCAACGTGGTCGCGTTTTGCTCGGATGCCGGAACGCCGTTGATCGCGGATCCGGGGTATCGGCTCGCTGAACTGGCCATTGAGGGCGGGTATGGCCTGACCACGGCCCCCGGCGCCTCTGCGGCGATCACGGCGCTCTCGCTCTCTGGCCTGCCCAGCGACCGGTTTCTCTTTGCGGGTTTCCTGCCGCCCAAGTCCGGAGCGAGGCGCAAAACGATTGCGGAGTTCGCCGCCACCCAAGCCACTCTGATCTTCTACGAGAGCCCCAGACGTCTTGCGGCCTGCCTCTGGGACATGGTCGAAACGTTGGGTGGTGACCGCCCCGCCGCCGTTGCGCGAGAGCTCACCAAACGGTTCGAAGAAGTCCGCCGCGCCCCACTCGCCAGCCTTGCCGGTCAGTATGCCGAGGAAGAAGCCCCCAAAGGCGAGATCGTCATCCTGATCGGCCCGCCAGATGCGCAGGCGACCGAGGCTGCCAGCCGGGGGAGCCTCGACGACGTCCTGATTGCAGCGCTGGAGACCCTCTCGATCAAGGATGCGGCAAAAGAGGTTTCGAACCTGCTCGGCCTGCCACGACGCGACGTCTATGCCCGTGCCCTGGAGCTGTCGAACAAATGAGCGGGCGCCGCTTCCACTCGGGCCTTTCGGCCGAAGATCAGGTCGCCCGGTACTATGAAGAACAAGGCGCCAAGATCCTCTAACGCCGCCTGCGCACTCCCGAAGGTGAGATCGACCTGATCGCCCAGCTCCCGCATTGTCTCATCTTTGTTGAGGTCAAAGCCCGCAAACATCATGGTTTCGACAGCCCTATCAGCGAAAAACAATGGCAACGCTTGGGTTTGGCGGCGGAATTGTATATGATGCATCATATAAGCGTGACGGGTCAGACCCCTGTTTGCCGTTTCGACGCCGCTTTGATCGGCCCGGATGGCAGGCTTGAGGTCATAGAGAATGCCCGCATGACATAACAATGCCTTGAGGCGGAGCAGAGCAATGAAACCACTAACGACCCTTATGGCGTCGGCTGTCGCGCTGTCGACACTCGCCGCCTGTACAGGACCCGGGATCCTGATTGGCAGCGGCGCCGCTGTAACCCGCTCGGTCCTGCAAGAACGCAGCACCGGTCAGGCCCTGACCGATCTGGAAATCGAAGTCTCCATCGCCAACCGGTTTGCCAACCATTCGGGTGAGCTTTTCCGCGACGTGGATGTGGATGTGCATGAAGGCCGTGTCCTGCTGGCAGGATCCGTGCCTCGGCGCGAGGACAAGATCACCGCAACCCAACAAGCCTGGGAAGTTCCTGGTGTCACTCAGATATCCGACGAGCTGACGGTTGAAGAGGATAGTGGCACCCAGGCTTATCTCAATGATGTCTGGATCTCGAACCAGGTGCGCTATCACCTCTTGACAGATCTCGAGGTGCGGTCGGTGAACCTGAACGTCACCACCGTCGATAGCGTCGTCCACATCACCGGCATCGCCCGCTCAGACGCGGAGCATGCAACCGCGCTGAACGCGGCGGCAGGCGTTGATGGCGTCCAGAAAGTCGTCAGCCACGTCGTCATTATCGATGACCCGCGTCGGGTCGAGCAGCTGGCAAAATCCGGGTGATCAAACGGGTGGGCCGAAACGCCCGCCCATTCAACTGCTGGCGTCGCGATGCTATGTTTGGATGATGCGTGCGATCCTGCAGCATATCCATCCGGCCTTCCATGTCTTCATGGTTGCGGTTCTTTTGGTCTTTGGAGTTCGGTGGACTGCCGAAGAGCTGAGAGTACGCGTGCTGGCCGAAGATATGCTGATCGTTCAACAAGCTCGGGAAACCGCACCGCAATGGGCGAAGAAGATGTTTCCTGGTGAGGCCGTTTTTTGCCTTCGCAATATGCAAGCGCTCTACCAACGTCCGGTCTATTTTGGCGCCAGCGGGTATGATGTTGTCCTCGTAGTAGGTGAAGGCACACATGAATATCAGAGCACCACGAATACAAAGATGAAAGGATGCGCAGACGCGGGCGAGCTTGACTGGGATTACGTCTGGTATCTTGCGGGTGACCATCGGCGGAGGCTTCCAGAACGTCTAGCTCCGCACGACTAGCTTTTGCCCGACCGATCTCCATGTTAGGCAGGCGCACGACCCTGCCTGACGAGGTTTCCAATGCCCCTTTCCGTCGCCATCCAGATGGACCCGATCCAGTCTGTCGATGTCCATGCCGACTCGACCTTCCACCTCGCGATGGAGGCGCAGGGACGCGGGCATTCCCTCTTCTACTACCATGTCGAGGATCTGGTCTGGCGCGAGGGCCGGGTCATGGCGACCGGTCGGGACTTGGAAGTCCGTCGTGAGCAGGGCGATCACTACACGCTGGGGGAGCGCCGCCTGGTCGATCTCAGCACCATGGATGTCGTGCTGCTCCGCCAGGATCCGCCCTTCGAC
>JBCDAQ010000135.1:0-10513 GCA_039185285.1 Pseudomonadota bacterium
GCGGTTTCAGATCCTCGCGAGCCTGGAAAACCAGGTGGGTGCCAGGTGCATAAGCCCACGAGCGAATGCAGAGCCAGCTCCCGCGAGAAAAGTTAGGCCACCAGGAAACTGTCCGCTGCACGAGAAAGACAGCACCCGCCGTCAGTCAATATATGGGCGCGGAGAGCGAATGCAAAGGTCGCCCCACACGACTCCAGTAGCAAAAAATCCATACAGAACTCGATTGGTGTAGCGTAGTCTCCAATCGGCAAAAGAAGATTGGGGTTCGAATGTTATCGGCAAAGCATCTATGCGTCGGCGCTCTTTCGGCGCTCTCACTTTGGTCAGGAGCTCCGGCAAACGCTCAGTTCAAAGATCTGGGCTCAGCCCCTGGCCAGGACTACGAGTTTTCTGTTGCTCCCTATCTGTATCTGCCAATTTCAACGACCGGGAGCTCTACAATTGGCGGAGTGACGACTGATCTCGACATCAGTGGGTCCGAGCTACTCGATGCTCTTAATCTTGCCGGATCACTGCGCGCGGAAGTCAAGAAGGGGCGGTATTCTCTTATCGTTGACGGCTATTTTGCGAGCCTCGGAGCCAGCCAAACGGTCGTAGCCCCCTCCGGTATTTTAACAGCGGATGTAACATTCCGCCAAAGCTGGATCGCAGCTCTAGGAGCTTACCGGCTTCATGAAGGACCCGTCGACAGCGAAGGCTCCCAGCACTTCGCCATCGATGGCGGTGTCGGAGTTCGCTGGAACAGATTGCGACAAGAAGTCGACGCGTCCGTGGATCTCGGCACCAGCCCGGGGTTGCAGACAGGGATAGGCGGTACGGAAGATTGGATTGAGCCCGTCATCATGCTCCGCGCGGGCATGGACCTAACCGAGGAGTGGGTCTTGGGCGGACGCCTAGAACTTGGTGGCTTTGGCGCCAATGGAAGCGAGTTACAATGGAGCCTTCTGATCGGTGGGATCTATCAGCCGTGGGAGAACACGGATCTCAGACTTGGCTGGCAGTTCTACGGCATCGATTTCGCGACTGAACGAGCAGACGGGAGTTTTGGCTATGACGTCTTTGCCACAGGTCCCTACTTGGCGGCGTCATTCCGCTTCTAGCAGTTCTCAGTTAAAACGCTGGCTAAGGCGTTCGATCCGATCCGCAATCGACATGATCCGTTTGGCGATATGTTCTTCAGCTTCTTCGGAAAACATATCCGCCGGGGATTGACGACTGTCAGCAAGGTCGCGCGCTTTGGCGGCATCCTTTTTAGCTGACCTGATCTGTGCTTCCGTATCCGCCAGCTCGTCCGCCAGCATCAGGCCGACCATAACCAAAAGCCGGGCCTCTGGGATGGGTTGACTCATACGGCGCTGGATCGCCTGCGCCAAACCGTCCATCTTTTGAGCGCAAGCAGTAAGGCCCGCCTCTTCGCCATCCCCACAGCCCAGTAAATACTGACGATTGGCGATGCTGATCGAAACTTCAGCCATTTGCGGTGCCTCCTTGTCCGGCAACTGCGCGAAGGTCTTGCAATGCCGCACGGACGGCATCGGCTGCTTCCCCCCGCAACTGAGCGTCTTCGCGAGACTTTGCTTCAAGCTCACGAACTCGGGTCATAAGCGCGTCACGCTCCCCTCGCCTTCTATTTTCGACAGCATCCTCTTTGGGGACCTCTTGATCGAACGCCACCTCAAGCGCATCGAGAGCGGCTTCGAGCCGGTTAAGGGCTGTGTCTATTCTGCTCATTTTGTCCTCCGTCCAGCCTCACACGCAGAACCTTCGGGTGCGATTTCTATTTGGATCGCTGAAATCCGAATCACTGCTGATGTCACAGTATGCCAGAAACCGAGCAGAATATTGTGGTTGCAGAAGCGGGCAACCACAGAATCTGCCTCATGCCACAAAGATGGCTCGTCCCCACGGTCTTTTGAGGAGACCACTTTTCCCTCATATAAGCAGGTAACCTTTGGGCACCTCCTTCAACAGGGCATCCAGCAACGATGTGGTCGAGCGATCTGGCAAAATTTGTTCTGAGGGCGCTTAAATCACGACGTGAACCTTGACCCTCAACGCTGTTCCCGCGCATTGTCCCGCGCGACTGAAAGCCCCTCCTGCGACAGAGGATACTCCCCGTGGAAATAGAGCAAATGAAAGCCGCCGACCCCCGTCGTTTTGCAATGGCAAACGCGATCCGGGTGCTGGCGCTCGATGCGGTTAAAGCCGCCAACTCCGGCCACTCCGGCATGCCGATGGGCATGGCCGACGTCTCGACCGTGCTCTTCGACAAGTATCTGCGCTTTGACCCCAAAGCACCTGACTGGGCGGATCGGGACAGGTTCGTCCTCTCGGCAGGCCACGGCTCTATGTTGCTTTACGGCTTGCTTCACCTGACGGGTTACGAGGCGATGACGCTGGAGCAGGTCAAGAACTTCCGCCAACTCGGCGCCTCAACTGCTGGGCACCCAGAATTTGGGCATGCGCCTGGGATCGAAACAACCACCGGGCCTCTGGGTCAAGGGATCGCGACGGCAGTCGGAATGGCGATTGCCGAGGAGAACCTTCGCGGCCGATTTGGGGCCAAAATCGTGAACCACCGAACCTGGGTTATCGCCGGTGATGGCTGTTTGATGGAGGGGGTAAGCCAGGAGGCGATCACCCTTGCGGGGCGCCAAGAACTCTCAAACCTGATTGTTCTGTGGGATGACAACGGGATCTCGATCGACGGCAGGGTTGATCTGACCGACCGGACTGAACAACGCGCGCGGTTCGAGGCTTCCGGGTGGATCACGCGCGCGGTCGACGGGCACGATACATCAGATATCGAGGCAGCCATGGAATGGGCGATTGGGCAGAAGGCACCTGTGATGCTTGCCTGCAAGACTCATATCGGCCTGGGTGCGCCCACGCAGCAGGATACCAACTCTGCCCATGGGGCAATAACCAAGGATGATGAGATCGCAGGTGCCAAAGCTGCGTATGGCTGGACCAACGGCCCCTTTGACATACCCAAAGATATTAAATCGAACTGGGAGGCTACCGGAAACCGCGGCAGTGTCGCCAGAGAAGCGTGGGAAGAGGCTTTTGCCAAACTTTCCGACAGTCGCCAAGCTGAGTTCAATCGCGTGATGTCGGGAGAGCCGCCGAAACGCCTCGCCTCAGCCATCAGAGCCGTCAAGAAAGCCGCCGCAGAGGATGCTCCAAAAATCGCAACCCGAGCGGCCAGCCAGAAGGTCCTCGAAGCTGTCAACAAAGTCATGCCTGAGACGATGGGCGGCTCGGCCGACCTGACGGGTTCGAACAATACACTGACCGCCGATATGGGGGTCTTCCAACCCGGCAACCGCAAAGGCCGCTACGTCTACTTTGGCATCCGCGAGCATGGCATGGCTGCGGCGATGAACGGAATGGCGCTTCACGGTGGGGTTCAGCCCTATGGCGGGACGTTCATGGTCTTCACCGACTACGCCCGTGCGGCCATGCGTTTATCAGCCATTATGGATCAGCGGGTTGTCTATGTGATGACCCACGACTCGATCGGGCTTGGCGAAGATGGCCCGACCCACCAACCGGTGGAGCACTTGGCCATGCTGCGCGCGACCCCGAACCTCACCGTGTTCCGTCCCGCCGATATGGTCGAGACGACTGAAGCCTGGGAGCTGGCACTGACAGGGTCTGGTCCCAGCGTCATTTCCTTAACCCGCCAAGGGGTGCCCGCACAACGCAACCAACACACGAATAAAAACCACTCAGCCCAGGGCGCTTACGTTCTTGCTGAAGCCGATCACAAACGCAAAGCGATCCTGATTGCGACCGGCTCTGAGGTCCATGTCGCTATGGCAGCGAAAGAGCTGCTAGAAGCTGAGGCAATCGGCACCCGTGTTGTTTCGATGCCCTCGATGGAACTCTTCGCGCAACAAGACGATGCATATCGCCGCAAAATCTTGCCTCCGGGCCCTGTCCGCGTCGGTGTTGAGGCAGCCGTTCAGATGGGCTGGGATCGCTGGCTGTTTGCCGAGAACGGGAACTGGAAGAAAGCAGCCTTCGTGGGCATGAACAGCTTTGGTGCGTCAGCGCCCGCTGGCGAACTGTTCACTCATTTCGGAATAACGGCCGAGGCTATTGCAGGAAAAGTAAAGGAGTTGATCTAGGTTGGAAAACAACCGGTGATCCTCGCGACATGTACCTCGGCCTGACCACTCCATGATGTTTTCCAATCATCGCACCGGTTTCCTCAAAGTCTACTGTAGCGAGACATTCCTACCTCGGAGCTATCGCAAGTCCGTTCCGATCGACCTCAGCACGGGCGAAATCGTCTATCGAGGTGTTCTTCGTGGGTGCCGCCCAGCGGAGTTCGAAGAGGCACAATTGGACCGGATAAATGGCTGCGCCTTCACTCGAAACACAGGAAGCGAAGTCTCTCGTATGCTGCAAGACCGTTTCTGTGAGGATGATGTCCTCACCACGGTCTTGAAGGATGTGTGCATCGGGCGCGGAATTGTGTCGTCCGGCGATCTGATTTCCCGGCATAAGTCACCCCGTCCGGTGATGGATCTTTTCGCCGAGATACAAGAGGAAAAGGTCGCGTACATCCCCTCTTCAGTACTCGGCTCGAACTACTTCGGTCATTGGCTCAGGGATGATTGCGCGACGAAGGAGTTGTTCGAACCGGATCAGCACGCCATCGCTGCGGCCAATCTTTCCTGGCAGGACATGGCATTGTATGCGTCCTTGTTTGAGCAGGATTGGTCATACTCGCCTCTCGTTTTCGCTCATGAAGCGCATCTATTTTACGACATCGGCTTCAACCAACATAAGGCGGAACGCCACAAGCTCTTACGCGCCAGAATCGAGAAACGCCTGCCAGCAAAAGGAACCGGCAAAGTCGTGTATGTCCGACGAGGCAAGAGCGGAGCGAAACGTGAAATCGCAAACGAGTTGGAGTTAATCGACATCCTCCAAAAGAACGATGTCACGATCCTAGAGCCGGAAAACGATACGAGGCACTTCATTGAACAATGTTTGGGAGCTTCGGTTTTTATCAGCGTAGAGGGCAGTCAGATTGGTCATGCTCTTTACACTTTGCAGGAAGGCGGCTCGCTCCTGGTGATCCAACCTCCCGACCGTTTTTACAATGCGCATTACGAATGGACTCGTGCTGCAGAGGTCAATTACGGCGTCGTTGTTGGAGAGCAACGTGAAGCAGGGTTTCACGTTTATCCCGAAGAGGTTCTCAGGATGATCGACCGGCTGCTCGATCGACCGCCTTTCCCCGGCTAGTATGTGCCAAGGGGCCGATGCGGCGAATGGGTCGCCTCACCCACTCGCCGCGGTCCGAACATGGGGGGTCACGCCCGGACCTTGCCCTCCGAGAGACTGTCCTCGCACAACAGCGCCACGGCTTGGGCAACGCGAGGGGAGACAGGGATGACCCCCAAGCGTTTGGTGGAAAGTACGGATCCAAGCCGCTACCATCAAGAGCTCATGACGTAATTTATTTAACGTTTTCAAATGATTAGAGTGTGATTATCATCACAACGTACAAATTCTAGATGGCTTGCAACGGTTTGCTGAGGCGTGACGATCATCACACTCCACGCGACGAGAGCACTTTTTCGAACAAGGCTCGGTGATGTGGCGCCAAGGCCACAGCGTTTGGATTGATTCTGACCGGATCCCAATCTAAAAGCCCGGAACCACAAGACCTTTCCACTCATTCTCGAGGAGACCCCCCTATGGCCGTGAAAGTCGGAATTAACGGTTTCGGACGCATCGGGCGCAACGTGTTGCGTGCCATCATCGAGTCGGGCCGCACCGACATCGAGGTTGTCGCGATCAATGACCTTGGCCCTGTTGAGACGAACGCGCACCTGATGCGTTACGACAGCGTCCATGGCCGCTTTCCTGGGGAGGTGAAAGTAGATGGGGACACCATCGACGTAGGCCGCGGACCAATTCGGGTCACTGCAATTCGCAACCCCGAGGAATTGCCCTGGCACGACGTCGACGTCGCACTCGAATGCACAGGTATCTTTGCCAGCAAAGAAAAGGCGATCGCGCACTTGAAGAATGGATCGAAGAAGGTGCTCGTCTCAGCCCCAGCATCTGGCGCCGATAAAACCATCGTCTTTGGTGTGAACCATGAGAGCTTGGATGCCCAGGACATGGTTGTCTCGAACGCCTCCTGCACGACGAATTGCCTCTCGCCAGTGGCACATGTCCTCAACCAAAAAGTTGGCATCGAACGCGGCGTGATGACCACGATCCACTCCTATACGGGCGACCAACCAACGCTTGATGTGATGCACAAGGATCTCTACCGAGGTAGAGCGGCGGCGATGAGCATGATCCCGACCTCAACTGGCGCCGCGAAAGCGGTTGGGCTGGTTTTGCCGGAGTTGAATGGAAAGCTGGACGGATTTGCGATCCGCGTTCCAACACCAAACGTTTCGGTCGTTGACCTGAAGTTCGTTGCCTCCCGAGAGACCACGGTCGAGGAGATCAACGCAGCGATCCGCGAAGCGGCCGACGGAAACGGCCCGCTGAAAGGTATCCTGGGATACACGGACGAAAAGCTCGTCTCGATGGACTTTAACCACGATCCACACAGCTCGGTCTTCCACACGGATCAGACTAAGGTGGTCGAGGGAACCATGTGCTCGATCCTGACATGGTACGATAATGAATGGGGCTTCTCTAACCGCATGTCTGACACCGCTGTGGCGTTGGCAAAAACGATCTGATCCTGCGGGACACGGAAAACGTCACATCCCGTCGCGTTCCGGCGCGACGGGTTTTTCATTACTGGCAGGCTTATCCTAAAATGGGAGGGCCTGATGACTGAGACGACTTCTCATCCCCGCGAGGGTGTCAGCCGCGAGTGGAACTACCGACCGGAAGGGTCAGTTGAGACCAACCCGCTCTTTGCCTGGCCACCGAGGCCGATTGCCACCCTGATCTGGCTCAAGAAGTCATGGCTCGAACTCTCGGCCTCTCTGCTTTGGCTGGTGCTTGCTGGGGCAGTATATGCATGGCTGCAACCGACCTACGAGACGATGCGAGAGCTGACGCCAGCCTGGATGCTCCAGATATGGGCGCGCAATGTCGGGCTGATATGCCTTCTCGCCGGAGGTCTTCACCTTTGGCTTTATCGCTACCGTCGGCAGGGCAAGCTCCTGAAATTCGACCACCGCGATCAGGCCGAGAACAACGGCAACTTTAGCTTCCGGAACCAACTATTCGACAATATGTTCTGGACGCTGGCGAGTAGCGTAAGTTTCTGGACGCTATGGGAGATCGCCTATTTCTGGTCCGCCGCAAACGGGTGGGTACCAACCCTCTCGATTGCCGGGAACCCAACTTGGTTCGTCGCGATGTTCCTCATCATCCCGATCTGGTCGTCCTTTCACTTTTACTGGGTTCACCGTCTGCTGCACTGGCCTCCGCTCTACCGGGCGGCTCATGCCCTGCACCATCGCAACATCAATGTCGGCCCGTGGTCTGGCATCTCAATGCACCCCATCGAGAGCTTTCTATTCTACACAACCTTCCTCTTTCATTGGGTGGTGGCGAGCCATCCCGTGCACTTCCTGTTCCACGCCTATTATCAGTCGCTTGGCCCAGTGCTTTCACACTCAGGCTTCGAGGGATTGGTCGTTCGGGATAAGAAACAGTTGGAGATGGGCACTTTCTATCATCAGCTCCACCATCGCTACTTTGAGTGCAATTATGGAACGATGGAGATGCCATGGGACCGCTGGTTCGGCTCCTTCCACGATGGATCTGAAGAGGGAACCAAGGCGGCCCGCACCCGAATGCGAGAGAAGTTAGTTACCCGCGTCGGAAACTGACACCTAGCCTGACGCCTTCGAAGCACATCAGAAACGCCGCCGTCCCGGACCATGGCCCTTGCACCTTCGTTCCAAGAGCGGAAGCTCATGTCATTCTGTAACAAGTGCTTTGGAGGTGTATTTTGGAGAGCTCCAGTGAAACGCGCATTGACATAGACGATGAAAAACCCTGGTACAGTATCAAGACGGTCTACGACTGCTCCGGCCAGATCTAGGAGCGTATCAAGCGCTTCGACGACAACAAGCTGCGCACCGAGACTTACGAAGATGGCGTTCGAACGAAGATCAGCTTAGTCGACCCCGAGCCCGCGCCAGATCTCAATCCCGTCGGCACGACGCCATCCCTTTCGGTCGGTGACAATTATCCTTGGACAGCCAAGGTTCTTTACTTCGATGAAACGGGCGACCTCATTGGAAAAATCGTTCGGACTGATGAAGGGTTGATCAGAACTAAAGTCTTCGAAGGAGCGCCTGATCTTCCTACTCCGGGCGGAGGGTCATGCGATGAACCAAGACCTCCCCCCGACTTGAATGATCTCCCCGATCTCCTGATTTGATCTCTTCAGCCGGAGCGACGAGAACGCGCCAGCCCGAACGGCGGAGATGATTAGTCAGCCCAATCGGGTGGCCGCTTTTCGAGGAAGGCCGCAACACCCTCGGCGGTGTCGCGATGGAGCATGTTTTCTGTGATCACTCGTCCAGTATGGGCATAGGCTGCGTCTAGCGTCATCTCCGACTGTTCATAGAAAGCACGTTTGCCAACTCGGACAGCCGATGCGAGTTTGTCAGCAACCTGCTTTGCGAGAGAGCGGGCCTCATCGGCAAGGATTTCGTCTGGAACCACTCGGTTTACGAGACCGACTTCACGCGCCCGCTCAGCCGAGATGAGATCGCCAGTCGTGAGCATCTCAAATGCTTGTTTCATCGGGATGTTGCGGCTGAGTGCGACCATTGGGGTTGAACAGAAAAGGCCGATGTTCACACCATTCACACCGAACTTCGTGCTTTCGGCGGCCACAGCCATATCCGCGGTTGCGACGAGCTGACAGCCCGCGGCTGTTGCAATGCCATGGACTTCTGCGATCACCGGTTGCGGGAGATGGCGGATAGACGTCATCATCCTGGCGCATTGAGCGAAAAGATCGGAGAACGCCTCCCTTCCCCCATCGGGCGCTTGGCGGGCAGCGGTCATTTGTTTCAGGTCATGACCTGCGCAAAAGGCACGGCCTGCACCGCGCAGGACGACTGCTTTGACGGTGTCATCGTTGGAGAGCTTATCGAATTGCCCTTGAAGAGCAGCAAGCATCTCGGTCGAGAGAGCATTCAACGCCTCGGGGCGATTGAGTGTAAGTGTCGCAATTTTGTCCGCGTCTTCGCGCCGTAGAATCTCGCCGTCGAGCATCGGTGCCTCCCCTTACGGTAGAGGCACCCTCGCGAGCCCGTGAAAGAACGTCAAGTACTCAAGCTGCCATCAACGATTGAGCTCGTGCTTCGGCGCGGTCCGCGCGGGAGCGATCACCGATTCCACGGAAGGCGCGCGCGACGTAGTCCCAGTTCTGGGCGCTTGTCGGTTTCAGCGCACAACGCTCATTAGCCAGCGCTAATGCCAAGTCGTAACGGCGTGCCCTAAGCGCGGCTTCTAAAAGCGTCCACCCGATAACGTCGCGCTGCGCGAAGCTGCCACCCAAGCGATGGGTCATGTAACGCACTGGCAGCAGCCGATCGACGCACTCGCCATATCGCTCATACTGGAAGTCTTGAATCGCAAGGCAGAAGGGCATTCCGATCTCACGGCTCATGGCAACATTCGCGTCGCTTGAGCTCTCCAGATATCGCTCATTTGCATTGAGGAGCGCCTGCTGTTCATCTTTCCGGTCAGCCGAGACGAACGCCATCATCGCATGCACATCGTTAAACGCGTAAAGTGTATCGGTGGCTGATGGCGCCCACTTGTCAGACAATTCGGCCCACCGGCCATTCAAGTCTACATTCAGCAGCTTTAAGCGCCAAAGGAGAGCGGAACTATCAAGCTCTTCATACTTGTCACCGGTCACCTCGCCAGAGCGTAAGTGGTTATCGTAGATGCCCAGAACGCCGGGGACGTCTCCAACGTCAATATGGTAGAGACCTGTGTGCCACCAAAGGTGATTGGCAAAGTTCGAGTTGCCCCAATGATGCAAATGATCTTCCATGAAACGGATGCCTCCCTGCTGGCGCCCTTTCATTTCCATCACATGGGAGACGGCGTGCACCGCGTATGGGTTGTCTGGCCGGATCGCGAGTGCTTCACGCCCGTACTCTTCAGCCCGGAAGTAATCGCCATTTTCCTCAAGACCAAATGAGTAGAAGCCCAGAACAAAATCGTAACCCGGAACCGTCTCGTCCCAGAGGGTAAAAACCCGACCTACTGTATCGCGCTGCCCAACAACGTCGCCAAGCAAGACGTGGGAGAGATGGGCCAGCTGCAAAGCCATCAAATCGCGGGGATATCGAGTGAGGACATCCTCCCATATCTGGACCGCTCCGTAAAAGTCGCCATTGATCCACTTCTTGAGCGCCGCAAGGTGGCCTAGTTCACGATTGTTCGCTCGGGCTGATAAAGCTGCAGCGTTCTCAAAGCTCCGAACCATCTCATCATAGATGCGCGTTTCCATCGCCTGGGTCATCCAGGCGGCGCGAAA
>JBCDAQ010000136.1:0-10472 GCA_039185285.1 Pseudomonadota bacterium
CGGTTTATCTGCGCCATCCTGATGGCGTGGACTATGAATATCGCTTTGGCGCGGCCGGAGGCGATTGCCCTATTGCAGGAAAGCCCTGACTTCGCAGTCATGGCTTCGATAGGGGGTGCCATCATTGGATTTATCAATCTGGCGAAGCGCCAGGGATGGGGCATGATCGTTGCCATTGCCAACGGGGTCTGGGCCGGGGTTCTGACGATCGTTGTTTCGATCCTGGTATACTTGGCCGCCGTGCCGATCGCCCGCAACTGGGTCGCGATCGATGATTTTGCGGACTTTACCCGGCTAACCAGCCAAGCCTTGGATCCCCTGATCGACCAGTTCACCAATGCGCCCCTGGTGGTTATGATCTTGATCCATACCGCTATCGTCGGTGTCGTGACTGAGGCGATACATTGGTCTTTGGTTCGTGCTCTGCGTAAACGCGCTGGAACCCAGGAATAGCGCTTGACCGCGGCGCTCACTGCGCCAAGTGCAGGCCATGCGCCAACCCACCCTATCGGTCTTTTGCTATGCCTTGCCAGCCCTGGCTTTTGCGGCGCTCTACCTGCCGCTCTTTACCTATGTCACCCCATTTTACGTTGCTGAGCGCGGCGTTGACCTGGCGGCGATCGGGGCTGCCTGGATCGCGATCAGGTTGTTCGACGCCGTTTCCGACCCAGCGATGGGGTGGCTGAGCGACCGGACGAAGCTCAAATGGGGCCGGCGACGCATATGGCTCGTTGTTGCAGCCCCCTTGGTCGTCATCGCCTGCTGGCAGGTTTTTGTTCCCCCGGCCGATGCCGGGCTTGGGCACGCGGTTTTATGGCTGTTTCTGCTAACCCTGGGATGGACCATGGCGCAGACGCCCTATGCCGCCTGGGGGGCGGAGGTTGCCCAAGACTATGACGACCGTGCTCGGATCACGGGGTGGCGAGAGGCCTTGGTGCTAGTCGGCACTCTTTTGACCACGATCCTCTATTTCGGCGGCGGCGAGGGCGGCGACGGGCTGCGTCTGATCGCGGTTACGCTCGCTGTGATGATCCCGCTCACTATCGCTGCCGCTGTGATCGGCATGGGGGAGCCGCGAGAGATCCCGACAGCCCGCCTCACGTTCCGCGAAGGCACCCGGACGATTGCGGGCAACCCGCTCTTCAAACGGCTGCTGATCGCTTTCTTCATCAATGGGGCGGCGAATGCGCTTCCGGCCAGCCTTCTGCTCTTCTTCGTTGAGTATCGTCTCGGCGCGCCAGAGGCTCTGGCCTGGCTGGTGCCGCTCTACTTCGTCTGTGCCGTCGCTGGCGTACCGCTTTGGACCTGGGCCGCGCGGCGGAGCTCAAAGCACCGGGCCTGGGGCGCGGCGATGCTCTATACCTGCGCCGTCTTTATCGGCTGTCTGTTCCTCGGCGAGGGAGACGTCATCCCCTATGCCATCGTCGTTGTCCTGACAGGGCTCGCGCTGGGGGCTGACATGTCGCTGCCACCGGCGATCCAGGCGGATGTCATTGCCGTCGATGAGCGCGAGAATGGGACTGCCCGGGCCGGGATCTTCTTCGCCATTTGGCAGGTCGCAACAAAAGCTGCCCTGGCGCTCTCGTCAGGTATCGGATTCATCGTCCTCGGTTGGGCTGGATTTGTGGCGGCAGCAGGGAACACAGCTGAGGCGCTGGTCACACTCTCAATCCTCTACGCCGGTGTGCCGGTGATCCTCAAGCTGGCTGCGATCGCCTTGATGTGGAACTTCCCGCTCGACCGGGACACACTTGGCGAAGGATCACCCGTCGATCGTGTCCCATCCGGTGATCTTGCGCACAGCCCATAGATAGGCCCGATTGGGCAGCCAGCCGATCAGGCGCAGGATCATCGCGAAGATAACAGGGAAGCGGATCTCAAAGCCCGGTCGCTCCAACCCTTCGACGATCTTTTGGGCGGCCTCCTCAGGCTGCATGAGCATCGGCATCTCGAACTCATTGACCGAGGTGGCGTCGGTTTCCACGAAACCCGGATTGATGACCGAGATCCGAACATCCAGCTTCGAAAGGTCCAGCGCCAGGCTCTCGGCCATCGCGATCAGGCCCGCCTTGGTCGCGCCATAGGGCCCCGCATTCGGTAGACCGCGATAGCCCGCGACCGAGGCTGTCAGCGCAACATGGCCATCCTTGCGCGCGATCATGTGCTGCAGCACCGGCTCCAGCGCATTGGTGACGCCCGTAAGGTTCACGTCGAAGGTCTGGCGTGCCTTCTCGGCATCAAAGTTCTGCGCGCGCATGGGATGGTAGATCCCGGCATTGAGCACGACGAGCGCCAGCGGCTGCTCCGCCGTGATCATGGCGACCGCCTTGCGCATGGCATCGAGATCCGTGACGTCAGCGGCGAGCGGGATCACAGTGCCACTTGCCTCGGCCGCCAGCGCCTCCAGCTGCTCGGCCCGGCGTGCAGTCGCATAGACTGTCCAGCCCTTTGCAGCCAGTGCCAGAACCAGCGCCCGACCGATCCCGCCCGAGGCACCCGTCACCCAGGCCGCGCCATCGGCGGGCTTCATCACCTTGTTGAAAACGCTCATCCCTTGGCCCAGAGCGCCCCGATTTGCCCAGTCTCAGAGACAAGCTCATAAGTACCCGGCTCGCCGCCTGCGTCGAAATTCGAGCCCATCCACTCCCCGCGATCATCATAGATAAGCTGCGTGTCTAGATCGCCGGTGACGTTCCAAACGCCACCGCCAGCCGAGGCGATCTGGATCTTCTGCGGATCGCCGCTTTGGGTTGAAATCCAGGGCTGGCGCTCCAGAAAGGCAGGGCTGTAGTAACTGGTCGTCACGCCATCCAGCGGCAAGACCCCTGAAAAGCGAGAGCCCGATACCGTCAATTCATCACCGCTGTTCTCGACCTTGCAGAACTCTTTTGTGCCATCGTCGTTGACCCGAGAGTTGACCGAGAGGATCTGACCGTCTTTCCAGACTTCGCGGTTCAGCAACTCGTACCGATAGGCTGTGACGCCCAAGAACCGAACGCGCAGATCGATCATGATGTCGATCTCGAACCGGTCCCCGTTCAGCGTCGCGCTCAGCTCATGCGTTCCGATGTCCTTACCGTCCCGAAGAACGGTGAACTTGCGAAAGGCGCGCTCGGTTGCCTGCCCGATTTGAGGAACAGCAAAGCCGCAGGCGAGGGCTGAAGCGCCCGCCAGAAACTGTCTTCGATCCATGGGATACTCCCGTGTTCTCAGTCGCCGAGAAAATTTAGTGCCCGCGAGAAAGTTCCCGTGAAGTGCAGATTTCCATCCATCACAATCAGGCAATAACAGGTTTCATCACCGATAATCTTGGGACGATGGTCATCATCTTCATCGTTCAAAGCCAGATCACCGGGCCGAAACACCTCGCCACCATCCTCCAATGCGCCTGCAAGCACCAAGGTCGCCTCTCGCCCATGATGGGTGTGCTGAGGAATAGCGACTCCAGGACGCGCACGTAGGAGGCTCACCTTCTCAGCGCCAAATCCTTCGAGTTCGTACTCTGAAACGCCAGGCAAGCGGAACTTCCATTGAATGTCGTCGAAATCCATACCGATCGCTTCGATCACGGGCTTCGGCAACGGGCCGGATTGGAGCGCGAAGCGCTCAGGCTCTGAATGGGACCCGCGATCGATGGCGTCGAAAATGTCATCCAATGCAGCCGCTGACATCGCCACAGGTTCCTCATCGGCAAGCAACGCGCCACCGATCCGTTCCATATCAGCGACCTGACGGCGGCTCTCTGGCGAATGCGTCAAATGCGCGGCAACAAGAAGTGCGGCTCCCGGAGAAGCAGCCCCGCTCGTATAGTCCGCAAGCATCTCAGTGCTGGGCAAATGTGTCGGCATAACTCTCTTAACTGCCTCGCTCGTCTTTCAATGTCTTACGTTGGAAGGCACAGTTTGGATCACTTTCGAAGCCATAAATTCTTTTCTTGACCTCGAAGGCTAAAAGCCCTCTTTCCCACAACGCACAAGACTGTGGCACAGATCCATTTTATCAAGGCGAGTGGCAAAATGAAACCGATCTTTTTCTATGGATCACTCCGCGACCATGAGCTGTTGGAGATCGTTCTTGATCGCCCTGTAGCCGCAGGGGAGGTCATCTGTGCAACAGCAGCCGACCACACCACATGCCGCTTGGTGACTGACGCCTATCCAATTCTGGTTCCTTTGCCCGGAGGCCACGCCGAAGGTTCGGTTTTGCTGGCCCCCACCGACCTTGATGTTGATCGGATGATTTACTTCGAAGAGGCCGAATACGGATTGGTCGACATCTCAGTCCACACAGGTGAGGGCCCAATTGAAGCCTTGTATTTTCGCGGCACGGACAAACAACCGCCGACTGAGCTGGCCTGGGATTACGGCGCGTGGCAGGAGCACGATCGGGCAGCCGCTCTCCATGCTGCGCGAGAATACATGAGTTACTACGGGAAACTTACCATTAATGAGGTCGACACGCTCTGGACTGGGATCATGCATCGAGCTCACCAACGCGCCCGGGCTGAAGGAGAGACCCCAGCAACCGGCACCCTTCGCAGCGATTACGGCCCCGCCGATTTGGTACGCTCGAGCCATGCCCATGTTTATTTAGGCTTCCTTGCGGTCGAAGAGCACACGCTCCGCCACAAGCGTTTCGATGGCTCCTGGACCGAGGAATTGTCCAGGACAGTTGCGATCTGGGGCGATGCGGCCATCATTCTCCCATACGATCCGATCCGAGATCGGGTGATGCTGATTGAACAATTCCGTGCCGCCCCCTCGGTTCGTCGTGACCCCAACCCCTGGTGCATCGAAGTGATCGCAGGCCGGATCGAGGCCAATGAGTCCGCCGAGGCCACGGCGCGCCGCGAAGCGGTTGAAGAGGGCGGTGTGGAAATCGGGAGGGCCGAAGCGCTTCCTTCTTACTATCCATCGGCTGGCTCCGTGGCCGAAAAGTTCTACAGCTTCGTCGGAGAAGCAGATCTCCCAGGTGAAGGCGGCATTCATGGCAACCCCGAGGAAAACGAAGACATCCGCAGCATCGTTATTCCTTTCGAGGAGGCATACCGCGCTCTCCTGGCGGGCGAGGTCAACACGGCGATTGGGCAGGTCACCCTCTTCTGGTTGGCAGCCAACCGAGAGCGTCTGCGCGCTGAATGGAGCTGATCGCCCTTGAGCCAAAGCTCGCAAGGCCCTAAGTGGGATCCATCCAAAATACGCCCGGGGAGGTGTGCTTCATGCGAATTTACAAAGATCTGCCAGATGCGGTCGGTAACACGCCGCTGATCCGCCTCAAGAAAGCTTCTGAGCTCACAGGTTGTGAGATCCTTGGCAAGGCTGAGTTCATGAACCCCGGCCAGTCCGTCAAAGATCGCGCCGCGCTCTCGATCATTAAGGACGCGGTGGCCAAAGGCAAACTGGCCCCCGGTGGGACGATCGTCGAGGGGACCGCCGGGAACACAGGGATCGGGATAAGCCTCGTGGGTGCCGCCATGGGCTTCAAATCGGTGATTGTGATCCCTGAGACCCAGTCGGAGGAGAAAAAGCAAATGCTCCGGCTCGCGGGTGCCACGCTGGTGCAGGTCCCGGCCGTGCCGTACCGAAACCCCAACAATTATGTGCATTACTCGGGCCGTCTTGCCGAAGAGTTGGCGAAGACCGAGGCGAATGGAGCGATCTGGGCCCAACAGTTCGATAACGTGGCAAACCGGCAAGCCCATATCGACACAACTGGACCGGAAATCTGGGACCAGACAAACGGCACGGTCGATGGCTTCATCTGCGCCTGCGGCTCAGGCGGCACATTGGCGGGTACAGCGATTGCCCTGCGTGAGCGCAATCCCGAGATCAAGATTGGCCTCGCCGACCCAGACGGCGCCGCACTCTGGCATTACTACGCCAACGGTGAGCTGAAGTCTTCTGGTTCCAGCTTCTCCGAAGGGATCGGGCAGGGTCGGATTACTGCCAATCTGGAGGGACTCGAGGTCGATTTTCCCTACAATATCCCTGACAGCGAGGCCGTGCCGATCGTCTTTGACCTGTTGCAAGAAGAAGGCCTTTGCATGGGCCTTTCGACAGGCATCAACGTTGCTGGCGCTATTAGACTGGCAAAGGATCTCGGCCCTGGCCATACGATCGTGACGATCCTATGCGATTACGGCAGCCGATATCAGTCAAAACTCTACAATCCCGACTTCTTAGCAGCGAAGGGGTTGCCAGTGCCAGATTGGCTCGCATCAGAACGCGATGTTCCCACCGCCTTCGTCGACAGTTAGCGCCCAGGGGGCAACTTCGCGTACGCTGCGCGAACGCATCACCCGCCCACCCGGGCCTTTGCCAATGAGCGTAAGTTTGGTCGGTGCGCGACAGTGCAACGCTGGCCTGTGCTGCACAAGCAGCACTCAAGATTAGGCGTATGCGGGCATGGCCCGCATTCCGCTTGGTTCTCCGAGGATATCAAACAGGGCGCTTCCCCAGACTGCTGGCATTGGATACGCTAGGGGTTATGAAGCGTCTTCTTCCTCTTATCATTGCACTACTCATCACATGGCCCGCCTGGGCCGGTCCGCTCGAAGACAATGTCGCTCGTTGGTCGCTGGAACTCGCTGAGATAGAGGCCCGCCATAGTTCGCATGAGCCCACCATCTCTGAGCTCGAGGACCATAGGCGGATCCTCGATATGATGAGCACGGAGCTGCGCGACGGTATCATAGAACGCGAACAACAGCTCGCCCCAGTCCAAGCCGGTCTAGAACAGCTCGGCGCCCCGCCCGCGGAAGGCGAGACCGAGGATGCGAGACTGGCCGAAGAGCGCACCCGGCTCAGCAACCGCGCTGCTGCATTGAGCGGTGGCCTGCGGCTCGCCCAGAACCTGAAGCTGAATGTCGACGACATGCTCACTCGGGTGATCGCCACCCAGCGTCAAATGTTCCGCCAAGAGCTCAGGACCCGCAGCCGCGGGGTGCTCGATGCAGGCATTCTCAACCGTGCCTGGGAGGCGGTCACCCGCAAAATCGATCAATTCCGGGTCGAGATCCGAACCAGGCTTGCGGCGAGCGATGTAACCTGGGTTGATCGCGCCCGTCGTGCTCTTGGGTTTTTCGCCGTCATCGGCCTTCTCGTCCTGCTGTTCCGCATCAAAGGTAATGTGATCAGTTGGCTCAAATCCGGCCTGGACCCTGAGGATCATCAGCGGCGCAACGCCAAGATCTCGATCTGTCTTACGCTCGTGCGGCTGATCCTGCCAACCACGGCGATCGCGCTCTTCTACGTCTGGTTCTCAAGCGCGGTCTTCATCGGGCCGCTTGGCCTGGCGATTGTCAAAGGGGCGGCGTACTCGCTTCTTCTGGTCGTTGCCGCTTATGGGCTGGGCAGCGCGTTTTTTGCGCCTTATGAGCCTGCGCTCCGGATCTCACGGCTAGAGAACCGCAAAGCCAGAAGTCTGCATTTCTGGATGATTTGCCTCGCTTTGATCGTTGGTTTGGACCGGCTTTTCGTTGAACATGGGGCCGATAGTCTCGGGCTTTCCTTCGAGACGCTGGTCGTGGTCAACACCCTCCTTTTGGTACCGGGAGGTCTCGCGCTCTGGCTCTCAGCACGGGTTTTGGCCCATACGCCACCGCCAAGGATCGTAACAGAGGAGGATCAGGAAGAAGAAGGCGGGAACGCTGGCTTCCTGCCGGTCGTGATCAAAGGGCTCTGGCTCTTTGTCCGAATTGCTGCGGTCGCGGCTCCGATCCTGGCAATCGTCGGATATTACGCGGCCTCCCGGTTCCTTTTCTACTCGGTCGTCTTCTCGGGCGCGACGCTCAGCATTGGCGTAATGCTGTTCCATGCAGTCCATGAAACCGTTGAGCAGGCAGTCCAAGGCGACGAGGTCAAAACCCGCCGGAACCTGCAGCTGATCCCGATCCTTGTCGCCTTCATGATGATCTGCATCGCGATTCCGGTCCTTGCTTTGATCTGGGGCGCTTCATGGCAAGACATTACGGATTGGGCGGAGACGATCGGCGATGGGTTCCAGGTCGGTGAGATCGTCATCTCCCCGCTCGACCTCTTCAGCTTCCTGATCGTCTTCTCGATTGGCTATGTTGTGACCCGCATGATCCAAGGGGTGCTCAGCAGGAACGTTCTGCCGCTGACCGGACTTGATTCAGGTGGAAGGGACGCGCTGACCGCCGGGATTGGCTATGTCGGGATCTTTGTCGCGGCCCTCATTGCGATCTCTACCACGGGCCTGGATCTCTCGAACGTTGCGATCGTCGCCGGTGCGCTCTCGGTTGGCATCGGCTTTGGCCTTCAGAACATCGTCAACAACTTCATCTCCGGGATCATCCTGCTGGTCGAACGCCCGATCAAAGCGGGCGACTGGGTCGAACTCGCCTCGGGTATGGGCTATGTCCGCAAGGTCAATGTCCGCTCGACCGAGGTGCAGACATTCGACCGCTCCACGCTGTTTGTGCCGAACTCCGAGCTGATCGCGTCTTCAGTGATCAACTGGACCCATTCGGACCTCAATGGCCGGTTGATTGTGCCGATTGGCGTCGCCTATGGAACGGAACCACGGAAGGTCGAGAAGATCCTGCAAGAGATCGCCGACAGCCATCCAATGCTGCTCAAGCGGCCCTCCCCTTACGTGCTGTTCCGGGGCTTTGGCGCTGACAGCCTGAACTTCGAGATTCGAGGCGTGCTGCGCGACGTGAACTGGATCCTGAACGTCCAGTCCGACATGAACTACGCGATTGCCGAGAAGTTCGAACAGGCCGGGATCGAAATTCCCTTCGCCCAGCGCGACATCCACATCAAGAACATTGACGAACTCGGCAAAGGCATCTCGTCAATCGGTCGCCCTAAGCTGGAAACGGAGGAGCCAGAGGAGGCTCTGCCACCGCCCAAACCAACCCGGAAGGCTGGCATGGACACTGGTGATGGTGAATCGGATGGCGTTGATTAAACATCTCTTGATAACTGGGGCATTTGTAGCGTGCGCCCTTTTCGCAAGCGCGCCTTCGGGCAGTTTAGCGCAAAATGCTTCAGCAGCGGTTGAACGTGTGACGATGATTGCGGCACTCTTCGATCGAATTGAGGCAGTTTCCGAGCGTGCGATTGATCCACCCGTCGACATTCGAGAAATCCGCGACATGGAAGCTGCGGAATGGCAAAAGAGCGAGTTAGTAATCCGAAATTACTACACCACCCTAGCCAACGAACTGGATGAACTCGAAGCCATCATTGGTCGCGTCCGAGAACCGCCTAAAGATCTTGAGCCCGTTAGATTGGCGAGGGATCGAGCTCAGATAAAGCTGCTCGCGTACCATCTGTCGTCCGGGCGGGTGTTTGCATCAATCTATCTTGACCTGATCGCCGCCACGCGGGCACAGGACAAGCTGGCATTTCGCGCGTCCGCCGTAGATCTGCAAGACGCTTTGATTCAGAAAGAGGAGGTAACTTTGGCCTACCTCAGCTCCCTTAGTAAGAGTGCTTCGCCCTATGCGCAGGCGCGCCGCAATGTTGAGAAGACGGATTCAGAGCGCTTTATCCTCGAACTGAAGGCCGGGCGCGCCCTTATCCTTGGGGATCCCGTCTTGGACTTGACTCACGCTTACTCTCGGACGATCGACCGGTTGGATCAAAACACCGCCGCCCTGGTTTCGGCGAAACCCACCCTTGAACGTCTGCTTGAAAGTCTCGTGGACGACGAAGAAAAGGGCCAAGAGCTCCTCGCGCAAGCCGGTCAGTTCGCAGCGAAGTGGCAAGAGCTTACGCCTTTGCTTCGCCAGTTATGGGAGCTTCGCTATCCGCGGAGTGGTCGACCTAGCCAGCGCAAAGATCCCGCGTTCCAAGACCTGCAATCTCGGGCCTCTCAACTCGAGCAAGATATTCACATGCTCAACGACGATTTCAAATCCAAGATTCGGCAAACCGCCCTTGGAACGCAGCTTAACTGATTGGAGGAGATCTGAGCCAATGACCGTCCCTCTGTTCCGTGAAGACGCGTATCTCAAAGAGACTGAAGCCACCGTGGTGGCTATCAACGATGAAGGGGGCATCACCTTCGATCAGACGATCTTCTACCCCACGGGCGGCGGGCAGCCAGGCGATACCGGGATGCTGGTCTTCGAAGGTATTGAGACGCCGATTATGGCGACCGTCAAAGGGCCTGCTCCTGATGAGATCATCCATGTCGCTGCTGAGGGTGCCACACTCCCGCCGCTGGGTGCGACTGTGACTCTTCGCCTGGATTGGGAGCGCCGGTTTCGGCACATGCAGGTCCACACGGCCTTGCATCTGCTCTCGGTGGTGATCCCGTTGCCGGTCACAGGCGGGTCGATCTCGGCCCAGAAAGGGCGGCTCGATTTCGATATGCCCGAGGCGCCAGAGGATAAGGATGCGCTGGAGGCCGAGCTCAATGCGCTGATCGAAGGGGATCATCCCGTCTCGACCGAATGGATCACGGATGAGGAATTGGCGGCCAAGCCCGAGATGGTGAAG
>JBCDAQ010000137.1:0-10335 GCA_039185285.1 Pseudomonadota bacterium
GAGACGGGCGTCCTCACCGGCGGCTCCGAACCCCGCAAGGACGGCTGCGCCATCGGGTACTAGGCGCCATGGTCGGCGCCCGCTCTGGCGGGCGCTGCCGCGATCCGATAGGCTCGACCCGGTTAAAGCTGTTTTATCAAAGGAATTGCGATGAGCGGGGAGGAAACCGTCTGGGCTACGAAGTTCATGAACCGATCGAAGTATATCTTCTCGGTTCGTGCCGAGGGGATCACGGACCGTAATTCCTTCCATCAGGCCTACGATCAGGCGCAACCAATCGACCCGTCCAACATGCCGTCCCACTTAGTGGTGAAACGTAAGCCGGTGCCGGCAACAGATATCTTCGCTATCGAGAACGGTGTGATGATCGTGTCAGCGCGGTTGGCCGAGCTGATGTCCGGCTTCGATCTCGGCCCGGCTCCGACGCCGGAAAATCCGGCGCCGCCACGGGCAGAACTGCATCCGATGCCGCTCTATGGCCTCGACGGTCAGACCGAGATTGGCAAAGTCGCGCTTCTCCAGGTCAGCAATCACAAGGATGGTTGGGTGCCGGAGGAGAGCCAACTCTTCCGATACTACGAGCACAGGAATCTTTACGCGGCTAACCCAAGCCCCGGGGCACTCGGCGTCGAAAAACGAGCTAAGGGCGGTGCTGATCTTTGGCGTGATCGGCGTCTTCAAGATGTCGTCTTTTTCTCAGACCGTCTCTACCGGGCGATGGTGGACGCTGGAATGGAGCGCCTGGACGAAATCCACCCCTGCCGGATGTTGGATTGAACTTCTCAGCTCCAAGAGGAGGGCAGCGCCCGACCTGGTGGGTGCGTGGCTCTCGGTGGAACTGATTGGTGCTCAAAAGCATCGGTGTCGCTACGGCTTATCGCGTACTCGCCAAAGCGCCCTCCGGGGGAGGTCGGGCGCTTCCCGGCGTTTCCGCCGGGCGAGATCGATGTCCGGCTGAGAGCCCTTCAATTTTTCATTCAGCTTCGTCGATCGATGGGGGAGCCCATCACGATGTAGGAGGTGAGCGAACTGATGATCCCAAGTTGCCCGATGATCTCGGTGTGGAGGTTTTTGTAGGCCGCGAGGTCAGCGACTTCGACGCGCAGGAGATACTCCACCGTGCCGGTCACGTTGTGGCATTCGACCACTTGGGGAGCGGCCTCCATCGCGCGCTCAAAGGCCCGCTGCCCACCCTTGGAGTGGTCCGACAGGCCCACCATCAGATATGCGACGAAGCTGCGGCCTAGTTTGGCGGCGTCCAGAATGGCGCGGTAGCCTTTTATGATGCCGGTCCGCTCCAGCTCCTGCACCCGGCGCAGGCAGGCGGAGGGGGAGAGGCCGATTCTCCCCGCCAGCTCGGCATTCGATTGCCGCCCGTCTCGCGAGAGCTCACGCAATATCATGCGGTCGATATCATCAATATCCATCATTTATTGCATGAGTAACCAATCAGACGCGTAGAACGCAAGGATCTTCATCCCGTTCCGACGGAGACTGGACGCATGCAACAAGACCTCCTTACCGCCCTCGCCGTCTATGCCTTCGCCACCTCGATGACGCCGGGGCCGAACAATGTGATGCTGATGACCTCGGGCGTGAACTTCGGCTTTCGCCGGACGATCCCGCCTATGTTGGGGGTGGGCATCGGCTTTGTCGTGATGATCATCGCCGTCGGCACAGGGCTCGCCGGGATCTTCTACACCTGGCCCCCGGCGCAGCAGATCCTGCGGGTTATCAGCGTCACCTATCTCTGCTGGCTGGCCTGGAAGATCGCGACCCAGCCGACGGACAGACTGGCCCCCGGCGAGGCGGCGCGCCCGATGACCTTCCTGCAGGCAGCCGCGTTTCAATGGGTCAATCCCAAGGCCTGGACGATGGCCGTCACCTCGGTGACGGCTTATGCGCCGGACCAGGCCCTCGCCAGTGTCCTGTTGGTGGCACTCGTGTTCGGCGCGATCAACCTGCCGGCGGTCAGTTCCTGGACGCTGATCGGGCTGAACATCTCCCGCTTCCTCGGCAGCCCAAAGCGGTTGCAGGCCTTCAACATCACAATGGCGGTGCTGCTCGTCCTCTCGCTCTACCCGGTGATCCGGCCCTGATCAGAGGAGGCCGCGCGCTTTCAACTCAGCCGCCAACCCCTCCGCCCCGGTGAAGTGATGCGCGACCAGGCCCACAGCGCGGGCGCCCTCGACGTTCTTTATGCTGTCATCGATGAAAAGGCATTGCGAGGGCGCCAGCCCGTTCCGGGTCAGCAGATGCGTATAAATCCGCGGGTCCGGCTTGATCATCCCGACCTCGCCCGAGACGACCACGTCCCGAAACCGGGCGAGAAAGGAGAACCGCGCGACCGTCTCCGGCCATTTCTCCCGGCTGAAATTGGTGAGGCCGTAGAGAGGGACACCGCGCGCCTCAAGCTGCTCAAACAGGGCAACCGTGTCCCAGAGCGCATCGGGCAATGTCTCGTGCCAGCGCGTGTCCCAGGCGGCGATGAGATTGGCATAGTCGGGGTGCTTTGCGGATTGGATCGCGACACCCTCGGCCCAGCTTCGCCCGAGATCCTGCGCCAGATTCCATTCCGGCGGGCAGATCTCCGTCAGAAATCTTTCAACCTCCGCCTCGTTGGGCAGAAGCTGGCGGTAGAGCAGCCGCGGGTCCCAATCGACCAGAACCCGGCCAACATCGAAGATCACGGTGTCGATCATTGAATGGCGAGCCTCTCGAGGAGATCCGTAAGCGCTTGGGGGGCTGTAACCATCGCGTCATGCCCGGTGGCAAGCGCGTGCATCGGAATGCCTCGTTCCTGCGCACGCTCCCGCGAAGCGATCAGCGGCCGATACTCCGGCTCGGTCACCCAGATGTAGTCTGCTGGATGGTGGGCGGCAGGTTCGGCCTGCAGATCAAGGGGCGTTACAAAGGTCTGGAACGGATGCGGTGTCATCCGCCCAACCACCCATTCCGCCTGAGCAGGATCCGCAATCCCAAGCAGCGATGGACGCGGCGGCGGAAGCGAAAGCCCCCCACTGCTTTCCTCCGCGACGCGTCTACGGTCCTCGATCACATCCGCAGGCGAGCGCGATAGGGGTGTCTCGCCCGGTGCAAGGAAATTTGCATCGAGATAGATCAGGCGTTTCACACGAGTAGGCTGACGCTCAGCGGCGCCCGAGACCGGCCCGCCCGCGAAAGAATGGCCGACAAGGATGACATCGCTCAACGCCTCCTCTTCCAGATGCGTAGCGATATCCGCAACAAAGGTCTCGAGCGTGATCTCAGCAGACAGCTCGCCTGCACGCTCCCCGACTCCGGTCTGGCACGGCGTCGTCACCCGATGCCCCCTGCCCCGCAGGATCTGGGCCACAGCTTCCCAACACCAGGACCCGTGCCAGGCCCCGTGCACCAGCACGAATGTCTCCGCCATCAAGGTTGGCGTGGTGTCGGGATATGGATTTCTTCGCTGAGTGCAGCCAGCGCCGAATGGGCGCGGCGCCGCTCCGCCAGGAGGTGATTGTACTGCGCATCACAGCCCGATATCGGGCTGGGATAAGACCGGATCTCCGAATCGAGCGTCTCACGCGCCTCCTTCAGGATCTCCTGCGCCGTGTCGAAAAGCGAATTGGTGCTGGTCATGCGAACCTCCGTTTGCACCAACCTAACGGAAAGACCGGAATGGGTCGACGCAAAGGTGGCGGCACGGTATGGCTCAGATGCGCATTCCATTGGCAGGCCATTATGCTCCCTCCTGATATCCTACTCGCCTTCACGCTGGCGGCGTTCCTTCTGGCGCTCGCACCGGGGCCCGACAACATCTTTGTTCTCACTCAATCCGCACTGAACGGCGCGAAGTCGGGGATCTTCGTGGTGTTTGGCCTTTGCACCGGGCTCTTGGTCCACTCGGCGGCGGTCGCACTGGGCGTGGCCGCTTTGATCAAGGCGAGTGCTTTGGCGTTCACTGCCCTGAAACTCGCTGGCGCGGCCTATCTTGTCTATCTCGCGTATCAGGCGTTTCGTGCCCCAGCGACGGGCTTGGACGCGAGCGCGCCGCGCCTGAGCCCCGGCGCGCTTTATCGCCGTGGGTTGATCATGAACATCACCAATCCAAAGGTCGCGATCTTCTTCCTCGCGCTCTTTCCCCAGTTCACGGACCCAGAGCGGGGCGCAATGATCCTCCAAATCGCCCAGCTGGGCGCGATCTTCATGGTGGTGACACTGATCGTCTTCAGCATCGTCGCCCTAATCGCCGGCAGCCTCTCGGCCTGGCTGAAATCCTCGCCAAGCGCACAAGGCATCATGAACAAAATCGCCGGTGTGGTTTTCATCGGGCTTGCGGCAAAAATCGCAGTGAGTGAGCGTTGAGAGACGGATCCACGCCCTGAATGGCGAGAGTTGGCTGAAGTGAACAACGCACAGCGCAAACCGCGACGATGGTGGATAGCAGTCCCTCTCCTGATCTGCGCGCCGGTCGCCGCGCTCTATGTCGGCGCACCGCTGCTCGCCCTGTCAGCTCTGTTGATGACCGCCGTCAATGTACTGGTCTTCAACGTAGGAATAACCGGGTGGTTCGCCAACACAGGCTTTGTTCTATCTCTGGCCTCTTTTCAGGCCGCGTTCATACTAGCGTTTGTGGTCGTCACGATCTGGAAGGCGATCCGCGGACGTCACTATGTTCTGAAGTGGTGGAACCACTGGAGCGTTTACACGGCCACCGCAGTCCTCATGGGGATGCTGACGGCCTATCCTGAGCTTACGGGAGATGAAACCATCAAGGTGAAGACTTATCACCTCGATTTCGCCTCGATGGTACCGAGCATTGCGCCCGGAGATCATTTCCTGGCGGATCAACGGCCTTCTGTCGCAGACCGTGTCGCGGCGGGCGATGTGATTACTTGGCACCCGAGCCATCGCGATCGGTTCCCCTACATCCACCGGATCATCGGAGTTCCCGGAGATCAGGTCCGCCTGGTCAACGGCGTTCCCGAGATAAATGGCACCCTCCTGAACCAAACGCCTCTATCCGAGCAAGACGCGGCCAAGGTCGGCGCCCCTGCCGATCTTGAGATCTGGCGAGAGACCCTCCCAAACGGGCGCTCATACTTAGTCACCCGAAAACCAGAGCTTGCACCAAACGCCAACACTCAGATCGTTACCCTTGGCGAAGATCAGTTCTTTGTTCTGGGAGACAATCGGGAGAATTCAATTGATAGCCGCACGCACAGGCCACGCGGGTTAGGCCTCGCCAACCGTTCGGAGATTCTAGGCGTCGTCACCGGCTTCTATTGGTCCAAAGACCCGGGCAAAATCGGAGCACCGGTCAACGCTTTCAGCGACTAAACTGCGCCGCCAGTTCGACATGGGCGGACCAGCGGAACTGATCGACCGGTTGGATCCAGTCGAGCGTGAAGCCCGCATCGATCAGGATCCGCGCATCGCGGGCAAAGGTTGCGGGGTTGCAGCTGACCGAGGCGACACGCGCCACATCGCTCTTTGCCAGATGCTCGAACTGCATTCGGGCGCCGACGCGGGGCGGGTCGATGACCACTGCCTCAATGCCTTTAAATTCTTGCGGCAAAAGCGGGCGTTGGACGAGATCGCGCTTTTCTGAAGCCACATGACGCAACTCATCTGCCCCGCGCCAGGCGATGTCCAGGGCCGCCACCGCGCGACCCGACCCTTCATAGGCAGAGACTTCGGCCAATTCTGCCAAGGGCAGCGCAAAGGTCCCCGCTCCAGCATAAAGATCCGCAATTGTCTTTGCCCCACCAATTGCCTCGCGAACGGCTGCAACCAGGGCCACCTCCCCCTCCGCTGTTGCTTGCAGAAACCCGCCGGGAGGCAATGTCACCGTCGCCCGTCCCATCCGCACGGTGGGCGAGCTTCGCGTAAGGGCAATATCTCCATTCCAGGTGAGGCGAGCGACCCCAGCCCGATTGGCAGCCCCCGCCAAGAGCGCGCGTTCGGGGCCATTCATCTCCTTGGCATCGCTGAATGCGACATCGATCCCGCCATCGGTCAGGGTCAGCGCGATCTTCACCGCGCCCTTTCGGCTAGCCCCGAAAGAGATCAGCTCCTCCAAGGCTGGGAAACAGTCGATCAGCTCAGGCCGCGCCACGACACAAGCCGAAATTGGAACGATCCGATCGCTGTTGGGCGCGTGAAAGCCGATCTGAACGGTCTTCTTAGTCCGCCTGGCACTCACCGAGATGCGCCGACGCGACGCCGGTGGCGAGGTTAGCATCGGGCGAATGTCCACGCCCTCGATCCCTCTCGACGCAAGGGCGGAGGCGACAATCCCACGCTTCCAATCAGCGACCGCTTGATCCGACAGATGCTGGACAACACAGCCCCCGCATTCGGTGTAATGGGGGCAGAGCGGCTCGACCCGATCAGGACCTGGCTCGACCACCTTGATGAGGCGCGCACGATCCCCCATCGGGTCGACCACAGCCTGATCCCCCGGCACCGTGAAGGGCACATAGAGTCCCTCCTCAGTCACCCCGTCGCCTCGCGCTCCTAAGAAGGCGATCGTGACCTCATTCGCCATGAGAGCCTCAGTCCGATTTTGCCGCCGCGATCAGAAACTCGCGGTTCCCATCTGCGCCGGTTATAGGGCTCTCCGCCTCGCCCGTCACCTGCCAGTTGGACGCTTTTAGGAACGTTGCGACATCAGCGCGGACTTTTTCCTGCAGCACCGGGTCACGAACGATCCCCTTCTCAGTCTGGCCTGGTCCCACCTCAAATTGCGGCTTGATCAGAGCGACCAGTTGCGCCCCCGGCTTGGCGCGCGTCAGGGGGCCGGGCAAGGCTTTGGCAAGCGAAATGAAGGAGACATCCGAGGTGATCCAGTCGACTTCAGGGATCAAGCCTTCGGGAATCGACCGGGCATTGACCCCTTCGTGAGAGATCACACGCGGGTCAGCCACCACGTCCGGGTGCAGCTGCCCGTGACCAACATCGAGCGCATGCACCTGATCCGCCCCGTGCGCCAACAGCACTTGCGTAAACCCACCGGTGGAGGCGCCAACATCCAACGCGATACCTTGAGGCGTGAGCTGAAACACGTCCAACGCGTGCACAAGCTTCAACGCCGCCCGGCTCACCCAAGGGTTGGGATTTGCGGTAACATTGACCTCGACCTCAGGTCCGACCTTGCGGCTGGGTTTGGTCGCTGTCTGGCCCGCCACCTCAACCACACCTGCCTCGATCAGGAATTGAGCCCGCGCGCGGCTCGGCGCCAGGCCCAACTCCACCAACCGTTGGTCGAGCCGGATCACTCTGACCGAATGCGGCGCTTCAGGACCACATTCGCCCGTTCTGAGAAGAAGAGATACCAGAGGACAATCAGATCGATGACCATAAAGCCGATAAAGATCGCCAACGGCACTTGTCCCTCAGCCGTTGCGTATGTCTGGGCGTCGACAAAGAACGGCGACCAGATCTCGGCCAGGAACTCAAAGCCGAGCACGCCGATGAAATAGACCAGGTAGACCGCCGGGGCGACCGACATGCGCCACCAGAGCAGGCAGAGCACCAAAGGCGGCCCAGAGACCAGGAAAATCCAGCTCGCCCATTCATAGTTCGGCGGCACGACGGGATCGATCATCTCCTCAGTCAGCGAGAACAGGAGCACCGCTAAGACCAATGCGAACAGGCTCTGAAATGCAATCCAGCCGACCGAGAACCCCAGCCCACCGCGCATTCGGTTGAGGGGGTGCTCGTAGAACTCCTCCGGGGTGAGCTGATGCCAACCGTTCATGCGATGTCTCTCCCACGAAAGATCACATTGGGGCGGCGTCCCAAGAAGAGGTAGCGGATCACGATGCAGTCGATGGTAACCGCGGCGGCGAAGATGGCCGATTCCTGCCAACCGCCCGCCTCGGCATAGCGCGCGGCTGAAAACCAGTTGAGCGCGAAGACCTCAGCCCCGAGCAACAGGAGGAAAGTCCCTAGGATGTAGCCTGCAAACAACACCGGCAGCCCCGGCCATTTGATCAGGATTGACGGCACGATCAGGAACGGCCCCGCAATCATCGCGGTCCAGAGCACCCATTCATAGCTATCTGGCACGTCATCGAGGAAAACCACCCCAGGCCCCTCGCTCACGAAGGCCGCGATCAGCAAAAGCGAGAAGACCAGCTGCGCACTGGTCCAAACCAGTACGGCGAGCATACCTCCCTTCAATCGGTTCAGCGGGTGGGACTGCCATTCGGCATCGGTGAGCTGCGTCATGAGCCGCCATGTAAGCCGTCAACGCGAAACGCCAAGTCCGGGCTCGACGCATCCCGGATCAGCCAGTGTTTCAGTGATCAACCGTGAAGCGCGCTATCGACCTGGCCGAGGGCGAGCAGAGCCTGATCCACGATATGCGGTGCGTTCATCGCTGCCACGTCGTACATCTTCGCCGGGCTGTCCTGATCAATGAAGATGTCCGGGAAGACCATCGGGCGAACCTTCAACCCATGCTCCAAAGCACCCTCATGGGCGAGCAGATGAAGAACATGGGAGGAGAAACCCCCAACAGCCCCCTCTTCAACGGTGATCAGCGCCTCATGATTGCGGGCGAGGTTGAGGATCAGATCGCGATCGAGCGGTTTGGAGAACCGCGCATCCGCAACAGTCGTCGACAAGCCACGCGCCTCGAGATCTTCGGCCGCCTTCAGGCATTCTTTCAACCGGGCGCCGAAGGAGAGAAGAGCAATCTTCGAGCCTTCTCGCACCACCCGGCCTTTGCCGAGTTCCAGGGGCTGTCCCCTTTGCGGCATCTCGACTCCAACCCCTTCGCCCCGCGGATAGCGGAAGGCTGACGGGCAATCGTCGAGCTGCGCTGCGGTCGCGACCATATGGACAAGCTCCGCCTCATCCGCGGCGGCCATAACGACAAAGCCAGGTAGATTGCTTAGATACCCCACATCGAAACTGCCCGCATGCGTTTGTCCATCGGCACCGACCAGCCCTGCGCGGTCAATGGCGAACCTGACCGGCAAGCGTTGAATGGCCACATCGTGGACCACCTGATCATAGCCGCGCTGCAAGAAGGTCGAGTAGATCGCCGCGAAAGGGCGCATCCCCGCACCCGCAAGCCCAGCAGCAAAGGTCACGCCATGCTGCTCGGCGATACCTACATCAAATGTCCGATCCGGGTGGACTTTGCCAAAGACATCTAAGCCCGTGCCATCCGGCATCGCCGCCGTGATCGCACAGATCCGATCGTCCTCATTCGCCTCTTGGATCAAAGCGTTAGCAAAGACCTTGGTGTAGGAGGGCGCGTTCGAAGGCGCCTTCTTTTGCTCGCCCGTCACCACATCAAATTTCGCCCGCGCGTGGCCCTTGTCCGCCGCTGTCTCGGCCGGCGCATAGCCTTTGCCCTTGACCGTCAGCGCATGGATCAGGGTCGGCCCCGTCGCATGCTCTTTGACCGAGCGAAGCACAGTCAGCAGCTGATCCATATCGTGGCCGTCAATCGGGCCAATGTAGTCAAAGCCCAGCTCTTCGAACATCGTGCCGCCGACGGTCATATGCTTCATCAGGCTCTCCGCCCGATGCGCCCCTTCGCGCATCATCTGGCCTAACGGGCCGGGCACCGCCTCCAGCATATCCTTCGCTGCGTGCTTGAGATCCTGCAGCGGCTGCTGAGTGTAGAGCGAGGTGAGATACTTCGACAGCGCCCCAACCGGCGGGGCAATCGACATCTCATTGTCGTTCAGGATCACGATCATACGCTTGCCGAGACCACCGGCATTGTTCAGCGCCTCATAGGCCATGCCGGCAGTCATTGCGCCATCGCCGATCACGGCAATCCCATCGCCGGTGTCGCAGCCCATCTCGCGCCCCATGGCAAAACCAAGTGCAGCAGAGATCGAGGTCGAACTATGCGCCGCCCCGAACGGATCATAGTCACTCTCCGAGCGTTTGGTGAACCCCGAGAGGCCACCGCCCTGACGAAGCGTACGGATCCTATCGCGCCGCCCGGTTAGGATCTTATGCGGATAACACTGATGGCCCACATCCCAGACCAGTTTGTCGCGCGGCGTGTCAAATACCGCATGGATCGCGACCGTCATCTCGACCACGCCAAGACCCGCGCCCAGGTGCCCTCCGGTGACAGAGACGGCAGAGACTGTCTCGGCCCGGAGTTCATGCGCCAATTGTGCGAGTTCAGCGTCCGAGAACTGCTTCAGATCGCCCGGTGTATTCACGCGGTCCAGGAGTGGTGTGTTCGGCCGGTCGGTCACTTGTTCTTCCTCAGTTCGGTCATTCGTGCCCTTGTTGGCATAATCACTGCCTTGAACCTAATCACGATCATGTCCCCTCAAAAGGCGCAAGGTCCGGGTTCTCCGGCGTGCC
>JBCDAQ010000138.1:0-10016 GCA_039185285.1 Pseudomonadota bacterium
ATCGTCACTCTCGACCATAACCAGGCGCGCTTCACCACCGCCGAACAGATGCCGGAAGAGACCCGAGAACTTCTCATTCACCTGCTCGAACGCTTCTACGATCCGCTGGCGGCCTTCCCGGTTCAACTCGCCAATGCCCGAACGCAGCTTCCCGATCGCCGTGTCCAAGTCTTCTTTCTCAGAAGCCAGAGCTTCCCGCTCTTCGCGGATTTCCCTGGCATCCTCCTCGGCCCGCAGGTTTACAGCGCCCAGACTATCCCGCTGGCGCCGGAGTTTGGCAACTTCTGCCTCTGCTCGGCCGGCCTCGGGCATCTCTGCCGGATCGAGCCCTGTCGCTTCCAGCAGGGCCTCAGGCGTCGTCTCCAGATCGGCTTCGATCTGACTCGAGGCCTCATCGACCTTTGACGCCGCCGCATCGCGCAGCGCTTCAGCCCGCGCACGCGCCTCCCGACGAACCGAGGCGTCCCGCTCGGCCTCTCGCGCCACACCTTCGGCTTCGCGCAGCGTCGTCTCGGCAACCGACAGCGCATCTGCGGCTGCTCGCCGCCGGGCTTCTGCCTCATCCAAGCGAGATTTCAGCGTTGCGCGCTTCTCTGCCAATTCATCGGGCCTGTCCGACGCCGCATCGCGCTGAGCTTCCGCCTCCTCGATTCTACGGGCAAAATCTGCAATACGGCTCGCGGCATTGTCTCGCCGATCGATCCAACCAGCCCGTTCTCGTTGAACATCTGAGATCCGCTTCTCGCGCGCGATGCCCTGGCGGCGCAGCTCATCGGCCCCCGACCGGGCTGAGAGCATCGCCGTACGCGCAAGATCGACCTCGCCGCGCTGTATCTCAACCGCTTGACGTGCCTCAACTACGTCGTCCAACTCACTAATCGCGGCCAACGCCTCCGACACAGCGGCCTCGGCTGCTTCACGCTCGGTCTGGCGCGCCTCCAAAGCCGCTTTTTGTGTCTCAAGACGACCTTTACACATGTCCAAGTCGGCTTCTGCTCGGGAGATCGCGCGCACTGCATCGGCCATTTCCTGATCGGCCGACCGCCGGACCTCTCGGCAGGTCTTCTCGACCTCAACCACAGCCCTGAGTCGCGAACTCACAGCGTCATAGTCGTTCTTCGCTTCTGTCAGGCGTTGGTCCGCGTCAGCCAAGGCAGCTTTCTGAGCAACCAACTGATTGCGCTGTTGTAGGCGATGCGCTGCGGTTGACGTGGCATCCTCTGACCTAATCCGAACGCCATCCCAGCGCCAGAGATCGCCTTCGCGACTCACCAGACGCTGACCCGGCAAAAGGTCTTTTTGTGCGTGATCGCCAGCCTTTCGGTCATCAACGATTCCTATGCGGGCCAGTCGACGGTCCAGTACCGAGGGTGCCTTGACATACACTGCCAACGACCCGCCGATCTCATTTCCCGAAACGGGGCTGAGATCTGTCCAACCTGATCCTTGATCCGCAACTCCCAACCGAAGATCGTCTCCAAGTGCGACGCCCAGCGCCGCCTCATAGCCCGCCTCGACCTGAAGCTGATCGATCAATTGCGTGGTCTCCGACGCATCTCTCTCCAAGAGCTTTTCAAGCGCTTGGACCTCTGCCACAAGCGCGCCAACACCGCCCTTGGCTTCAGAAAGAGTCGATCTCGCCTCCGCATCCGCCGACTGAGCCGATGAACGCGCAACTTCAGCCTCGGAAAGAGCTTCCTCAGCTTCCTCAGCAGCGGTTCGCTTTGTAACTTCCTGATCGCGCGCTTGATCGAGCGTTCGCTGCGCTGATCTAATTTCGTTGGTTAACGTCTCGCCCTGGGCTTCCGAAGCCTCGATATCTCTGCTGATACGATCTGTCGCCGCACGCGCCTCGTCTCGCCGTCGCTCAGCGGCCGAGGTACGCGCCGCAAGGCGCGCTGCAGTTTCTGTCAGCCGGTCGAGTTTCGTTTCCTGCTCTGACAATTCATCGCCGGCAGCCCGCGCCTTCTCCAGGGCTTGGGCCACTGCTTCGGGATGCCCCTGATGTTCAACACCTAGCTCTGTCGCTTCCGCGTCCAGACGCGCAATCGTCTCGCTCGCATCTCCGCTCAGCGTCTCCTCGCGGTCCATATCCAGGCCCATTGTCCGGATCCGGCCCTCGAGTCCTTCGAGCTCTTTAACGGCCCGGCGCTCTGCCTCGCCCAGCTGCTCTCCTTCGATCGCGAGGCGCTGGTGAGCAGCGGCGGCGATCATCTCTTCCTCGCGCAGGGGGGGTAGAGCCTCATCGGCTGCGTCACGCCCCTGGTTAGCCCGTAGAACTGCACCTTCGGCACCAGCTGCTTGCGACATCGCCTCGTTCAGTCGCGTCTCGGCCGCTACACGTTCCTGATCCGCGAGATGCCAGCGCAAAAACAGCAGTACTGCTTCGGACTGGCGTAACTCGTCGGCGATTTCCCGGTATCTGCGGGCTTGATTGGCCTGCCGCTCCAAACTGCGGAGCTGGCCGTCCAGGTTCTCCAAGACATCCTCAACCCGTGCGAGATTTGTCTCGGCCCCGTTAAGCTTCAACTCCGCCTCGTGCCTTCGTTGATAGAGACCCGAAATTCCCGCCGCTTCCTCCAAGATTCGGCGGCGCGCCTTGGGCTTCGCATTGATCAACTCCGAGATCTGACCCTGCCGCACCAAAGCCGGAGAATGCGCACCGGTCGAGGCATCCGCAAACAGCATCTGCACATCGCGCATCCGCACGTTCTTGCCATTGAGTGTATATGCCGACCCGATATCGCGGGTAATCCTGCGGCTGACCTCTAATTGATCGGAGTCGTTGAAGGACGCAGGCGCCAGCCGATCAGAATTGTCGAGGACTAGGTCAACGGAAGCATTGTTTCGAGCAGGTCTACTTTCAGCGCCCGCGAAGATAACATCTTCCATGCCATCGCCGCGCATCTGCTTTGCGCGGTTCTCTCCCATCACCCAGCGGAGCGCTTCGAGCAAGTTCGACTTGCCGCAGCCATTTGGTCCCACAACGCCGGTCAAGCCGGTCGAGATCACGAGATCTGTCGGATCTACGAAGGATTTAAATCCTTGAAGCCTAAGGCGGGTGAACTGCACGACTGCCCTCTGTTTAGTCTCTTGGGCAAACAATGTCAGTGAGTCGGAGGGCTGGAGTCAACGGAATTGGCGGCTCATCTAGGGGTTATCCACAGATGAGCCACCAAATATGGCTCGTTCTAGATCAATCTGTCAGGCATTCCACGGCAATCGGATCGATCTTGGAGGACCGGCGAAACAACCGCGGCCAGCGGATTCGGCTCTTCTTGTATTCATCGCACCGGGTCGGAAGAGGCTCCATCAGTACCGGGTCTAAACGGGTTGCTATCATCAGAGATTGGGCCAGGATCATCATCTTAAACTCCTCCTCAATGGGCTTGCGTCTGAGGAGAAGATGAGGGAACTGACCCAAACTTGCGAGACAAATGGCCTACGCATATGTAAGCTGAGCTAACAGTTCGAACGATGCGAGATTGACCATGGATTGGAGAGGACTGCCCCCACTCGCTTCTCTACGCGCCTTCGAGGCGTCTGCCCGACGGCTCAGCCACTCAGCGGCGGCAGAGGAACTGAGCGTTACCCACGCAGCAATTGCCCAGCAGGTTCGTGGACTTGAACAGCATTTGGGTCTCAAATTGATGAACCGTGCAGGGCGTGGGATGGCGCTCACTGCCGAAGGTGCGTTCCTCGCCGACAAGCTAACGGGTGGCTTTGGACAAGTTGCTGCCGCCTTGGAGGAACTGCGTAACGAGCAACAAGAACGCCCATTGAACATCTCGATGACGCCGAGCTTCGCTGTCAGTTGGTTCATGCCCCGGATGAATAGCTTCTACAAGAACCACCCAGATATCGAAGTTCACATAAATCCAACGGCAAAGCTGATCGATATGGCGGCGGACCGGATCGACGCTGCAATCCGTTATTGCAAACTCCCCTGCCCCGGCCACGACGCCGAAAAGTTGGTGGAAGGCAACTTTGTCATCGCGGGAACGCCTGAACTGGTCGGGGGCCGACAGATCACCGGACCGGCGAGCCTTCTCGATCTCCCATGGTTGCAGGAAACAGAAACACGCGAAGTCGAGCGATGGTTGATCGATCAAGGGATCGACACGCCGCCTAAAGGTCTGATCTCGGAAATGCCAGGCTACCTCATGCTGGCAGCACTCCGGGCAGGACAAGGGATCGCTGCCACTGCCAGGCTTTTCATTGAAGAAGACATCGCAGCAGGGCGACTAATCACCCTTTTCGAGGAAACGGGCGCATCCGCCCGCTCCTACAATCTTGTCACGCTGCCAGGAAACCAGCGCCCAGCTTTGAAAAGCTTCGTCCGCTGGATCCGGCGGGAGGCAAAAGCCGCTTAGAGGTGCTTGTCCACAAGAGACGAAAACTCAGCATAGCTCCGGTTCCCAACGACTTTCTCTCCATTGATAAAGAAAGTCGGCGTTGAGTTCACGCCATCCGCTTTGGCTTTCGAATGCGCATCCTCAAAGACCGCACGTGCATAGGTTTGATCCGAAAGGCACGAATCCAAAGAATCCGGGCTGAGACCGTTTAGTTGGCCGATTTTCCGGATCTCGTCAGCGATCTGGTTGGCCGGAACACTGGTCCATTCGCTTTGCTTGTTGAAGAACTGATCAACCATAGGCCCGTAGCCGGCATGCCCGCCGCACCGCGCCACAAGGCCCGCCCAAAAGCCGGGCTCGTTAAGGAACATATCGCGCATCACAAATTTGACCTTGCCCGTCTCGACATAGTTCTTCTTGAACTCCGGCCAGGTCGCCGTGTGGAAGCGCTTACAATGCGGGCATGTCAGCGAGAGGTACTCGATCACAGTAACGGGTGCGGTCTCCTCACCAAACACGATGTCGCCAACCCGAGGGTCGTCACTTGCGAAGGCGCTGAGCGGCAGGCCGATCGCGGGAAGAGTTGCGGCAAAACCGAGTGCAGTCCGGCGGGTAATAGAGGTCATTAGGACGTCTCCTGATCAGTCGGGGATTTATGAGGTTTCGAAAGAACCCACGCGCCCATTCGGGTTACGGCAGCGCGGAGATCTGGATCTTTGATCTCTTTGGTCAGATCGGCCGCACGCGCTACAGCGCCGCTTGACGGCGTAGCGGCGACGTTCGGAGCCGGATCAAACGCGGCCTGCCCTTCGGCAAAGCCGCGCAGGCCTGTCGCCTGGGTTATCGCAATCCGCGAGATCGCACGATAACCGTAGAAGCTATTGATCCTGTCGATGATATGAAGCTTCGAGTGTTCGACCCGCGGCGCATGCCCGCTATCGGTCCGAACCAACAACGTTGCACCAATCGCACCGGAGTAAGAGACCTTTACCGGCTGGCAAATACCCGCAAGTTGGGGGCCAACCGCCTCGGCCCATCGCAGCAACACGTCAAGCTCCGCGAAGCCTTTATTCTGCGCAATCGCACGGAGCCTCCCATGAGCCGCTTTGGACGGGCGATGGAACGGTTTACCTGTGCGTGGGCGCTCTGCCGCGCTGCCATCGCCATCACTCTTGCCGTTTGCGCCCTTGTTGGCCATGCATCTCCCTGTTCGGTCGCAAATCCGAACCTAACTAGACGAAGATAGAGCCCAAGCTCATCATAAGAAAGAGAGCATGACGCAGGATCACCTCACAAAAACGACAGCAGAGACCCTGTTGGCTTGGTATGACCGCCATCATCGAACATTGCCTTGGCGGATCAGCCCGGCCGATCGGCGGGCGGGCGCTGTGCCTGATCCCTACCGTGTCTGGCTGTCGGAGGTGATGCTTCAGCAAACGACCGTGGCAACAGTCGTGGGTTACTTCGAAGCTTTCCTGGCGCGATGGCCAAACGTCGAGGATCTAGCCAACGCACCGAATGAGGACGTCATGGCCGCCTGGGCTGGGCTGGGTTACTACAGCCGCGCGCGTAACCTGCATGCCTGCGCAAAAGAAGTGGTCGCCCGCGGCGGCTTTCCGAAAACGGCTGAAGAGTTGATCGACCTGCCGGGCATTGGTCCCTACACCGCCGCCGCTATCGCTGCCATTGCGTTTGATGAGCCTGCGGCCGTGATGGATGGTAATGTCGAACGTGTAATGGCGAGGCTCTTCGCGGTTTCCGATCCGCTCCCAAATTCAAAGGAAAGCCTGCGCGCCCACGCATCGCGCCTCACACCACGTTTGCGGCCCGGCGACTATGCGCAAGCTGTTATGGATCTTGGAGCTACAATCTGTACGCCCCGTCGCCCCGCCTGCGTGCTCTGCTGCGTTCGTGAGGCGTGTAAAGCACACTCACTGGGAATTGCCGAAACTCTCCCCCGAAAAGCACCTAAGAAGGTCAAACCTATCCGAACCGGTGAGGTCTATATCGCCCAATCCTCCACCCACGTGCTGACTGTCCGCCGACCGAACAAAGGCTTGTTGGGCGGCATGCTAGCGCTCCCATCAACGGATTGGGCGGAGACTGCGCCAAACCATACCCCTCCCTTTGACGGGACCTGGATACCCGTCGGAGAGGTTCGACATACCTTCACGCACTTTCACTTGAAACTCAGGGTGTTCACGTCTGACCTCCCTCCGTGCAGCTTGGATGTGGTTCAACGCGAGGATGCCGAGTCTGCCATGCCGACTGTCTTCGCCAAGGCGCTTAGGCTGGCAAATCCTGTGCTCAAGACAAAAAATGACGCCACGTAAGGCCGCTTCAAAAGCGCAATAGCCATTCCTCTGACCGCCTTATTGCCGCAAACGTTGTGATCTATTTTCGAGAAGGTGGTCAGTTGGAGGACGTCCATGTTTGCGCATGCGTTGCCGTTTCTTTTATCGTTTATGACGGTGCCAGCCATCATCATCGGCGGCATCTACGGCGGCTGGTTCTTAGCTTTACCGTTTGTGATCGGCTGGGTGCTGTTACCGATGCTCGACCGGTTGACCGGTTTGAACATCCGCAATCTCGACCCTCGTCTAACCGACCGGGACCTGGCGTGGCATCGTGCGGTAACGCTCATCTGGATCCCAATCCAAATGGGCCTGATACTTTGGAGCCTTTGGTGGCTGGGTACGGGATCCGAGCTGACAGGATGGGAGGTCGCGTTCTTCGCGCTCGGCACAGGCGTCGCCACCGGCGCGACCGGAATCACCTTCGCCCATGAACTGATCCATCAAAAGCCGCGTTGGGAGCGCTTGCTGGGGGAGCTCTTGCTCATCTCGACCTCCTACGGCCATTTTGCGACAGAACATGTCTTCGGCCATCATCTCACGGTCGGGACGCCAAAGGACCCCGCCACTGCGCGCAAAGGTGAAAGCTTTCTGGCCTTCTTCGCCCGTACGACCGGCGGCGGCTTCACCTCCGCCTGGCGGCTCGACGCACAGCGCCTGGCGCGTCGCGGAAGGCCAATCTGGCATTCCAGCAATCCATTCTGGCGTTATGGGCTCGGCTGGCTGGTATTTGTCATCGCCGCCTACCTGTTGGCGGGCTGGATCGGAGTCGGATTTTTCCTCTTGCAATCCTTCATGGCGATCTACGAGTTAGAGGGCGTCAATTATGTCGAGCACTACGGTCTGACGCGGGAATACCTTGGCGACGGAAAATTCGAACGCGTGCAACCTCATCATTCCTGGAACGCCTCCCAACGGATGTCGAACTGGTTTCTTATCAATCTCCAACGCCATTCCGATCATCATGTTCGGCCCAACAGGCGCTATCCGATCCTGCAACATCACGGCGAAGAACATGCCCCACAACTACCCTTCGGATACGCTGCAATGATCCTCTTAGCTGGGCTGCCCCCTCTCTGGTTTTCTGTGATGGACAAGCGTGTCGATGCGTGGCGGGCTCAATTCTACCCACACATTCACGATTGGTCGCTTTATGAGAATGGTTCGATCGGTCGAGAGGATGTGCTAGCTCAACCCGCATGAAACGCTGGGTTCTCATCGCTGCTGCAGTGTTCGCTGCGAACGCTGCTTTTTTCCAATGGCGCACCGGCGATGGCCCGGATGGCGCAGGGCTTTCCGATCTCCGTGCAGCGCCAATCGGGTTTAAAGCCCCGGACGCACCTCTGCAAACAGATGATGGACGGATCTTAGGCCTCTCCGACTGGCGCGGTCAGGTTGCGGTGGTCGCACTTTGGGCCACCTGGTGCCCGATCTGCCGACACGAGATGCCTCAATTGGACAAGCTCGCCTCCGGCTGGGCCGAGCATGGCATCGCGATCCTACCCATCTCCCTAGATCGTCATCCGAGATCTTTAGATCTGATACAAGACTGGTACAGACGCCACGAGATCATCACTCTGCCAGTCTTACATGACAAAGACGGCCGGTTCGCGGGAACTGTGACAGCGACCGCCACACCAACAACCTTAATCATTGACCGATCAGGCGCTGTGGTCGCTTCGGTCGTCGGGCGAACCGACTGGGCTGATCCAGCGATTGGCGACTACCTAATTGCCCTGGTTCAAGCCAAAGACACCGAAGCCGCCCGCGCGCTTCTCTCCAGATAAAAAAACGCCGGAGGCGCTCCAGGTGCCTCCGGCGTCAGTGATGGCCACGAGAGACGGCCAGGCAGTGCAACTCTTATCCTTCGCGTTCGGCGCGAACCTGTTGGCGAAGGACATCAATGGGCACGGGCTTGCCGTCGATCCGGACATGCCAATAGGTCCAGCCGTTGCAACTGGGCGCGCCCTCAAGCTCGGCTCCAACCTGATGGATCGAACCCTTCGATTTATCCGAGATCAGCGTCCCATCCGCCCGAACCTTGGCGGTGTAACGCCCATTGCCGCTGGTCAGAACGGCGCCGGGCTGAACTTTGCCGAGCTCAACAAGATGACCGAACGGGATGCGCGGCGCGGCTCGTTTGGAGGAGGTCACGGCCAGTGTCTCCTTCTCCAGAGCTGTCACGTTGTGGAGCCGCGCGCGCGCAATAGCGGCGTAACGCGCCTCCCGTTCGATTCCGATCCAGCGCCGGCCAAGACGTTTGGCCACGGCACCGGTTGTTCCAGTTCCAAAGAATGGGTCTAGCACCACGTCTCCGGGATTGGTCGAGGCGATCAGCACGCGGTGCAGCAGCGCCTCTGGCTTTTGCGTCGGATGAGCTTTCTGGCCTTCCTCCGACTTCAAACGTTCACCGCCCGAGCAGATCGGGATCAACCAGTCCGAGCGCATCTGCAGCCCGTCATTCATCTCTTTGAGCGCATCATAGTTGAAGGTCGGCTTGGCCTCCTCTGAACGCGAGGCCCAGATCATCGTCTCATGAGCGTTGCAGAACCGCTTGCCCCGGAAGTTCGGCATCGGGTTCGTCTTGCGCCACACCACGTCATTCTGAACCCAGAAGCCCATATCCTGTAGCGCCGTGCCGAGACGGAAGATGTTGTGATAAGAGCCGATCACCCAGATCGCGCCGTTGGGCTTCAGCACCCGGCGCGCCTCTTTCAACCAGCCACGGGTAAACGCGTCATAGGCTCGGAAGCTCTCGAATTGATCCCAGTCGTCATCAACCGCATCCACCAGGGAATTGTTGGGCCTGTGCAGGTCACCCTTGAGCTGCAGGTTGTATGGCGGATCGGCAAAGATCAGATCGACTGAGCCCTCAGGCAGCGACGCCATCGCCTCGATGCAATCCCCTTCAATGACACGATCCGTTTTCATCAAGCCCCCATTGGAAGTTACCCCAAAGATGAGTCAAACCGATTCGTGTGTCAATAACTCTTTTGAATCATGATATTACATTGATTTCTTAATCTAAAATATCACGTATCGGCTTGAAAGACACACGATGATGTGGTGTCACGCCTAGCCGCAACAAGGCCTCGCGATGCGCGGCCGTGCCGTAGCCCCGGTTGGTCTCCCAGCCATAGCCGGGATGCCGCACCGCCAATTCATCCATCATCCGATCACGCGTCACTTTCGCGATGATCGAGGCCGCCGCAATCGACAGCGATCGCCCATCCCCCTTGACGACAGCTCGTGCTGGAACCGGGAAATCCGGCGGCACCCGGTTGCCATCGATCAAGGCGATTAGCCC
>JBCDAQ010000139.1:0-9960 GCA_039185285.1 Pseudomonadota bacterium
GCTGGAGAGTGGCGAGCTTTGCCGCCTCTGCCTCGTCAATTTGCGAGACGAGCTGCACGGTAGTGGGTCTGGTGCTCTCGATATGCTTCGAGATCGCTTCCGCGGTTTGTTCAGCCGTTAGCAGAAATGTGGAAATTGGGGGTGGAACATGATCTGCTATCTCTCTGATTTTGATATGACTTATTGGTCCTGGGCCAGATGGCATAGAGGTAACTAAACCCAGTGCATCGGCCCCTGCATCGATGGCCATCTGTGCTTCTTCCTTTGAAGCGATGCAGCATACTTTTACTCTAATCTGCAAGATGATCTCCTGAAGCACATAATGTCATCGGACAACCAACCGGACATTCATCTCATATCACTCAACATTAACGTTGTCCCGCGGAGCTGATCTGGAGCCGCTGCTGGTCGAGCCTTGACTTCGGTTCTCGCGGCGATAAGGCATTCGCAGCTTCGTTCGTTCGTCGCCGCTTCGAGCTTGCACCGGCTTTCGGCGGATTGACGGTTTTAGCTCTTATAGCTTCCTCAGCTATCTCTCATGCAAACCTCTGGATAGCGACGGATCTATCAATCCTATCAAATCATGGATTGCGCGGAGTGGTTCTCCGTGGCAGATGCGATTCAAGCATTGGGAGGCGTTAATGAGTGATCGCATCATCGTGGTCGGAGCCGGACAAGCCGCGGCTTCACTGGTGGCAAAACTGCGAGGTGAGGGGCATAAGGGTCCGGTCACGGTGATCGGTGCCGAGCCGGCGCCACCCTATCAGCGACCACCTCTGTCCAAGAAATACCTGCTGGGTGAGATGGAGACCGAACGGCTCTATCTGCGTCCGGAAAGCTGGTATTCGGAGAACGACGTCGAGACACGCCTCGGTGCGGTGGTTCAGGAGGTTGACCGGGGGGCGAAAGAGGTCGTGCTCAACGGTGGGACGCGTTTGGGCTACGCCAAGTTGGCGCTCACGACGGGTTCCGTCCCACGGCGTCTGCCGGCTGCGATTGGAGGCGATCTGGCTGGGCTCTTCACAGTCCGAGATCTGTCTGATGTCGACCGGATGGCACCTGAGTTCACTGAAGGCCGCCGGGTTTTGATCATTGGTGGCGGCTATATCGGGCTGGAGGCAGCGGCGGTCGCCGCGTCGAAAGGTCTGCGGGTCACAGTGGTCGAGATGGCTGAACGGATCTTGCAACGGGTCGCTGCCCCAGCGACATCGGACTTTATCCGGGCCTTGCACCATTCCCATGGTGTTGAGATCCGTGAAGGGGTTGGTTTGGTGCGCCTCGAGGGCGAGGGACGTGTGTCACGCGCCGTCCTGACCGATGAGAGCGACGTGGAGATCGATTTCGCCATTATCGGAATCGGCATCATGCCGGATATCGGGTTGGCAGAAGCCGCGGATTTAGAGATCGAGAACGGCATCAAGGTCGATCAGTACTCCCGCACATCCGATCCCGATATCTATGCGGCGGGCGACTGCGCGAGCTTTCCCTATCGGGGTGTTCGGATCCGGCTGGAGTCGGTTCCGAACGCCATAGATCAAGGGGAGAATGCGGCCCTGAATATGTTGGGAAGGGACGAGGAATACATCGCCAAACCCTGGTTCTGGTCCGACCAATACGACATGAAGCTCCAAATCGCCGGGCTGAATGCCGGGTGGGACGAGACGATTACGCGTCCTGGTGCGAAGGAAGGCACGCAGTCAGTTTGGTACTTCAAGGGCGATCAGCTTCTCGCAGTTGATGCGATGAGCGATGCACGCTCCTACATGATCGGAAAGCGCGTGATCGAGGCTGGTGGCACCCTGCCAAAATCCGACGTAGCTGATCCTGAGGTGAAGCTGAAACCGTGATCAGAAGATCGCAGCTTCCGCCTCGACCGTCGTGCGATCCATTTGCTTTAGAAGCTCCGCCGTCGTTTCTATCGTCGGCATCTCGTAGCGGAAGAAATAGCGCGCGGCGGTGATCTTACCCTGCAGGAAGTCACGACGACTACCGGTTGCATCTGGTAGCGCCTTTGCCGCGCTATCTGCTTGCTTCAGCCAAAGCCAACCAACGACCAGATGGCCCAGCATGTCCAGATAAAGCGTTGCATTGGAGAGGAAAACTTCAGGCCCTGCGTCTGCAGACAGCGAGATCATTTTGAGGGTTGTGGCTCCGACCTCGTTTGCATAGCGGGTCAAATCCTTGGCTTCCGCTTGATCGCTCGCGGATGCATCGGCGCTCATCTCTTCGATCAGAGCCCGCAGGGCCGCGCCGTTCTCGGCGGTTACTTTGCGCCCCAGGAGATCCAGTCCCTGGATGCCTTTCGTGCCTTCGTGAATGTGGTTCAGACGGTTGTCGCGGTAGAACCGCTCAAGCGGGTAGTCACGAGTATAACCTGCGCCGCCAAGCACTTGGATCGCGGTTTCGTTTGCCCGCAATCCGTACTCGGACGGCCAAGATTTGACGATCGGGGTGAGCAGATCCAAAAGGAGCGCTGCCCTGCGTGCGTCTTCTCTGTCGCCGGTTTTCTCCAAGTCGACGAGGGTTGCTGCAAAGAGCGCCAAGGCTAGGCTGCCCTCGGCATAGACTTTCTGTTGGAGCAACATCCGCTTCACGTCGGCATGTTCAATGATCGGGACCATCGGTTGTGCCGGATCGCGGGCTGTGAGCGGGCGGCCTTGGGTCCGCTCCTTCGCGTAGTCCAAAGCGTGCAGATAACCTGTGTAGGCCAGCGCTGCTGCTGCCATGCCGACACCAATTCGCATCTCGTTCATCATTGTGAACATCTGGGCGAGGCCTTGGTGTGGTTCTCCGATCAACCAACCGATTGCGCCATCGGTTTCGCCGAAGTTGAGGGCGCAGTTCACCGTGCCCCGGCAGCCCATTTTATGGTTCAAGCTGAGAAGACGAATGTCATTGCGTTCTCCCTCGACAATCCGGGGAACGATGAAGAGGGAGATCCCCTTGGTCCCTGCCGGGCCGCCTGGGATCTTTGCCAACACCAGATGGACGATGTTTTCCGAGAGCTCATGCTCCCCCCCTGAGATCCACATCTTTGAGCCGAACAAACGGTAGGAGCCATCTGGCTGTGGTTCCGCCCGGGTGCGAATGTCGCCCACTGAAGAACCGACATGAGGCTCGCTAAGGCACATGGTTCCAAAGAACCGACCTTCGAGCATAGGGGCCAACCAATCGGCCTTTTGCTGGTCGTTGGCGTGTTCGGCCAAGAGGTTCGCTGCAGCCGCGGTCAATACGGGGTAGTTTGCGACCGACCAGTTCGAGGCGACGAACCAAGCGCCTATGGCGATGTGGACCGAGTAGGGCAATTGCATCCCGCCGAGTTCATGATCGAACGGAGCCGTCAGAAAACCCGAGTCGATATAGACATCGAGTGCCGCGCGGACTTCGGGGATGATCGAGACCCGCTCACCGTCGAAGCTGGGCTCATTTGCGTCGAGCTTGGCCGCATGGGGTTGGAAATGCTCTTCAGCGACGCGCTCAGCAGTGTCGAGCACTTGATCGAACACCTCGCGACCGCTTTCAGCAAAGCGTTCGTGGGCGGCGATCTTCTCAAGACCGAAGACATCGTAGAGGAGAAAGGAGATGTCTTCGCGGCGTAGAATGTTTGGCATGTGTCGTTCCGATCCGCGTTAGGTCGTCAGTCCGCCGTCCAGGCGAATCTCTTGCCCGGTGAAGAAGCTGTTCTCAGGTGAGAGTGCAAAGTGAACGGCTGGGATGATCTCCTCAGGTTCGCCAATCCGACCCATTGGAATGCCGGTGGCCAAAACCTTTAGTCCGTCTTCGATGCTGTCAAAGTCCTGCAGGATCCCCTCCACAACCATTCGGGTCTTGAAGAAGCACGGGCAGAGTGTGTTCACTCGCACGCCGCGCCCGGCATACTCAAGAGCAACAGAACGGCTGAGACCGACGACGCCGTGCTTGGCGGCAGCGTATACCCCAAGCTTCGGCGCGCCTGCGACGCCAGCGATTGAGGCCGTATTCAGGATCGACCCGGTCTCGCCGGTTTCCTTGAAGCGGGCGTAGAACGCGGGGACCTGTGCCTGCATCGCATAGTGAACACCGAGGAGGTTGACGGAGATAATCTTATCAAAGGTTGCTTGGTCAATCTCTGGCTGGCGCGCGAGTTTGTGTTCGATCCCAGCATTGTTGAAAGCGCCATCAATTCGGCCGAAACGCTCGACAGCCAAGGCGACGCACGCCTTCGCGAGGTCTGGATCAGTGATGTCGCCAGGCAACAGTAGGCATTCTGTGTCGAGGCTTGCAGCGATGCGGTTTAGCCGATCTTTATCGAGATCGGTGAGGACCAGATAGGCTCCGGCTTTGGCGAGGGAGGCCGCCGCAACCTCGCCAAAGCCGCCAGTCGCGCCGGAGATGAGAATCACTTTGCCTGCAAACATGCTGCTCATGGCCGTGCTCTCGGGAACAGGACGGAGTTCGCTTCGGACTTCATCCCGCCATCGATCGGCAGAATAGCACCCGTTACATAAGCCCCACCTTTGCCACAGAGGAACAGCGTCGCCGCAGCGATATCCGAAGGCTCCCCCAAACGACCGAGCGGAATCGCAGCACCCATCGCAGCGGCAGTCTTCTCATTACCCGTCGCAAATTCCGTCATCCGGCTGCGAAACGGACCAGGCGCGAACGCGTTGCAGGTGATCCTTTTCGAGGCGAGATCATTGGCGAAGATGTCTGTCAGGTGATGTACGGCCGCTTTCGATGCGGCGTAGGAGAACGCCATGTCTGCGATCGGCTTTGTACCCATGACAGAGCCGAGATTTATAATCCGCGCCGGATCATCATCGGTCGCAGTGGCCTCAAGCAATGGGGTTAGGTCTCGGGTTAAAGTAAACAGGCCAGCGACATTGACACTCATCACTTTTTCCCAAGCGTGATGGGGGAATGTTTCGAACGGCTCACCCCAGCTAATGCCTGCATTGTTGATCAGAATGTGGAGTTCGTCGGTGCGGGCTTTGACCTCATCGACGAGAGCCGTGACCCCATCGGCTGTGCCGACATCCCCTGCAAAGCCTTCGGCGGACCCGGGTGCATCCAGGGAGTTGAGCTCAGCCGCGACGATAGCGCAATCGCTGCCTTTGCGGGACGCAATTAGCACTCGAGCACCGCCGTGGACCAGCGCCTCTGCGATCATTCGGCCAATCCCTGTGGCGCCACCGGTGACCAGTGCGACCTTGCCGGAAACACCGAAAAGTTCCGTTAGGTAAAGCATTTATCTCCCTCATCTTATCGACTTCTTTTGGAAAATCGGTTTGACATTATACCGAGCGGTATGCAACGTCCGAAGAAATATGACGGCGAGTTTGTTTCGAACGATCGCAGTCAGAATAAGCCCCAAAGAAGGGCTGTGGGAAGGGCCGGAAACAGATGCAGGACGCGAACTCGGCTACGCCGAAGGTAGAAACTATTTCTCCGCAGGAGCCGGAGGAAGCGATTTTGCGTGCGGCTGCGGCGTGTTTCTCGGACCGCGGTTTCTCGGCGACAAGCGTTGACGAAGTCGCCCGGAGAATGGGCTACACCAAAGGTAGAATTTACCACTATTTCCGCTCCAAAGGTGAGCTCTTCATCGCGACCGCGAGCTTTGGTCTGGACCGCCTGATTGAAGAAGTAGATGCTGCCATGAAGATGCATGGGTCTGCTCAACAGCGCCTTGCAGCGATGTCGCGAGCACATGTCCTGACACAGATCCGAGATCTCTCCTTTCACCGGGTTCTCCTGCAGGGTGTCACCATGGTTGTGCGTGGTGCGACGACGCCTGATGAACGCGACCTGCTCGACAAGCTCCTCTCGCGACAGCGGGCCTATGAAGGCATTTTTCGCGCCGTCATCCGCGAAGGGGTTGAGGCTGGTACTTTCCGGTCGGGTAACCTGACTTTGATGACGAAAACGCTTCTGCTCTCATTGAACGGTGCGTGCTTTTGGTATTCCGAGCGGGAGAACCAAGGCGAAGAAGATTTATCGATGATCGCCGATCATTTGGTCGGCCAAGCTTTATTTGGTCTTGGTGAGAAAATTGATGGTTTCTGAAGAAATGAATTTGGGCATCAGCGGGCGGGTTGCCCCGATGTTGGAGGAGGTCCGAGCAATGGTGCGCGGACCTATTGCGGAGGCTTCCGACGAATGGGAGGCTGAAGTTCCGAAAGACGGAAGATGGGTTCATACGGCCCGTCAGACTGACTTGTTGGAGGGACTAAAAGCTGAGGCGCGCTCCAAAGGTCTTTGGAACCTTTGGCTTACGGGCGACCAGGGTGGCCCTGGATTGTCGACGGTCGAATACGCGTATCTGGCCGAGGAGATGGGGCGAACTCATCTGGGCGCCGAGGTCTTCAACTGCTCCGCCCCGGATACCGGGAACATGGATGTGTTGGTCCGTTATGGCTCCGACGCGCAGAAAGAACGCTGGCTGGCGCCTCTAATGGACGGGAAGATCCGCTCCGCTTACCTGATGACAGAGCCGGATGTTGCGTCATCAGATGCGACCAACATTTCGATGAGCTGTGTCCGGAAGGGGGACCACTACGTCCTCAATGGTGAGAAGTGGTGGGCGTCTGGCGCCGGCGATCCGCGATGTGCGATCTACATCGTTATGGCCCGAACCGGGGACGAGGATGCCCCCGCGCACCAGAGCCACTCGATGATTCTTGTGGAGCCCGGGTCGCAGGGTATCGAAGTGCTTCGCCCGATGGAGGTCTATGGCCAGGACGATGCCCCGCACGGTCATATGCACATCCGCTTCACCGATGTCCGGGTTCCTGTCGAGAACCTGATTTTAGGTGAAGGACGAGGGTTCGAGATCGCTCAAGGACGTCTCGGTCCTGGGCGGATCCATCACTGCATGCGTGCAATCGGCCATGCTGAGGCGGCTCTGGAGTTGATGTGTAAAAGGTCGTTGCGCCGAGAGGCATTCGGCAAGCCGTTAGCGCAACTCGGCCAGAATTACGACATTGTCGCCGAGGCGCGTATGGAGATCGAGATGGCGCGGCTGCTTTGCCTCAAAGCCGCGTGGATGATGGACCAAGGAGATGCTCGAGCAGCGGCGCCTTGGATCAGCCAGATCAAGGTTGTCGCCCCTCGGGTTTCTTTGAAGGTCGTCGACGAGGCCGCCCAAATGCACGGGGGTCAAGGATTAAGCCAGGATACGCCGCTGTCAAAGTCTTGGATCCTTCTGCGTACCCTGCGGCTGGCTGATGGTCCGGATGCTGTGCATCGGCGCCAAATCGCCCGTGCCGAGCTTCGCAAATATACTCAGGAAAAGGTCTGATCATGGCGCTTCCATCGGAGATGACTGCTCTGACGCTTACCGAAGGTGGTTTTGCCACGAAGGCGGGGATCGGACCCTATCTTGATGATTTCGCGCCTTACCTATCGGTCGCCAAGTTGCCGGTGCCAGCACCTTCGGCTGGGCAGGTTTTGCTCAAGCTTCGGAAGGCGGCGATCAACCCCTCGGATGTTCACTTCGTCAAAGGCGAGTACGGCCTACCGCGTCTGAAGGGCGCGTGTGCTGGTTTCGAAGGATGCGGCGATGTTGTCGCGACAGGCAGTGGTGCCGAAGCTCTCGATGGTCAGCGCGTTGCCTTCATTGGCTCTGAGACTGGTACCGGCGCTTGGGCCGAGTATGTCTTGGCGGAGGCCAGCTCGTGCGTCCCGCTACCGAGCGCCATTCGCGATGAGGATGCCGCAGGCTTTTTCGTCAATCCTCTGACTGCGGTCGGGATGATCTCGCTGGTCGAGCAGGCGGGATCAGGCGCCGTTGTACTGAGCGCGGGCGCAAGCCAGCTGAGCAAGCTGATGATCGGGCTGGCGGCGGAGCGTGGTCTGAAATCAATTCCTTTGGTGCGTCGACCGGAGCAGTTGGCGGCGCTGAAAGATCTCGGCGCTGATCATCCGTTGAACGTCAAAGCGGAAGACTTCGCTGCGCGGTTCGCCGAAATCTGTAAGGCGGAGAAGCCACGGGTTTTTCTCGACGCTGTGGTCGACGACGTCTCGGCCAAGATCTTCTTTGGCATGCCCAATCGCACCCGTTGGGTGATCTATGGGCTTTTGGACCCCGCGCCGAGCGTTCTCGATCAGATGGGGCAGCTCGTGTTTACTGGCAAACGGATTGAGGGGTTCTGGCTGAGCCACTGGATCGCGTCTGTTGATGAGAAGACCCGCAACGATGCCTTCGCTACCGTCTTCAGAAAGTTCGGAACGGGGGAGTGGCGGACAGATATCCAAGCAGAAGTCAATCTGTCGGAAGCTCCAGAAAAACTGGCGCCCTTGTTACGAGAAACGAGCACGGGGAAATTGTTGTTTGTGCCGTAGGTGCAACAAAGAATGACGTTTCGCCACCAAATAACAAAAGTCGATATGGCAAATCTAAGGTGAACGTCGAAAAGTAAAGAAGAAAACAAGACTGCAAAACCATAAAATCGGAGAGGGAATGGGAATGCAAGGAACATGGAAGACTAGACGAGCCTTACTAGCTTGTTCGACAGTTCTGGTTGCGTCGAGCGTTGCCGTCGCAACAAACGCCGCTGAGTTCGAAGTCAATGATGACATCACTATAACAACAAACGTGTCGATTAGTGCGGGTGTTAGCTTCAGAACTGAAGACGCAAGTTCGGAGTCGCTCTTCTTCGGTAACGCCGCTCTAAGAGGTCAGTCTGGCGTCGCACAAAGTGCCACGACGGATGACGGCAACTTGAACTTCGACAAAGGGGATGTGGTCTCTGCACCTATCACGGTCGTCGCTGATGCCGAGTTTAACTATCGCGACGACGTTGGGTTCTTCATTCGCGGAAAAGGTGTCTATGACGCGGCATTGGAGAACCGGAATGTTCCGTTTGGCCACTCGCCGAATGGGTTTGTTCCGAACACCGGCTTGAATGACGAGAACTTCAACACGCTCGCGCAGTTCGCCACGGTCGCCGTGCTCGATGCGTTCGTGTTTGGTGATGTTGTTGTTGGAGATGTTCCAATTGACCTTCGCGCTGGTCGCCAGGTGGTCAGCTGGGGTGAAGGAACCTTCATCCAAGGTGGGATCAACACCATCAACCCGATCGATGTTACGGCTTTCCGCCGTCCCGGGGTGCAGTTGAAGGAAGGTTTGCTGCCGCTGGGCATGATCTACGCCAATGCTGGCGTCACAGACAATCTCAGCATCGAGGGCTTCTGGAACTTTGAATGGCAGCAAACGCAGTTGGATGGCTGCGGGACTTTCTTCTCGACCGCCGATGTTGCAGCACAAGGGTGTAATGTCCTGTCGCTTGCCTCGTTCGGTGCGCAGATTTCGCCGTTTCTGGACTCTGACCCCGAAGGTCTCGCGGCCGACTTCTTCCTAGCGCGGGGTGGCGATGTCGGGCCGGACGACTTCGACTTCGATAACTTTGGCATCTCGCCGCGGCTCTATGTGCCATCTTTAGACACGGAGTTTGGCGCATACTTCACGCGCCTAGACAGTCGTGCTCCGAACGTAAGTTACACAGCAGGGAGCGCTGCCACGGCCTCTGGCCTCGGTTTGCTGTCGGTTGGTGCGACTGACCCGAATGCGGCTCTCTATAACATCGCCTATGAAGAGAACATTCACACTTTCGGGCTGAGTGCGGCGACCACGTTGTTCGGTCTCGCCGTTTCGGGTGAAGTGAGCTATCGGCCCGATCAACCGGTGCAGATCAACACAAATGACCTTACGTTGGCTGCGGCAACGCTTGGTAACTCTGCCATCGCAGGGATTGAGAACCCGGCTGACGCGCTTTTTGCGGGAGTCGCTGGGGGCACTTTGGTCGATGGTTTCATCACGACCAACCAAGTTCGGGGTCAGGCCTCTGTTGTTGCCTTCTTCGATCGAGTTCTTGGAGCAGACCGGGTGACCACGATCGGTGAGCTTGGTTTCGAGTGGTTGCCATCGCTGGATAGCGACAACCCACTGAACCTTAACTTTGGTCGGTCGTCTATCTATGGTAA
>JBCDAQ010000140.1:0-9923 GCA_039185285.1 Pseudomonadota bacterium
AGGCCCAATACTGACCCTCGTCGAAATGCACAGGAACCAGACCCATGGCATTCACCGCCAGCCTGACCACCAGAAGCACCGCTAAGATAGCCAGCGTATAGACCTGCCAACGCGCTCCTTGCGCCGCCTTTTTCGAGGGCGCCTTGCGTTTCTTTGGCGGGTTTTTCCGCTTTGATGTCTTGGCCCGGGCCATTTGGTTCTCCGGCAACTGCTCGGCCATGCTTCTAGCGAAAGGGATCGGCTCTAGGAACCCGTGTCTTGTAGCGCTATGTGTGCCTTAAGCCAGCAGGAGATCCGCCGATGCGCACCGACCAATCCCCCCAGCAGACACCAACCCGGCTAAAGGACTATCTGCCGCCTGCCTGGTGGGTCGAAAATGTGCATCTGACCTTTGACCTCGCACCCTCGGCGACCCTGGTCACGGCCAAGATCCAGTTCCGGCGCAACCCGGATCGCGCGGATGCGCCGTTTGAGCTGCATGGCCGGAAGCTGACTTTCCGAGGTGCCAAGATCGACGGTGCGCCGGTGGAGCCAGAGATCGATGATGAAGGGCTTAAGATCACCTCCCCGCTGCCAGACAGCTTTACTTGGGTGTGTGAGACCGAAATTGACCCAGCGGCGAATACCGAGCTTGAAGGCCTCTATCTGTCCAACGGCATGTACTGCACCCAGTGCGAGGCCGAAGGCTTCCGAAAGATCACGTTCTACCCCGACCGCCCGGATGTGATGGCGCCCTTCACCGTCAGGATCGAGGGGGAGGCCGCGGCGGTCCCGGTCATGCTCTCAAACGGCAATCCGGTTGAGCAGGGCGCGTTGGCCGATGGCCGCCATTTTGCCACCTGGGAGGATCCTTGGCCAAAGCCCGCCTATCTCTTCGCGCTGGTGGCGGGCGAGCTGGTTTCTCATGACGATGAGTTCACCACCACCTCGGGTCGCGACGTCAAACTACAAGTCTTTGTGCGCCCCGGCGATGAGCATAAATGCGCCTATGCCATGGACAGCCTGAAACGCTCCATGCGCTGGGATGAGGTGGCCTATGGTCGGGAATATGACCTCGACCTCTTCATGATCGTCGCCGTGGAAGACTTCAACATGGGCGCGATGGAGAATAAGGGCCTCAACATCTTCAACTCGAAATACGTGCTGGCGAGCCCTCAGACTGCGACGGATACAGACTATGCGCTGATCGAAGCGATTGTGGCCCATGAGTATTTCCACAACTGGACGGGCAACCGGATCACCTGCCGCGATTGGTTCCAGCTTTGCCTCAAAGAAGGGCTGACCGTCTTTCGCGATCAGCAGTTCTCATCCGATGAACGCTCGGCGGCGGTGCAGCGGATCAAGTCGGTCAAGCAACTCCGCGCCCGCCAGTTCCGCGAGGATGAAGGCCCGTTGGCGCATCCCGTCCGCCCCGAAGAGTATGTCGAGATCAATAACTTTTACACCGCGACGGTCTACGAGAAAGGCGCCGAGGTGATTGGCATGCTCCACACGCTGGTCGGGGCTGAGGGCTATCGAAAGGCACTGGATCTCTACTTCGAGCGCCACGACGGGCAGGCCTGTACGATCGAACAATTCCGGGCCTGTTTTGAGGATGCTTGCGGGATCGATCTCGCGCAGTTCGCGCTCTGGTGGGGTCAGGCGGGAACGCCTCGGGTCACCACGCGGGAGACTTGGGATGGCGAGACCCTGACACTCAGCCTCTCACAGCAGATCCCACCAACGCCCGGGCAAGCCGAGAAACATCCTATGGTGATTCCGTTAGCTGTCGGCGCCCTCGGCCCCGATGGTCATGAGATTGCCGCCACCCAAGCGCTCACTTTGGCAACGCCAGAGGCCCATTACCAGTTGACGCAGTCTAACAGCCACTGGGTCTGGAGCCCCGCGAGTGGGCCTGGTGATGAAACTGGCGCGGATGGACGCCCGCGATTGTCGATCAACCGGGGGTTCTCCGCACCGATTATGTTGGAGCGAGCACAGACCGATATAGATCGCGCTTTTCTGCTGACCCATGACACGGATCCTTTCAACCGCTGGGAGGCTGGTCGCGAGCTTGCCGTCGAAATCGCCCATGACGTGATGGCGGGTAAAGCAGTGCCCGAGGCTTGGAGTGTAGGTTTAGAGCGGGTCCTGGAAGACCCCTCGCTCGATCCGGCGTTCAAAGCCCTTATTCTCGACGTGCCCGGCGAAGACGAATTGGCAGGTGATTTGGCGAGCCGCGATATCCCAGTCAATCCTGATCCGATACATCAAGCCGTTCAAACCATGCGTGCCGCGCTCGGTCTGAGGTTGCAGCCGGGGCTGACGGCAGCCCATGACAGCTTAGACGTCCCCGGCGCTTATTCACCGGATGCGGACAGCGCGGGTAAACGCGCGCTTCGAAACCGGGCCATGTCGCTGATGGCTGCAGGAACCTATGGCGGAAAGAAACTCGCGGAGACACGGTTTTATGCGGCAAACAATCTGACCGATCAGCTCGCCTCTTTGGCGGCCCTGGTGCACGACGGGGCAGAGGGCGCAGAGGCCGCGCTGGCGTCTTTCTATGATCAATGGCGTTCGGATAGCTTGGTGATGGATAAATGGCTGTCGCTCCAAGCGATGAATCCAGAGCCAGGCGCAGTTGATCGGGTAACCGCCTTAACTGAGCATGAGGCATTTAACTGGCAGAACCCCAACAAGTTCCGCAGTGTAGTCGGTGTCTTCGCGATGGCTAACCCGACGGGCTTTCACGCAGCAGACGGTTCGGGCTATCGATTTGTTGCCGACTGGTTGATCAAACTAGACCCGGTAAACCCGCAAACCACTGCCCGGCTCGCAGGTGTCTTTGAGACTTGGCGGCGTTACGAACCAGGCCGGCGCGAGAAGATGAAAGGTGAGATTCAACGGCTCCTAGACCAGCCAAAACTATCGAGGAACACAACGGAAATCCTGACCCGCATCGCGAGTGATTGATCGAACCAAAAGGAAGGCGCGCAGCGCGCGCATACGTCTCTTTTTCGATCGGAGAAAATGCCGTTGCAGAGCAACAGCATTTAGACCGATCGATGGTGCACTGCTGCGAGTTTGCAATTCTGATCCGCTAAAACGCTGTTCTGAAAGAACGGCGTTTTCTAGGATCAGCATAGCCGTGCGCGCGGAACGCGCGCTCCTTTAGCTTCAGGCATTATAGGTTTCATCCAATGCATAGCCTGCTGCACGTACTGTGCGGATTGGGTCACGCTCGCCGCGCCGGTTCAGAGCTTTGCGCAAGCGGCCGACATGAACGTCGACGGTTCTCGCCTCGACATAGACATCACGGCCCCAGACGAGATCCAGAAGTTGTTCGCGCGAGAAGACGCGTCCTGGCCGTTGGATCAAGCAATCCAGCAAACGAAACTCGGTTGGCCCAAGATGGACCTCGCGTTCAGCCCGACGCACCCGACGGGTTTCACGATCAAGCGTAAGATCGCCAAACGTTGCCACTTCAGCAGAGAGCGTCGGGCGCGCGCGGCGGAGCAGTGCACGCACGCGCGCGATCAGTTCGGGCACTGAAAACGGCTTTGTCAGGTAGTCATCTGCACCCGTATCAAGACCGCGAATCCTATCTTCTTCTTCGCCGCGCGCGGTCAGCATGATCACCGGCGTGTCCCTGCTTTCAGCTCTTGCCCGAATCCAGCGGCAGATCTCAATCCCCGAAAGCCCTGGCAGCATCCAGTCCAGCAGCACCAGATCGGGCTGATCCTCCTGGATCGCCAACAGAGCATCTTCTCCGTCGCCAGAGAGCCGAACGGTAAATCCCTCTTTGCCGAGATTGTATTCTAGGAGCGCGGCCAGCGCCTCTTCATCCTCAACAACCAGCACCCGTGCCGACATGTCCGTCTTCCCGTTCTTCACAGTTGATCTAAATCGGGGAATTCACCCAGAGGATCGCCTTTCGGCCGATCGTCTCCCAAAGGTTGTCCCTCTGCTACGAAGTAAATCATCTCGGCGATAAAGGTCGCGTGATCCCCGATCCGCTCCAGGTTCTTGGCCACGAACAGAAGCTGCGAGCAAAGTTCAATCGTGCGATTGTCTTCCATCATGTAGGTGATGAGCTCGCGGAAGATCGAATTGTACATCTCATCAATGTCGACATCGCGCTTCCAGACACTGACGGCTAGAGCTGTGTCACGAACTGTGTAGGCATCGAGGACCTCGGCAACCAGAGTTTGGGTTTGCCGACCCATTCGAACGATCGACTTCGACACTTTGATCGGCTGACTTTCGTTCAAGTACCTGGACCGCTTTGCGATGTTCTTTGAGAGATCACCGATCCGCTCCAAGGCCGACGCGATTTTCAACGCCGCCACAACCTCGCGAAGATCACTCGCCATCGGTTGGCGAAGCGCCAGAAGCTGGATGGCCAGTTCTTCGAGGTGGACTTCCAACTCGTCGATCCGTTTGTCATTGGCAATCACTTCGCTCGCCATTTCGCTGTCGCGCGTTGCGACCGCTTCGAGTGCACGGTTGAGCTGTTCTTCGGCCATACCGCCCATCTCAGAGATCCGTGCAGAGATCTCCTTCAGCTCGTCGTCGAATGAGGTGACAATGTGGGGGTTCATAGTCGCATCTACCTAAGCCCTGAGGGGCGCCTCATCCAAAGCGTCCAGTGATGTATTGCTGCGTTTTCTCGTGGTCCGGATTGGTGAAAATTTTGGATGTTTCGCCGTATTCTAGAACCTCGCCAAGGTGGAAGAAGGCGGTCTTCTGGCTGACGCGGGCCGCCTGCTGCATCGAGTGGGTAACGATCACCACCGAATAGCCTTCCCGAAGCTCGTCGATGAGCTCCTCAACCTGGGCAGTTGCGATCGGGTCCAGCGCCGAGCAAGGCTCGTCCATCAGCAGCACTTCCGGCGCGGTGGCGATGGCGCGGGCGATGCAAAGGCGTTGTTGCTGGCCGCCGGAGAGGCCCGTGCCCGGCTCGTCTAAACGATCCTTCACTTCGGTCCAGATCGCAGCCTTGCGCAACGATTGCTCAACGATGTCGTCGAGCTCGGCCTTGTTCGATGCAAGACCATGGATCCGCGGACCGTAAGCGACATTGTCATAGATCGACTTCGGAAACGGATTTGGCTTTTGGAACACCATGCCAACGCGGGCGCGCAATTGCACGGGATCGATGGTCTTCGCGTAAATGTCCTCACCATCAAGGCTGATCTCGCCAGTAACCCGGCAGATGTCGATGGTGTCGTTCATCCGGTTGAGGCAACGCAGGAAAGTTGACTTACCGCAGCCTGACGGACCGATGAAGGCCGTCACCGCGCGGTCTTCGATATCGATATCGACACCTTTGATTGCATGCGCCTCGCCGTATCGGACGTCGACACTCCGGGCTGTGATTTTGTACTCAGTTTCCATCGTCATTGTCCCATATCTTGGTTCTCACCAGCGACGCTCGAAGCGCTTGCGCAGAAGCACTGCCAAGGCATTCATCGCGATGAGGAACAGTAGAAGCACCACAATGGCAAGAGCAGTCTTACCATCAAAAAGGCGCTCCGAGTTGTTATTCCATAGATAGATTAGCGAAGGCAGGACATTCGCTTTGTCCGTCGGGCCTGTAGGGGCCTGCTGGATGAAGCTGTTCATCCCGATAATGATTAGGGGCGCTGTTTCCCCCAAGGCTTGCGCCATGGCGATAATCGAGCCTGTGAGAATCCCTGGCATCGCCAGAGGCATCACATGATGGGTCGCGGTTTGCAGCTTCGAGGCCCCAACACCCAGTGCGGCATCCCGGATCGACGGCGGAACCGCCCGGATCGAGGCACGGCCCGCGATGATGATTGTCGGCAGGCTCATAAGCGCCAGGACGAACCCACCCGCCAAGGGTGTCGAGCGCGGATCATTCGTGATTGCCTTCAAAAGGCCGTCGAAGAGATCAATCCCAAACAGTTGAACGCCGGTGATCAGCACCGTAATCCCGAAGAGGCCAAAGACGATCGAGGGAACCGCCGCGAGGTTGTTGATGTTCACCTCGATCAGATCGGTGATCCAGTTCTTAGGCGCAAACTCCTCGAGATAGATCGCGGCCATCACGCCCAGCGGGAAGGCAAGTGTGAAGGTCACGATCATCGTCCAGAAGGAGCCGACCATGGCACCCCAGATACCAGCAAGCTCGGCATTCGAGCTGTCGGTGCTGGTGAACAACCGCTCGTTCAGCTTGCGCTCGAGCCGGCCCGCACGGATGAAGTCCTCGATCCAGACGATCTGTTGGTCCGAGACGTTGCGCGAGTTCTCTGGACGCTCCATCAAATCGGCGGTCCATTCACCCTCTTTCGAAGGTGACAGATCCTCGAGCGCCTCCATAACAATGGCGTCGGCCTTTTCCGGTGACAGCGCTGTGACTTTCATCCAGCCGCCATTCGCAGAAACCAGCAGCGATGGATGGGTGTCATTCATGGTCAGCGTTGCGTTCGGATCGGATGCTTGAGCATCCAATTCCGCTGCTTGTTGCAGCGCTGCATCCCGACGGCCGGTGAACCCATCGAGCGCGGATTGTAGGCTTTCTCGCTCGGCATCATCGGTGGCATCCGCGAGGCTGCCTTGGGTCACACGGATCGCGTTGTCCTGGCGAGCGGCTTCGCGTCGGGCCAAGCGGGCCTGGTTTACCAGATCATCGCGGAGTGCTTCGCGGGCGCGCTCCAGACCGCCGCCTTCAAAGCGCAGCTCAACACTGTCGCCAAACTCTTTGATGACCAGGGTACCGCCACTTCCTGCATCCTGAAGGGTGCCGAAGCCTCCCTTCATGTACATTTGAAGCTCATCATCCAGAAGGGCCGGGTAAAGATACTGTTTGCCCACCAGCTTGAGGTCCGCTTTGACGGCATCACCTAGCTCAAGACCGGCATCGGCCGAGAGGAGCGCATAGAGCTGACGACGCTCGGACCGTGTCACGCTGCGACCCACCATCGCTTTGAGACCCTCGCGCACCGGTTTGTCGAGTACGGCGCGGAACGCCGGGTCCGGGTTGCGCAAGCGCTCCATGTCGCTGTCCTCGACGATCACCTCTAGATCGATGTCGAGGTAGTATTCATAGACCACCGACGCGGCCTTTGTGACCACAGTCGAGATCAGGATCCCAAGCGCACAGGCGGCCAAAACAATGGCGATGATGCCATATGCCTTAAGCCGCCACTCCGCCCAGTGGCGCTGGCGTGAGCGACGATTTGCAGCCTCGGACGTGTGGCGAGCAGAGAGCGCTGTCATATCAACTGTCGTTGTCATAGATCAGGCTCCTCAATCGTACATTTCGCGGTAGTGCCGGACGATCCGGAGCGCGACGATGTTCAGGATCAGGGTGACAAAAAACAGGACGAAGCCCAACGTATAGGCGGGTCCCGCTGCGGTCGACGCATCCGTGTCGCCAAGGATTAGCATCACGATCTGTACGGTGACGGTGGTGACCTCCTCGAGCGGGTTCAAGGTCAGGTTCGCGCCCTGGCCTGCCGCCATCACCACGATCATTGTCTCACCAACGGCACGAGAAATACCAAGCAGAACCGCCGAGACGATGCCGGGAAGAGCTGCGGGTAGGATCACCTTGCGCATGGTTTCAGCCTTGGTCGCACCCAAGCCATAAGAACCATCCCGCAAGCTCTGTGGAACCGCGTTGATCACATCGTCCGACAGTGAGGAGATGAAGGGGATAATCATGATCCCCATCACGACGCCCGCCGCAAGGGCCGACTGTGCCGAGACGTCCAGACCAATCGCCTGGCCGGTGTCGCGAATGAAAGGCGCAACCGTGATCGCCGCGAAGAAGCCGTAGACAACCGTTGGGATCCCAGCCAGAATCTCGAGGAGTGGTTTCGCCCAGTTGCGCACTGCGGGCGACGCGAAGTCCGAAAGGTAAACTGCCGCAAAGAGGCCGATTGGCACCGCGACCGCCATCGCGATGATGGTAATCATCAGCGTCCCCGCGAACAGCGGGATAGAGCCGACTTTGTTATGATCCATCTCGCCGGTATGCACACCGGATAGTGGGCTCCACGTGGTGCCGAAGAAGAAGCTGGCCCAGTTGCCATCGATCTGAACGATGAAGAAGTTCAGCGTCTCGCCCATGAGCGAGAGCACGATCCCGATGGTCGTCAGGATTGCGATGGCCGCCGAGGCCTGCAGGATGATCGTCAGGATCCGCTCTGACCGGTTCCGGGCGCGAAAGCCGATGTTGAGCTGGCGTAGAGTGAGAAAGAAAGCGACGCCTGCGGCCGCGAGAACGCCGACTGAGACGACCCAGTCTCGGGTCGTGCTCACCGAGGCGTAGAGGATCGATAACTCCTGTCTCAGCTCATCGGTTTTCGAAGCGATCCCGCCGGTCACGATGCTCGCTGCATCCGAGATCACAAGATCACGCTCAATCTGGCGCATTTCTGGGGCTGCGGCGGCGACGGCCGCTTGCATCTCGCTGCCCACATAGGAGGACATGACCGAGTTGAGCACTAGGAAGACACCCAGGCCCACAAGCAAAACCCATAAAAGGCAGTAAAGTCCGTGATAGCCTGGCCGGGAATGCAGACTTGCTGCTTTTCCACCAGCGGCGGCGACGGCGCGACTTCGTCCGATGACGAAAGCGATCATCGCTAGAAGCACCATCGCCAACAACGAAATCGAGATCATCGTCTGGCTCCCCCCGAGCTCTGTCCGCCTTTGGGAGCCGCGAGCGACCGCTCGCTCAGCACCGCGAGGGCGTCAGAAAAACTGGGCGGGGAAGACCCCGCCCAGAAGACTGAGTTACTTCAGTTTCTCGTTGCCGGTCATAGCGGTCAGCGAGGTCACGCGAGCTGCGTTCTCTTTGTGCTGAGCGACCGGCAGCGGGATCAGACCTTTTTCGGTCAGGTAGCCTTCGTCACCCGATGCACGCTCTGCAACGAACTCAGACGCGTACTCTTCGATGCCCGGGATGACGCCGACATGAGCCTTCTTGATATAGAAGTACATGGAACGCGACACTGGGTAGTCGCCCGATGCGATGTTCTCGAAGGTCGGCTCGACGCCACCGATGACAGCGCCTTTGAGCTTGTCAGCGTTTTGGTCGAGGAACGAGAAACCGAAGACGCCAACGGCATCTGGGTTCGCAGTCAGCTTTTGAACGATCAGGTTGTCGTTCTCACCAGCGTCGACGTAAGCGCCGTCGTCACGCATTTCGACTTTTTTGCAGACAGCTTTCTCGAGGCCAGCTGCACCGCAGCCTTTTTGGATGGCCAGCTCTTCGAAAGCGTCACGGGTGCCCGACGATGGGGGAGGGCCGAGAACTTCGATTTTGATTGCCGGCAGCGATGGGTCGATGTCCGACCACTTCTCTGGCTCGCCTTGGCCTTTGGCCAGTGCTTTGAAGAGAACTTCACGGGTCAGGCCGCTGAAGGTGGTCGCGCTCTTGGCGTTCGCAACGACGATACCGTCGAAGCCAACAACCGACTCAACGATTTCGGTGACACCGTTTTCGTTGCAGAGCTTCCACTCTTTCGCCTTCATGCGGCGCGACGCGTTGGTAATGTCTGGGTGCTCAGCGCCAACGCCGGCGCAGAAGAGCTTCAGACCACCGCCTGAGCCTGTCGATTCAACAACCGGTGTTTTGAACTCGGTGATTTTACCGAAGGTTTCGGCAACAGCAGTCGAGAACGGGAACACGGTGGACGAACCGACGATTTGGATCGTGTCACGGGCCTGGGCAGCGCCGGCCACTGCAAGACCAGCAAGAACAGCAGCGGTGCTGAGAAGGGTGCGTTTCATAGATTGTCTCCAGAGATCTCTGTCGAGGGCGATTTCACGCTGACCCACCTAGTGAAATCGTGTGTACCTTTTGTGACGGTTTTGGCACAGAGCCATGACTCCGGCCAAAAAATTCAACAAATCTCGATTTTGTGGATAAACCTCTGAATAAAATGCGGGAGAAATCAAAAGAATCCACC
>JBCDAQ010000141.1:0-9799 GCA_039185285.1 Pseudomonadota bacterium
AAGGTATGCGCCTGTTCTAGGTGGCTTTTCGCGTCATCCTTGCGCTCGAGTGCGAGATAAATCATCCCAAGATGGTAGTGCACCCAAGGATTGGTCGGTAGGGCCTCGATCACCGGAGCAATTTTTTCAAGCGCCTCCTCGTACTCGCCTTTAAGATAGCGTGTCCAACCATAGGTATCGCGGTATTGAGGCAATTCAGACGGCCTCAGTCGGCTCGCGATCGTATAAGCGCGTTCCACAGCGAGCCGATCATCAGCATGATGATCAGAAAGCAGGCTGGCCAGGTTATTCGCGACGAGGAGTGAGTCTGGAACCCGCTTGTAAAGCTCTTCATAGACCTCGATCGCGTCATCGAACCGCCCTTGAACCTCGCGGAGCTGCGCGAGGCGGCTAAGAAGAACGATGCTATTTGGCGACGCCTCGAGACCCGCCATCAGCGCACCTTCGGATTTCTCCGCATCACCTGTGATCGCGAAGAGACGGGACAGGGCCGAATGCGCGCCGCCATTGCCGGGATCAATCTCCAGAATCCGGCGATAGTTCGCTTCCGCTTCGTCATACTTTTCTTCGATGATGTAGATGTTGCCTCTTAGGCCGAGTGCTTGAAGGTCTTCAGGATTATCAGTCAGCAGATCGTCCAAGAATGTGATGCCTTCCTCGAGTTCGCCGTCGCGCAAATAAGTTTGCATCAGGGCAGCGATCGACGCCGCACGGCGGCGTTCATCCTCCGGCAAGTTTCGAAGCAGATCAGCGCCTTCGTCGAACTTCTCTTGTCCAAGCAGGATCGCAGCAAAGAGTTGCTGCGCACGCTCTGCATCGTACTGTCTGAGTTCCTCAGCCGCCGCCTCTGCACCAATCCAGTCTTCAAGCCGGATTCGGGTAAAGCCAAGCAGATCGAGTAAATCTCGGTCACCAGGCTTGCGGCGCACAGCATCCGACAGAACCGTTTCTGCCGACGTAAAACGGCCGAGTCGGATTAAGAACTGCACATACCGCTCAACAACGTCCACATCGTAGTCTGATGCGCGCATTGCCGCCGCGAGACGGTCATTCGCTAGATCCAGGTTTCCGGAAAGTTCCTGTGCGCGCGCAGCGAGTTGGAGCAGCCGAACATTGCTTGGTGCCTCGTTGAGGCCTTTCCGGATTGTCTGGGTCGCGATCTCAAGCTGGTCGTTGTCGATCTGGCGCGCAGCAAGCAGGGCGAGTGCATCAACGTCCCGGCCATCCTCTTTCAAGGCCCCTTCGACGAGCTGATCGGCTGCTTCCATGTTTTGGTCGGTGTAGTACAACCGCGCCAACTCCATCCTGGCACGGTTCGCACCTCTCGGATCCTCTGCAATCATAGCTGTGAGATCTTCGATCGCGCGTTCGCGATCTCCAATCTCGACATCGTACTTGGCGAGCAGAAGCCGAAGCCGTTCTGGATCCTCGGACTTCTCAATCAGTTCGACCAAAGCGACGCGCGCATCGCCGTCACCCCGCTCGCTGCGGATGAAGCGGATAAGGTCAGTTACGGGAGGATCACGATCGGGCTGCAAGTCAACAAGGACCCGCAACTGCTGCTCAGCGACCTCTGGCCGTTCCATCCGCACTGCCCAATTAACATACGCTTGGCGGAACCGAATGGCATCAGGGAATGTGTCCACCATAACTTGGAGGTGATCTCCCAAATCTTCCATTTCGCCCATCCGCTCAAGGGTTTGGAGCTTGGTTAGATGCAAAGCGACAGCACGTGGTGTTTGTTCGAGCGCGCCATTCACTCGGGCGAGTGCCTTCGCATGCTGGCCTGTGCGGAAGAAGTAGGAAGACTCACCAACCGCAGCATCTGGATCATTCGGATCAAGCTCCAGAGATTTATCGAGCGCCTCGCGAGCCGCTGGTAGATCGTTCTCGTTCAGTTTAATCGCCGCCAGGAGCGCATAGACCTCTGATCGTCCATCATCGAGGCGTAGGATGATATCGATCTCGTTCGCTGCGCGATCGGCAGCATTGTCGACCATCAACAGGCGAGCAACCTTGATCCGAGCGTCCACATGTTCTGGCTCGATATCGACGACTTTTGAAAACCTACGATAAGCTTCGGGCAGGTTGTTCTGATCTTCCATCAAAATGCCGAGTTGGAAATGAGCGCCGACATGGTTCTCAGACAACTTGACGGCATTTCGAAACTCTAGCATCGCCTTTTCGGGCTCTGCCTCAGCAAGCTCCAACCCGCTCTGATAGTGCTTCTCAGCCCGGTCCTCAGCGCTATCACAAGCAGCAACCAGAAGTAGGAGCGAGAACGTAACAAAAACCGTGCGAAACGGAGAGATTAGCCAGGTCATAGAACAAGCATCCTATCGCAGAGGGCGCATCGCGCCGGAACATTTCAAAGCCTTCTATCGGACAATCATACCAAAAAGGTCAACGCGGTAGCAGACCGTCTCGACGAGGGAACAAGGCTTCGCGCGTTAACGTGACCATAATTTGACGGGTGGTCGCTTTACTCGATCACTTCAAAGTTCTTGCTGATTGTCAGGAAGAGCTGGTGGCCTGTACCGATATCGCTGTCTTCGTCAGCGTCGAGTCGGAATAGGTAGCCGAGACTGAGGTTCACGTCATCTGTGAGCCGTGTAGTGAACCTCGGACCAAGCGACAGAAACTGTCCATTAGGATCATTTGCTGCATCTGCATCCGAGATCGCGGTTCTTCGAGTGAAGTTCAGGTTACCGGAAAGGGTCGAAAAGGGCGTCAGCTGGTAGGAAAGGGCCCCAGAAAGCCGGGTGAAGGCATCGACATCGCCAGATGAACTGGGGTCAATCCTTTGCGAGAAATCAATTCCTGCATTGAAGCGTTGAATCGCATAGTCAAAGGACGCGCCACCATTGAAACCAACATTGACTTCTGTCGGTTCGCCCGGTGCGTCTCCGTCCTCGATCCGAACGACACTGAAACCACCTGTTGCGCCAAAGTTGTGGCGTGAGGTTCTTTGGTGGTTAACTCCGGTGGTGAAGTCGACCGTTTGGCTGGTCGTTTCATTGTCGGAATTGAAATAGCGAAAGCCAGAGGACGCAAAGACTGAGGTGGTTTGAGACAGAGCGTGCTGCCAAGAGGTATTGACACCCACGCGCTCACTTTCAGCAAGACCATCGACATCTTCGTCAAACCGGATCACCCGTACGTCGCCGCTCAAGCTCCAACTGTTCCGTGCGTTGATCGACTGAGTGTAGCCGGTATTGTAGGCGAAGGTGAACTGGTTGGCTTGATCTTCAACAATTCCAGAGTCTTCGAATTGAGTCTCCGTTGTGGGCCGAACATCTAACGAAAGCCCATTTGAGATGGAGTAGTCTTTACCGGCGTAGACATGGCTCGCGGAGATTTCTGGATCGAAGCGCGAGAGGTTATCTGTATCTCCCGGTCCGCCAAATACCCGTGCTGTGACCCCTGCATTCAGACTTAGGAGGGAGCGTTTGGTGCGCGCATCCAGTCGCAAACCCAAAGTCGAAAGGGAGCCGTAGATCGCGCCTTCTGAATCAGCATCGAGTTGACGGTTACTGTCAAACTCGAAACGTTGTCGAGCGAAACCTCTTAAGTTCCAATCGACCGCTGGACCAATTGGTTTGGCGACTGGCTGCGGAGCGGTTTGAGCCTGAGCCACGGTTTGCCCTAGTGCGAAAATCAGCCCGGCGGTGGCGCATATGGTGCGTTTGATCATGATGGGACCCTTATCGGGTCATCCCTGCCACCTATTCGAACAGCCCACGTTCGGGAACAATGATCACGGCCTCGTCCGCAAGATCTTCAAGATCGCTACCTGTGTTCAGAAGTCCGTCTTCTGCCGCATCATAGTCAAACAGGCGTAGGGTCTCGATCTCTTCGCGCATTTCACGGACCTGGATCCGGCTACGAGCGGCGAAGGGACCAGGGCCGCCAGCTAGCGTCAACGCTTGCAGAATGTTGAGGGTCTCATCATCACGATAGTCGTAACGACCGGGACGTTGTACTTCGCCAAGCACGTAGACCGAGAGAGTTTCATCTGCATCCGGTTCTTCTTGGCCGATCGAGGTCAGCGAAACCGTCACATTGGGCGGCTCGATGAAGTTGCTCGCGAGCCGACTACGAATGACGCGCATCAGCTGCTCTGGGCTGCGTCCCTCCGCTGTTAGGGTGCCAGAGATCGGCAGCGCGATCTTCCCATCAGGACGTACCAGAACGGTTCGGTTCAACTCGGGGTCTTCAAGAACGGTGATGTCAACAATGTCTCCAGGAGCAAGGAGATATGGACCTTCGTCCTCAGCCGCCTGCACTGTGAAGCCGCTTGTGACAACGATCAGGCCCAAAATCAGGGCGAAATTCTTGATGAGTCTCTGCATTACGATCCCCCGCTCTACGATCTTTCGAGATTGATCATCACAAGATTCATCTCGATTGCCCGGAAACTACTGACTTTTTCCGACCAGGTCCACCACCCGATTCGCCAAATAGATATGACCGTGGGGTTTCAGCCGCAGTAGGCCGTCAACCCCTCAGCGCTAACCCTAGTAGTAGCCGTAGCCATAGCCGTAGCCATAACCGTATTGTGTCGGATCTGGGTCTTCGGCTTTGTTCAAAAGGACACCCAAAAGCTGCGTTTGGTCCTTAAGAATCCGCTCACATTCTACAATCTCATCAGCTCGGGTAGAGCCGCCGCCAATGACCAGGAGCATGCAGTCAACCTGGGGTAGGAAGCCCATCACGTCGTCGCAGGCCAAAATGGGAGGCAGATCGTAGATCTCGACATCAGGCTGCAAGACCCGCCGCATTCGCGACAAGGCATCCCCCGTGGATTGGTCCAAGATCAGCTCCGCGGAATCGCGGACACGCTTATCGTTCAATCCGAGAGCCAAATTCGGACCAACCCGACGGAAGAACTCGTCAGGCGGGACATCGCCGGTTAGAAACCACCGAGCTGAGTCCACATTCTTAATCCCCATCGTCTTCGCCACGTTCGGGAGACGGAGGTCCATATCCATCAAGACCGCGCGTTGTTGCTGACTGCGCGTCATAGACAGAGCGAGGTTGGTCGAGACAAAGGTTTTGCCTGAGCTCTTGGTCGGTGATGTGATGCCGATCCGGCTCCAACCATGACGTTGAAACGCAGCTAGGATCCGGGTCCTAAGCACGTCGAAAGCGATGTAGGCTGGCTCATTCTTCGCATGGCTGACCACACGGTTGTCTTCGAGCGCCTTTGGATCCAATTCGATTTCTTCGAGCGAATCCCAGATTGCCGCACGTTCGGCATCTTCGGTTTGCGACGGGCTGAGACCAGTCCGCTCGGCGCTGCGCATTGGGCTCGGCGCCGCGGCACGCGCCTCGTTGCGCTGAGCTTGGGCCTTCTGAATAGCAACTTTCAACCGCTCGACCATTCGTGGTCTCCTGTTGTTCTTTGTCGTGCCAGCCTCATACCATTATGAGGTCGGTTCGTCCCACATAGTCATGCGGGACATTTCTGCATTATTCGATCAACCACTTCCTGGCCCGCTACCCGCCGAACCCTCGGTCGATACCAGGGTCGGTTGTGAGCTAAGCGGTGTGAACTGATTGAATATCCCATTGCGCTCCGTGCTGGCCATAAGCTCACGGAGCAGATCAGTGTCGATCACTTTGCGATCAGAAGCGAAGCCGTAAACAAGGCAGAGATCGCAAAGCACATTGATCAGTCGCGGGATCCCGCGGGTCACATGAGCCACCAGCTCTGCAGTTGCTGGCGGAAAGATTTCCCATTGAGCTCCTGCAACCGCCAGACGGCGTTCAATATAGGCCTGTACCTCGTGCGACTTTAGAGCCTCCAGGTGGAAGTCAGATGTGATCCGCTGAGAGAACTGGCGCATTTGCGGTTGCGCCAAAATCTCGCGCAACTCGGGCTGTCCAACCAGAATGATCTGTAAGAGTTGATCTTTCTCGGCATTGATATTCGAGAGCATCCGCAACTCTTCCAACTGGCCGATGTCCAAGTTCTGCGCCTCATCGACAATCAGCGCGACCTGTTTTCCTGCTGCATATGTTTCGATCACATAGTCTTGGAAGCGCTGGAAGCGCTCGACATGGGTCCCGTGGTAAGGCTGTTCGAACGCCATTAGAGCCCATTCGAGCAACTCACCTTTACCCGACTGCAAATTTGAGATCAGCCCGGCGGTCAAGTCGTTTGGGAACTCTTCGAGGAGTTGGCGCAGGAGGGTCGTTTTGCCGGCACCAACATCGCCGGTTACGACGGTCAGTGGCGAAGCGCTGAGAATTCCATAGCGCAACATGGTGAAGGCCATCAAATGGGCCTCCGACCAATAGAGGAACGATGGATCAGGAATTACCTGAAACGGTCGTTCTGTCAGGCCAAAGAATTTCTCATACATCTTTTACGCGCACCTTTTGACTTCTCTCGCGGCCTCGAACACGGCCATGCGCCCTTCTGGTGCGCCAATTGCGGGAATATCAGAGAAAATCGTGTCATTTCTCTGACTTGTTGACGGCCAAGTCGATCGTCCTGCAGGCTCCGCCAGAACTTGGCTCCCTATCAAAGGCGGCTTTCCAATACTCGGATCACCTCATCAAGGCCCGTACGCTCGGCTATTTTAACGCCGACCAGCTCGAGCGGTAGATAGTATCGATCGATCGCTGCCAGTGCAGCGGGGACGCCTATGCCCAGAACGATCAAGATTGAGGCAAAGACAGCACGTCTGCGGCGGCGTTCACCCGCTGTGCGGATATAGGGGATCGAGACCACGGGGCGCAGATCGAGTTTACGCTCAAGTTGCTGAGCCGAACGGATCGCCGGGTTCATCAGCTCAATAAAGAACGCCAGAGCCGCGGCCAAAACAATGCTTGCGACGCTGCCCATTAACAGGATCTTCCGCCGGTTCGGTGAGACCGGGAAGTCAGGCACGATTGCGTTCTCAATTACTTCGAAACGCTCAGCTTGGCGGTTGATCTCGAGTTTCTCACCCGTTTCCGCATCAGCACGTTTGCGCGCTATGACAACTAGTTGCTGAGACAGCTCTTCACGCTTGCGCTCCATTGCGTTCAACCGCAACTCGATGTTGGGCGTTTCTTGGATCGAGACCTCAAGCGCGTTCATCCGTTCCTCCACGGCGACCCTGCTGTCTTGGACGAACTGAATCTGCGTATCCAGGTTCACGACCTGGCGCTCTAGGAAATCCTTCTGGAGGCTCTTTTGGTCCGTTACCACACCATCCTCAGTTTCAGCCTGCGGGAGGGCGCCTTCAAGTGCCGCGATCTGGGCCTTGAGCGACTTAATCTCCCGGTGGCTCGGCGCTAGGACCGCCTCGCGTTGGACCAATTGGTTCTTAAGCGCCTTTAGTTGCCGCTCTTCCTCCGACAGTTGTGGACCAACGAGATCGAGATCGAGCTGGATCAGGTTCGCTTGAACCTTAGCTCTGCTCTCTTCGAGCTCCAGAAGCTTTCGGTCGAAGCCAATCAGGCTTTCGGCGAGCCGAACCAGCTCGTTGCGCCGATGGTCAAGGCTGTTGGGCAGTGAATTCTCATTATCTTTCTTGAAGGTGGTGATGTCGACTTCGAGGTTCGATAGCTCCTGCGAGAGCCGCTCTTCCTCAGATTGAAAGAATGTCCGGGTTTCGGTTGCTCTTTCCGAGCGGGCGCGCAAGTTCTGCTCAAGGATCGTCGTCACAAACTCATTTGCGATCCTAGCGGCGTCTGGCGCTGCCGTGTACGTAATCTTGATGGTAAATGCAGACAACTCGCCGTTGGCTTGCCTGCGGTTCCCACCCGCCCTGATCAGCTCGATCGGGCGGATCGATGTGGCGCCACGGACAAGCTTAATCTTCTCCGAAAGCAACAAGTCATCACGATCGGCGAACAGATCAAGATCGTCGATCACGCGCAGTAGATTGTCTCTGGTCATCAGGCGTTGTTCGATGAGCTGAAGTCGCTCTGCCGCTGAAATCGTAACCGTTGATCGGGCCAGTTCGTCCGGGATCTGCTGGCTCTCAACCAAAATCCGCGCTTCGCTTTCGAAGACAGGCGGAAGGACATAAGCGACGAAAGCCGATGCGCCGACGCCGATCGCACTGAGAACCATCAGAACCGGCAGGCGCCGACGTATGATCCCCATAAACTCGCGGACTGCAGTGACCTGTTCCATACTCTACCTATTCGTATCTACCGCGTTTTGCGCGGGCGCTATCTGGTTGCTGGGCCAGTTTAAAGCGTGGTCGCAATAAACCGCGGTAACAGAGGCATCGCCTCTTGCATCATGTCTTTGAGCCGAGCATCGGCGTTTTCAATCGGTTCACCTTTTCCGATTGGCGTGATCAGACGGACAAGAGCGCCGTCGCTCCGACCGGTTTGGATGCCGTCATAGAGCAAGTACAGCTTCGACGCATAAGATGAGGCGGTTCGCCGACCAGCCTGATCAAACCAGTAATACACAAGCTGCTGGTCTACGCCCTTTTGTATGACCGCACGGTTTACGTGGACAGTGAGGGGAACTTCCCGACCGTCGAGAGCGACATCTACCGGCACTTGCTCGATGTTGGACATCTCCCAACCACCTGCAGGGATGCACACCTCTGGCGAGTGTATGCCCGCGCCATTTTGATCGCGATACCAAGCGACGAACAGATCCACCGGAGCGGAATGCGTATGGGATCCCATCTTAACAGAGAGATAGTCGTCGGCACCCAGGATGTCCGAGATCTGTTGATCCAACTCCCCCCGATAGAACGTGGTCCAATCGCCCACTTTACTTGGGAAGGCGATGAATGGCTCCCGCTCAATTGGGGTTGGCTCATTGCCAGCGACAGGGCTGTAGAGAACAGCCGCAATGCCGAAAGCAGCCGCAGAGCCGATCAACGCACGGGATGGTTGGATATCGTTGACCCGGGACAGCTGCTCACCAAGACCTTCTGTATCGACGTCGAGCACTTCTGAGAACGCACGGCGGTCACCACTTAGCCGCTGCATTACGCGTGCCAGAACCAGCATTGCAAGAATGCAGAGCAGGAAGACGACCCAGCCCTCGAAGAAATGCAGGAAGCCTTCGGCATGCTCAATGCCGTAGTTGTCGACCATAATCCCAATCACACCGATCCGGAACGAGTTCATCAGAATCGCAATTGGGACGGCCGCCATCAGCAGGATAATCTTGTGCCAGATTGAGCCCTGATAGAGCACCGCGAAGATGTATGTGAAGCTCATGATCGGGAACATGTAGCGCAGGCCCGAGCAAGCCTCGGCGACGTGGAGCTTGTAGACACCAAGATCGATAATGTGACCGTCGAGGAAAACAGGGATGCCCATAAGTTGGATCAAGGCGACGCCAAGTTCCGACGAGACCCCCTGTAATAGGATAGAAACTTTCCAGTGAATCCAGAAAGGTAGCGGCATCATGAAGGCCAGATGGACAACCGGTGGCCAGAACTGCTTCCCGCGCGACCAGCCGAAGCTGACCAGGATCATCCCGAAAACCCATATGATAAGAGCCAATGCGCTGAACTTCTGAATTTGCGTGATTGTACCAAAGAGGCCAAGCAGAAGCGCGAAACCGAGCACCAGTAGCCCGGGCCAACGATCCCTGACAACGCCCTGATTTACAGGCACGGTTTTCATCTGACGCAAGAAGAGATATCCGGAAATAAGAGGGATCAATGGCCCGTGGCTATACTCCGGAGTTTGCCAGTTTTGCCAAAGATCCAGGATACCGTCACGAAAGAAGATCGCGGCCGCCAACACAGCGAGATGCGATCAGATAGTCCCAAGATCTCATCTTGGTGATGTTCGATGGCCACGTGATGGGCGAACGACAGGC
>JBCDAQ010000142.1:0-9764 GCA_039185285.1 Pseudomonadota bacterium
CCAGGATCGACCGTGCGGGATTTGGGTTCCAGGATCAGGCGAATGTCCTCGGCACTTTCATCTCGGACATCGCCGAGGAGTGGGATCTTGCGGGTGTTGATCAGATCGGCGATGCGTTCGACCAGTTTGGACTGTTGGACCTGGTAAGGGATCTCGGTGACGACGATCTGCCATGTGCCGCGGCCGAGATCTTCCACCTCCCAAACTGCGCGGTGGCGGAACCCGCCGCGCCCGGTGCGATAGGCCTCAAGGATCTGCTCGCGCGGTTCCACGAGGACCCCGCCGGTTGGGAAGTCCGGGCCGGGGATCATCTCGACCAGGGTTTCAGCGCGGGCTTCCGGATGGCGGATCAGGTGCAGGAGCGCCTCGCAAAGTTCACCTGCATTATGCGGCGGGATCGAGGTCGCCATGCCCACGGCGATGCCGCTCGCACCATTCGCCAGAAGGTTTGGGAAAGCGGCGGGCAGGACTTCGGGCTCCTCATCCTCGCCATTGAAGGTGATCCGAAAGTCCGAGGCGTCTTCATCAAGACCTTCCAGCAGCGAGGTCGCCACTTCGGTGAGCTTCGCTTCGGTATAGCGGTAGGCAGCCGCGCCATCCCCATCGATATTGCCGAAATTCCCCTGGCCATCGATCAGAGGGTAGCGGAGTGAGAAATCCTGCGCGGCGCGGACAAGCGCGTCATAAACCGCTTGGTCGCCATGGGGATGGTACTTGCCGATAACATCGCCGACCACACGGGCCGATTTCTTGTATCCTTGCGCCGGATCGAGGCGGAGTTGGCGCATGGCCCAGAGGAGCCTGCGGTGGACAGGTTTTAGACCGTCACGGGCATCCGGCAGCGCGCGGTGCATAATGGTCGAGAGCGCATAGGTCAGATAGCGATCACCCAGGGCGCGGGCCAAAGGCTCTGCCACGACCCCCTGTATATCGTCATCGTCGAGCATGTCTGACATAGATTTTGTGTATCAAGCCAGGCTCGGTGGAACAACTGGATTTATGTTTCGCTAGCTCGAATCTCGTTGCCGGGCGGGTATCACCGGGCAGCTCGCGACCCTCCCCCCGGTACGGCGCATGACCATATAGTTCGTAGCATGAGCGGCATCGATGCTTCGAGGTGATCGGGTCAAAGTCCGACAGCAAACGCCCTCCCAGGGTCGGGCGCTGCGCCACGGTTTTATCTACGAGTTCGGTGTCTCCAGATCGAACAGGACTTCGTTCCTGCGCAAGAACCCAGGTGTGAACGGGTCGTTGTAATAGGCATAGATCGGCGCCCCGATGGGGGTGATGCCGTTGTCCTCCATCCAAGCGCGCAGCAGAGCTTCTTGCTCGGCGATCAGCTCATCGGTTGCCACGCCTGAGAAGCGGATCGCAGCGCGTTGGGTTCCGGGGAGCGTTCCCAACGCAACATCGGCGCGGGTCGGGGCAGGCAAATCATCTAGCGTGTATTGTGAGGGCATGATGAACTGGATCGTCCAGTCTTCACCGGTTCCTGCGCGCTGGGTCACGGGCGCGGTCATCGATATCTTCTCGCCTGGCCGCTCCTTGGCAAAGATGTAACCCGCCAGAGGACGGAAACCTGCGCGTACCGCCTCCCACCGCTCTCCTGTCCGGATTACCGATGCGGTGACAAGTTCAGGGTAGTCCCGGATCTCAATCGCACCGTCATAGCGCACGATGTCGTATTTCGGCTGCTCGACGGAGCTGGTGGAGTAGATCCAAGCGCAGGCGCCTAAGACTGCAGTGAGGGTCACGCCGCCAGTCACAAAAAGCGCTGCTTTTGCCAGTGTCATAACGCTCTCCCGTTTGTCTCTCGTGGAAGTTAGCGCTGTAGACGCCTGCGGCCAGAGCGGCTTGACCCAGCGCTCTCTGGGAGCGACATGATGGTGGCAATGGGCGAGGTGGCGATGATCAGCGAATTCTCATTCACCGAACAGACCGAAGTAGAACGAGGCTTCAAGCCAGTCTTTCAAAAGAAGATCGTTCCGATTCTCAAGAAGCGCGAGATTGAACATATCCGGCGGCGGCGGAATTTGTTCGTGGGTGCGGGCGGCGTGGCCGCATTTGGGGTTTTAGCGGGTCTGTTGGTTGTGTTCTCCGCCGGGATCGCGAAAGGCGTCGCAGTGGGCATTGTTTGCTTGATGGTTGCCTCGATGATTGCGGCCTACCAGCAAATGAAATGGCGTAAGGGATTGGGCACTGAGATCTTGCCGATCATGGCGGAGTTCCTTGGCGACATGATCTATGGCCGCGAGGAGATAGCGCTTTGCGAATTTGAGGATCGCGGTGTTGTCCCTCAGTTCTCGAAATCCGAGATAGAGGACGCGATGGCGGGCAGCCACAAGGGGCTGAAATGGGCCATGGCGGAAGCGACACTGGCAACCAAACGTGGAACCAGGAGCGGACAACGAACCGTCTTCAAAGGCCTCCTAATGAAGATTGAGATCTTCGGGCCGTCGCCCCGGATCTTGATGGTTCCGAGGGGCCATGCGGCGGGCGAGTGGCTGGGTGAGCTCTTTTCATCGACCCGCAAGAAGACGGAGCGGTTTGAAACCGGAATCGAGCGGTTTGACGCAGAAGTAGCCTGTTACTCAAAAGAAACCGACCAAGCGCGCTCCTTTATCGATGACCATTTTGCAGCTGGGCTGCTTGAGCTTGGCAGATCGGTTAGCTCAAGGCCGGTTGCCGCCGCGATGGAGGGCCAATGGCTTTACCTCGCTATTCCGCATTCGCGCAACTTACTCTCCTTCGGGTCATTATGGACGCCCGTTCAGGAGATTGAGGCGGATCTGCACAAGGTGTTCGAAGAACTCACTCTGCCGCGGCGGATCATCGACCTGTTGAGCGGCCGGTAAAGAAAACGCATCGGCCGCAACCGATGCGTCTTGTTGCCCCCGTGATCCAGTTGATCAAGCGGCCCGAAGCTTGCGCCGCTGTGCCACCAGGAAGCCTAAAGCGCCTAAAAGTAGGAAGGCAGGCGCGGGGAGCGGAACGGAGGCCGCAACCGTAGTTTCAAACTCGGTCGTCAATTGGGAGTGGATCTGCTGTGTTGGGTGCACAGTGTCGAAGAAGACCCTTTCAGCGTTTGCTTCATCAGCCGCCTGCTGCCCCAGATCAGCGACACAGTTCTGGATTATGTTGCCATCATCGTCGGAGATCACACAGGTTGTCACGGTGTCGCTGACACCAAAGGCTGCGGGGTTCGCGAGGAGCTCATTGAAGATCGCATTCGTGTCTATTGTTACGATATTGATCGCGTCCTCTTCGAAGACGAAAGGACCGTCATCGTCGAGGAAAAGTAGCTCTTCTCTCAGCGCTTCATTGAAAGTGTTGGTCGCCAGAGTCGCTGCCGCTGAGGCTGCAGCGCGCGCTGTGTCATCAGGGATGATGATAGGTGAGGAGAAGAGCGGGGTCTGACCCAGATCCGGCAGGTTGAACACGACGAAGTCGTTGATGCCAAGACCGTTCAGCGCCTCGATATTCAAACGAATGTTCTCGGCTGCGGCCAAGGCCGCACTCGTCTGATTTGCCGTTCCGATTGTGGCAAAGAGATCGTTTGCGCCAAACCAAACCGACGCAAGGGGTCGATCTCCGAGTGCGGGGCCTGGAATATTGGCTTGGAAGAGGCCGACCTGAGCGGCGAAATCCGGCACCGGGTCAGCGTCCGTTGTGGCCTGCGCACCGCCAAATGCGAAGTTAGCTGCCACGCCGAGGCCAGAGAAACTCTGAATGACTTGCTCATTCCATACCGGACCGTTCGAAAAGCGGCCGTCGAAGTAGGGAGGACTCTGCGGTGTTGTGTTGCCGGTCGCCGCGAAAAGGTTGCCATTGTCACTCAGACTGTCGCCAAAAACGAAGAAGCTGGTGAAGTTATCAGTGATCGGGTCGGCTGATTGAGCAGGGCCGGCGATCATAGCGACGCTCAAAGCCACGACGGCGCATCGCTTGGCGATTAACGTGTTTAACACGGTCTCTCTCCCTAAGACGTTTTTGTCATTTTTTTATTTGTTTACCCGCGCTTTGCCCGACAACTCAACATTCGGACCGGTATGACGTTGCGTAAAGCGATCAAGATGTGATCTGCATACCGTGTATGGTTCGCGTTAGGCGCGAATATTTTGCAAGAATACTGTTTCTGATGGAGAAGAAAGCCGATCTATCCAATCGGCGTTCTACGAATAATTTAGCCTCAACTTGCTCACATCGAGACGATGCGATTCTTTAGCCAAACAAATGCTCGCGGATATCCGGGTTCTCTTTGCGCCACATGACGTTGTCCAAGAAATAGTGATGAACGTTGATGAAGACGACGAATAGGAACAGGAACATCGACGGTCCGAAGATTTCCTCATGATAGGCGATCGCAGCATCAAGGGCCAAAGGCATAACCCAGAAGGCAACTGCGCCCAGGCACATCCCAATCCAGAAGAATTTAAGCATCGCAGCCTGAGCTGGGCTCAACCGCACGAGGCCTGAGAACATTTCGATTGTTTCGCCTAGTTTGGCAGATTTGTTCAGCTGGTAGCGCCAAACGACGGCGAGGTACTGCAGGCTATGAAAAGTGGGTACGATGATCAGCAAAAGGGGACTGATCTGGGCGATTACCATCCAAACATAAACCGCTGTTAGATATGCAAGAAGACCATTTATCGCGATGGGTCCACGCATCCGGCGCCGGATCAGCAGACCGCCGGCAATCAGACTTGTCGCGGCCGCCAAGGCCCAGGTTGCCCACATCAACTCTTCGGGCAGGCCCAGCGTTGCAGAGCTCAAACCATAGTAGTCCGATTGGACGATCGTGACGTTTCCCGTCACCCAAGAAGAGATCCAGACGGCGAAAGCGTTATACTTCAACCAATCCTTCTCGGCTTGATTGAAGAAGGCTTTTTTCAGAACCGACTCAACGATCAGAATACCGTAGCCCTGTTTCACGTAGTGCCAGCCAACCAGAAACAGCATTGCATTCACCGCTTGGCCCATTAAAGCGGCGTCTAGTGTCACGATGGACCAAAGAAAATAGCCTGCCATCAGTATGGGAACGAGTATCCCCGCAAAGATGTAGCGCAACCTAAGCGGTGCGCCTTGCGCGATCTTCTCGCCAAAACGATCATAAAAGATCTGGTAGCTGTGCATGAAATGCGGGTTGTTGATGAAGTGCGACGCGATGAAGACTGTCGCGAGGAGTGACACTCTGTACTCCTCAGGCGGCAACATCACCAGCGCGATCATGATGGGTAGCGAACCACCGCCCAGCGCGATCAGATCGATCACCGGACTCCACAGATAGCCTTGCGGGCGGGCCTCGATTTGCCCGGGTTCAGCGGTTGTCGTCATAGCGCCCCTCGTGATTTAGGTGCATCGAAGCACGAAATCGTGGCAATCGCTGGGCAGGCATCGGCCCAACCCGTCGAGCGATAATGACCGATTGACGTTAAGAGATTGGTCGTGACTAGCCTTCCTCGGGCAAAGGCCGAGACTTTCCATCCTCGTTGATCGCGACAAAGGTAAAAGTCGCTTCGGTCACTTGGATCGGTGCTTCGTAGGGTGTGCGAGAGATCCAGACTTCGATCCCAATCTTCATCGAGCTGCGGCCTTTGCGGAGCATCTCGGCATGGATAGACACGACATCGCCAATCTTGACCGGTCGTAGGAACTGGATCGCATCGACGGCGACGGTTGCAACCCGCCCATGGGCGCGTTGGCGTGCCATGACCGATGCGCCAAGATCCATCTGAGCCATCAGCCATCCGCCAAAAATATCGCCATTGGCATTGGAATCCGCCGGCATGGCAATGGTTTGCAGTGTGACGTCGCCTTTGGGTTTCGTCATGCGTAAGCCCCCTTTTCTTCGGGACCCTGACCTCGTATGGCCTTTCCTTCAAGCCAATTCGCTGCCGACCGTCCCGCCCATCGTCCGGTGGCCAGGCATCCTGTGATCAAGTAGCCACCCGTCGGCGCCTCCCAATCCAGCATTTCGCCCGCAGCAAAGGTCCCAGGGCGTTGTCGCAACATGAGGTCTGGCGTAAGCGCGTCCCATGAAAGGCCTCCGGCAGTCGATATGGCCTCATCCATGGGTCTTGGACGATCAACTTGCAGAGGAAGGGCTTTGAGGGCGATTGCCAATGCTTCCGGTCCGCTCAAAGCTTCGGGTGCCAGCTCTCTTACCAGAGCTGCCCGTACGCCTGTCAGACTGATCATTTTGCGTAAGTGATTGCTCAGGGTTGCCTTGCCCCTAGGCCGGGAAAGCTGCTTGACCAACTCATCAACATGGCGATCCGGGTAGAGATCCAAAGCGAGTGTCACAGGCCCGGTGATCAAGTGATCTCGGATCTTGGCCGAGAGTGTGTAGATCAAGCTGCCTTCGACTCCATGCTCTGAGACCACGAACTCACCGCGCTGCGTCTCGCCAGCTAACGAAAGTGCAGCCGACTTCACGGGCGCACCGGCGAAACGCGTTTTGAAATGCTCGGACCACGGTCGCTCGAACCCCATATTGGCTGGTCGAAACGGGGTCACCCGCATTCCTGATGCTGAGAGCAGATCAGCCCAAACTCCGTCCGATCCGAGCCGCGCCCAAGAAGCGCCACCAAGCGCCAGTATCGTCGTCTGCGCCTCGACGAGGCGCAGTCCGTTTGGTTCGTCAAAGCTGAGAAAATCTCCCTCCCAACCGGTCCATCGGCTGCGGGTGCGCAATCGCGCGCCACCCGCCTCGAGCCGGGCAAGCCACTTTCTCAGCAAGGGCGATCCTTTCATTGCCTTTGGAAACACCCGGCGGGAGGAACCTTTGAAAATCACCTCTCCGAGATCCCGTGCCCAATCCTGGGTTGCCCCGGATCCGAATGCGCCCAGTGCTGGTTCCATCTGAGGGCAATTAAATGCTGCGCGAAAGGTGTCTTCCTCCTCGTCCTTGGTCAGGTTTAAGCCTGACTTTCCTGCCATAAGGAACTTGCGCGCCGGTGAGGGCTTCGCCTCAAAAACCACAGGCGCGATCCCAGCGTTCACCAACACCTCGGCGGCGGCCAGTCCTGCTGGCCCAGCGCCAATAACGGCTGCCTGAATTTGCTTGATGTTCAGACGGGCCCCGCGGGTTCCAACGCGCATCCTTCGACCGTCACGCGATGCATCAATCGCCGATGTCCATGATAATCATTGATCGCCTTATGCCAGGTCGCCCGATTGTCCCACATCACCACAGTTCCCGGGCGGTAACGGACCCTGCAATGGAAGTCTGGTTGAGCGCAAACCCTGTAGAGATAGCTGAGCAGAGCTTGGCTCTCATCAGCGGTCCAGCCGTCGATATGAGTGGTGAAGTCCGGGTTCACGTAGAGGCAAGGTTTCCCTGACAGCGGATGGCGGATCACGATCGGATGCAACGCATCTTGGGTTGCCAGATCGGAATTTCCGATCCGACCGTCTTGGCTGGTTTCATGATCCGCTGCCGCCATTCCAAACGCATGGCGTGAGGAGTGCCAGGCCCTCAGCGGTGCGAGGGCAGTTTTCAACCCGTCCGATAGGCTCTCATACGCTGCACTCATTGAAGAAAAGCAGGTATCACCCCCAACCTCTGGTGTCTCAACGCAATGAAGGATCGAGCACATTGCTGGGATCTGGTCATAGGAGTGATCGGTATGCCAATCTTCGCCCACCGCATGGGTTTGATCCGCTTCTTTAAGGACCATCGCGACCCGTGGATGGCCCGGCACCTTGGCAAAGAAGCGATTGACGTTGATCGGATTGAACCGCTCGGCAAAAGCGAGTTGGTCATCCGGAGTTATTTCCTGTTCGCGGATCGCGATCACGCCATGCGCCGTGAAAGCATCACGGATCGCTGGAAAATGCGCAGGATTTCGGATATCAGCACCATGGATATCAGCGCCGAGACCACCCGTTAGCGGTGTGATCGATGGCGCCATTTTCAGAGCCCTGCTTCTTCGAACGCCTCAACCAGGTCGTCGAGTTCTTCACACCCGGCCGGGCAGAGAGCTTCAAGCCGGGTAAGCAAGACCCGCGCCGCATCAGGGTTCCCGGTTTGCAGTTCGAGCTCTCCCATGTATTCCAATGCGCTCTTATGATTGGGGTCCAGGGTGAGTGCCCTCTCATAATAGCCACGAGAGGCGTCAAACTCCCCCATCTTGCGTTTGGCATAGCCAAGCATGTTGAGGATGTCGGCGTCGTCAGGGGCACCTGCAAGCAACGCTTCCAATTCCTTGGCCGCGGCCTCCGGCTGCCCGGCTTCGATCTGCGCTTTGAAAGGCGCCATGCCGGCAGTTACATCCTTTGCGCCCACCGCAGAGGCGGACCAAAGGATGAAGTAGGTGATTAAAGCGAGTCGTTTCATGGCGATAACCTAGCGGAACCAACGATGGCTGACTAGGAGAGCGTCTCTCTTCTATCGCCCAGCTCGATGTGAGTTTTCTTAGATTGGTCAGCGCTTCTACGGATCGCTACGTTTTTCAGCACCCCTTTGGATGGCGCTATTTTTTTAATCGAATGAATGGAGCTCAAGAACGAAGGTTTCTTGCCTAGTTTATCACTTGGTGCAGCGGGTATCAGGCGAGCCCGGAAGCGGGAATTTATTCGCACTGATGCGGGAAGTAATCCTCCAACTCGCCTTCGCGATAGACATCCGCCGTGCAGCAATGCAGTTTCTCCAGAAACATCATCGTTTGAGCATTTGAACTGGGAAGGTGCGATATGAGAAAAGGGGGGATCTCCTACAAGTGGGATCGGCCAGAACTCACCGAAGACGAAGAACTCGCGCTGCTCTTCAGGCACCGGATGCCCGCGATCGCCTTGCTGAAGACGCCGAAGATCACGGATGAGGGCACGCCGGGATGTTGGATGGGCAACCAGCCAACCCTGCCGCCAGAGATCGAGTGGCCGAGCTTTACTGTGCCGAACGGGCAGCATCAGGGTCTGACGGTGCCGATGCACTGCATTCTGCAGATCAACCTGCAATACCTGCCTCGCGTGGTGGGCCTGCCAGAGCTGCCGCCCAAGGGTACGTTCTTTCTGTTCTTTGACCCGATCGCAGCAGCAGCCCCGCTGGCGGATCCAGATCCCCTGCAAACCGGCGAGGGGGTGCGGTTGATCTACTATCCGGGCGATGTCTCGGCCTTTCCAAAGCGCGAGATGCCGCCCATCCCCGACATCTCCGTAATCGAGGATCTGGTGATCTATGTCGAGGAGGCCCACAACATCCCCAATTGGCCGATCGATTTCGTGGTGATCGATACTTACGAGTCGGAGAAAGTGGGCGACGCGCTCGGGCAAATGCTCGCGTTGTATGACACGCAACGGGAGACATTGAACAATGCTCAAGGCTGGGCGCGCTACTCCACCTCGCGTGCAGAAGATCCCGACGAGGTGGTGTTCCGCACCCTTTTCGGCGCTTCAGCAGAGCCTTTGGGACCAACGAAAGAGCAGCGCGAAAGCGAGGGTAAGCCGGACTTCCCGACCAAGACTGAGGAAGACGTTCTGCTGTTCCGAAGTGTCGGCTTCTACGCCTGGGGTGATCAGGCAACGTCGTTTTGGATCAAACGCGAGGATCTGAAGAACGAAGACTTCTCGCGCGTCTCTCTGTGGACGGAACAGCTATGAAAAAGCGCCCCGTCACATTGGTTGCTCACTGTTTCGGGAAGTAGTCCTCGCACACCCCCTCGCGGTAGACATCCGCCGTGCAGCAGTGGAGGCCGCCGCCGAAGGCGTAGGCGTCGCGGAGGTCGACGGGGATGACCTCTTGGCCCAGTTTGTCGAGTTGCTCC
>JBCDAQ010000143.1:0-9702 GCA_039185285.1 Pseudomonadota bacterium
ACCGAAACGAGCGCCAATCGTGGTTGCGGGGCTTGACGGCAAAGCGGCCATGCGCCTATAGCACGGCTCCGGCGGCTGGGTAGCTCAGCTGGTTAGAGCGCAGGACTCATAATCCTGAGGTCGAGGGTTCGAGTCCCTCCCCCGCCACCAATTTCCCTGTATGTAGCAATGAGTTTGATATCGTTGGGCTTTCCCGTACAGTTCGGTATCTAACACCCGTTCTAACTATCATGGTTTGTTCTGTTCCCTTTTCGGGTCGCTTTTGCGAGTCGTTTCTGCCTCGATGGTCCCGCATGCTCCATAACCATCGATATACTTTTGTGGCCTGTGACGGCTCCAATCGCTTCATCAGGCTTGTCGCTGATGTCTTCTGTGGCGTTATACCTAAGGCCGTGCCAGACAAATGCCTCGCCTCCGTAGAGCGGCCTCACTGCCTTTAGGAACTTCTGTGCCCTATGTCTGTATATCGGCTTTCAATTGTGGTCGGCGGTAATCGTGGAGAGCGTGCGGGCAAGGCGTCGAGATAGGATCTCCGGGGTTCGGTTGGCTCAAGCCAGAGATGAATGCCTGTTTTTTTCCGAGTGACCCAGAAGCCACTGTCGTCCTCATCATTCCAGCGAATGCGGAGTGTATCGGTGAGTCTTTCGGCGAGGCCTAGAAGCATTTCGTAAATTATCGTGTCTGTTGCTCGGCATGACGCTCGAGCGTCACAGATGACACCTGGATAAGACACAAGGTTGATTGAAATATTGATCTAAACCAATGTGTCTCTAGGCGAAGACGAAGCGTTTTCGAAGACTTACGCGTGACAATTGTCTTTAGGAGACGGGATCAGATGAAGACCTACATGCTTGCGCTGTCAGTTATGTTGTCGCTTACAGCACTACCGGTGAGCGCAATAACTTTTGAATACGAGGGAACGCCTTTTGAACCATCCACTGGTTCACAGGCAGCAGGCTTATCTGGGCCGATCAGTGGTTTCATCGTTTTTGATGATCAAGCCTTTCTTCCAAATCAGACTCTTGACGAAGCTGATGTTGTGGATTTCCGGTTTTCCAGTGACGGATTTGTCTTCACTTTTGCTGAAAGCACGTTCTTCTTTGCACGCTTTGATGTGAATGGCGCTGGATCGGGCATCGATAGATACGGTTTTACGACCGAGCAGAATGTAACTGGTGATAGCCGGATTGACGAGATCAGCTTTCACGAAAACTCGCCGTTCTACTTCGGAGATAGTTTTCAGGTATTTACGATTGATGACAGCCTTGCGGGTGACCGTAGAGTAAGCAATTTCGGTTCGTTCTCCCAAACTCTGGAAGCCGGGACCCTGGAGGTTGTTCCCCTGCCCGCGCCAGCACTGTTTCTGCTGACGGGCCTCCTTGCATTGGGGTCGTTACGGCTAAGACTGGGCTGGAGAAGCGCGCCGGGATATCTGTCGTAGAGTTGGGCGCGTGAGAATGGCCTTTGACTTCCGCGCGGCCTAGGGCCCGCCGATTATGATCATCTAGGGCTTCTAATACTCACCTTTATTCTACTCCTGTATTTTAGACCGGAGTACAGAAACCCCAGTAAAATCAGTCACTATGCAGGACCCATAATCCTGAGGTCGAGGGTTCGAGTCCCTCTCTCACCACCAGATATCTCTGGTCAAGCTTCTAAACGATTCCGTGCTGTTATCGCGGCATGCGTTCCTTGATTTGGTTCAGGGAGTTTATTCGTACTTCAGCGTTTCCTGCGATTTCTCGAAAGACGCCAGTCCTTGGCGATCGCGGAGCGAAGTTGGAATTGGTGAGACCGCCAGCGTCGTTTCAGTGGTTAGCGTAGCAACCGCTCTGCTGGTTTTACTGCCTCGTGACAGAGAGAACGTCGCGGTTGTTTTCCCCCCTTGGGTCGATCGACAAAGCACTGAGGCGCATATCTGGAGGGCTGGCGGCATCGTACTCTCATCCTAAGGCCCTTGGATAATTGTCTCGGGCGACCCTTGGGACGCGATGGATTTCGCGTGGCGAGACGGCCCGGTTTTGGCTTCATGCATCCAGGGTTCGGGCTCTATGCGGCCCTATTCTAGACAGCAATGGACGAGTTTGACGTGGAAAAGAACCCTTCGTGCGATGGTCCCTTAAAGTCGATCTGGGGAAAGGCAATCAGGCTCATTTTGCTTCTCGCATGGGTGAATGTTCCAATCGTTGCGGCGTTTCCTTACGACATCGGCAATGCTGTCGCGTTGCTCGGAGGGGCGGCGGTTTTACTTGCAGCTCTGGTGACCTTTGCCGGTCAGCTCTTCGGAGAGGCGGTGGGCAGATCCATCGCGTTGGTGGGGCTGCAGGGGCAAGCGGCCCTGATTGTAGCGGCAATGGCAGGTGGCGCTTGGCAGGTTGACGGCCATATGTACTTCTTCGCGCTCCTCGCTGTCGGAGTGCTGATGATTGATGGACGTGCGATTATCGCGTCGGCGGCGTTCATTGCCGTTCACCATCTGCTTTTGAACTTTGTCGTGCCGGGGTTGATCTAACCGGGTGGTAGCGATCTTGCCTGGACCATCATGCATGCAGTTGTGCTAGCAGTTGAGGCAGGGGCGCTGCTGTTTGCTATCCAGTTGGTCAACCAGTCCTTGAATGCAGCTCATGACAGTAGAACCGTGGCATAGGCAGAGCTTGCGAAAGCAAACGATGCTCAGGCACGCGCGGCGGAGATGGAGCGCCAAGCGGCTCGAGAGCGGACCGCGATGATCGAGGATCTTGAAGCAACACTGGGTCAAGCAGTTGCTGCGGCTTAGGAGGGTGACTTCTCTCAGCGTGCGCGAGACGACTACGAAGCTGAGGAACTCAGTCGATCGGCAAGATCAACGCAACGCTTGTCGACATCGATCAGCAAACCCAGCAAAACGCGCGAATGGCCAACACCAATGCAGAGAGTGCGGCAAACCTGGCTGAGAAGGGTGCTCAGCTCGCATCTTTGGTCGTAAGCTTTAGCGTTCGAGAAGGCCGCATCGTATCAGCGGCAGCGTAGATCGCGACTTTGAGTATCTTGCCAAGATCCAATGGTGGATCTTCGCCTCAGGCTCCGTGGGTTTTATCCAAGATCTAGATACAGCGTCCGCCATCTACCTCCAGACAAACACCTGTCAGAAACTCTGCCTCATCGGAACAGAGGAACACCGCGGCATTGGCGATATCCAGCGGCTGGCTGAAGCGGCCGAGTGGGATGGTGGCCTGGAATGCCTCGCGTTTCTCGGGTGTGTCCTCGCCCATGAACTTCTCGAGCAACGGGGTCTCGCCCGCGACAGGGTTGATCGCGCAAACACGGATCTTGAAGGGAGCGAGCTCAACCGCCATGGATTTGGTCAGCACAATCGCGGCCCCCTTGGAGCCGTTATACCAGGTGAGACCGGGGCGCGGTCGCAGACCCGCGGTCGAGGCGATGTTGAGAAACACGCCTCCCTGCTCTTCGGTTTGCATAACCGGGACGGCAGCTTTCGCCATCAAGTAGAGCGCTTTGACATTCACTTCATAGATGCGATCGAACTCATCCTCGGGCACTTCGAGCATCGGCATATTGCGGTGCGTGACCCCCGCATTGTTCACCACGATGTCGAGATGGTCGAAGAAATCGATGGCGGCTTTGACAACCCCATTCACATCCAGAGCGCGCGCGATATCGGCGGTGTGGGGCCGGGCGGCGCCTTGATAGGTGGCGTTGATTTCATCGGCGACGCGGGCTGCAGCCTCGCCATTTATGTCGACCACCAAAACCCGCGCGCCTTCCTCGGCAAAGCGCCAAGCGATGCCTTCGCCAAAGCCGGAGCCACCGCCAGTTATCAGGGCGGTCTTGCCTGTCAGTCGCATCTTATGCTCCTTGCGTTGATCGCTTAGTTCTTTGGAACGCTCTTGAACCGCGAGGACGTGCTTGTGCTGTCTGTGCGGGAGCTTACCCCCTTGAATTTGATCGATTTTCCCTGGTTCTCTGGGTTTGCGGTCGGCAGGAGTTCTGGGCCAGAATTCACATCCTCAAACCAATCTATCGCGACCTTGATCCAGTTCGCAGGATAGTCATGGCCGCCTGCATGGATCAGCAGGTCCAGGGCTGAGCCTTGGGCGCAATTCGAATAGCTGTATTGATCAAAGTTGGGCAGTCGGCCGGTCGGTTGTAAGCTGCGTTCGTCGCAGCCATTGGTGCGCTCCAGCATCTTGAGCGCATCTGGGATCGGGCGCATATCGACATTGCCCGAGACGTCTTCCATCCCGTTGTACTTAACCACGCCATCAAGGCGGCCATGGGTGTGCAGAAACTTCACAGGTTTTTGGCAGCGGCTGGGCAGTCTGCCGAGGTAGCCACCTGCGTGCACGGCATAGGCAGAACCGATCTCGGGGTTGTGGCAGGCGAGCTCCCAAATCAGGAAACCCCCTCGGGATTGGCCCATGACCAGCATGTTCTCGGTGTCGACGCCGAACCGGTGTGATGCGTCATCGATGACATTCTTTAGAAACGCGATCTCATTACGGGTCTTTTGCTTGCCATTGCGCAGGGTCCAGCCGGTGTCTTTCAGCCCGCCGCGATATTGGATGTCCAAGGCCCCAGGCACGATCAGCGCATATCCATAGCGATCCACGATCTGTTGGAAAAACCGCGCGCTGGTAACTTCGCGAGAGTGGCCGGTTGAACCGTAGAGGTAGAGAATTGTCCGATGCGGGCCCGGGCCTCGTGGGGCGAGCGCCCGGTAGACACCTCCGTTGACGGTGCAAGGTTTCTCGAACGCTGGCCAGTCACAGCGCTGCGTATCATCCTGAGATTGGGTCGAAGAGGCTGGCAACAACAGCGCTGAGAAAAGACAAAGAAGGAGGTATCGCATTCCTGAAGTCTCCGGTCCCTGACAATCTTCGAATGCCAATCTGCCCCGATTTGCGGGCCGGTTCAACGTCGCTTCTTCAAATAGATGTAAACGGCTCCGGCCCCGCCGTGGCGGGTATGGGCCTCGAAAATGCCGACAATCCGCGAGGCGTAAGGCCCTGAACGCAGCCAACGTGGCACAGCTTGGCGCAGAACACCCTGATCCGAGCGCATGAAGGGGGCGTCCTCGCTTCGGTGGCGCCCGCCTTTGCCCGTGATGACCAGCACGCAGCGTAATCCTTGGCCGATCGAGCGTGCGACAAACCCATTCAAAGCGCCATGCGCGCGTTCGGCTGTCATGCCGTGGAGGTCCAAACGCGCCTGTGGGTCGCGCTCCCCTCGGCGCAGGCGTTCGGCTGTGCGTCGGTCGAGACCAGGTTCAGGCCGGCCCACTTGCTTTGGGGTATGATCGGCGAGGTCGAGGCGTGTTGAGCTCTTCAGCGGCACGCCCGCGGGCTTGAGGATTTGCAGAGGGGATGGATGAGGTGTCGGCAGCCTGGGTTGAGGTGGTTTTTTAGGTGCCGCTGCCGGGGTTTCAAGCGCCTCAGCCTTCTTCGGCCTCAATGGGATCGTGTCGGCGTTCACCCGTTGCCAAAGCGCTTTATCCTCTGGCGTGAGACCCTTGCGGCGCGTCATTTGGAGGAGAGCAGGCGGCGCAGTTCAGGAGTTGGGATCAACGAGACCATCCGCCCGCCCGTCGACATCCGCCCGGCGATCTTGCCTGCCATGTCGCCCGTGCCAAAGAAGAGATCACCGCGCTGGGCGCCTTTGATTGCGCTGCCGGTGTCTTGGGCGATCATTAGACGTCTGATAGGCCCCGTGCTGGCCTCCGTTTCGACCCAGACCGGCATGCCGAGCTCATTGACCTCTGGATCGACTGCGATCGACCGCTCCGCCGTCAGCGGGATGCCCATGGCCCCCACCGGGCCTTCGTCTGGGTGCAGGTCTTTGCGCTCGGTGAAGAAGACAAAGGATGGGTTTCTTTGCATCAAAGCCGCGCCATCGACGGGATTGCGCTTGAGCCAGGCACGCAAGGGTGCAGCGCCATAAGTTCCTGGTGCGGCCGCCTTCATTTGATTGAAGATTTTACCGATCGAGACATAAGGATGGCCGTTTTTCGCGGCATATCCAACTCGGATCAGAGAACCGTCTTCCAGTCGCAGCCTGCCAGATCCCTGAATTTGCAAGAAGTATCGATCAACCGGGTTTGCCAACCAGTAGAGTTCCAACCCCCGGCCATCCAGGCCGCCGGTCTCAATTTCGGCACGGCTCAGGTAGCGTGTGCCGGGGACAAGGTCCGGCGGCTTTCGGTAAATTGGCACCGGAAAGGCGGCGCTGCGTGTGCGCGACGCAGCGATCACCGGCTCATAATAGCCGGTAAAGAGGCAATCAGACGGGTTCCCGATCACCACGGGCTCAAAGTAGGTCTCGAAGAACGCTTTTGGGCTCGCAGCCTCTCGTCGGCAAAGGTCAGGGCCTCCGATACGCTTGCAGGAGTTTCGCCAAGTGGAGAAAGCGGCTTCATGATCGTCGGCGCTCCAGCCTGACAAGGCATCGAAGCTGATCGGGATCACAACGTTGGACCATGCAGGCCGGGCGACTGAAGCCGCCAGTCCTGCGACACATATTCTGCGCGTGATCTCTTGCATTGCTGACGCTCGATCAAGCGCGCTCACTCACCCGTCGCGGTCAAGAGCCAGTTTGGATTGGGTGAGCCCATGACCCGGCTGAAGGTCCAGATGTCGGTCTGGCGCTTGATGTCGTTCGGATCGCCCTCGACGACCCGGTTTTCGCTGTCATAGACGGCTGTGATCATCTCGCCGACGAAACGCAGCGTCACGTCTGCTTCACGCAGATCGTTCTCGTACTCCAGGCGCACAACGCGGACATCTTTGACCCCAATGAAACGCGCCTCGACACGTAGTCCTTCTTCGGTGCGCTTATTGATGACGCTTTCGAAGGCTGAGAGGACATCGGGTGCCAGAAGTGCGGTCAGCGTGTCGCGGTCGCCTTCTTCATAGGCCATTAGCACCATTTCGTAGGCGGATTTCGCGCCATCGAGGAAGCCGTCCAGATCGAAATCCTGTTCGGCTGAGCGCATGCCTTCCAATGCTTCGGCCGAGCTTTCATCCAGGTTGCGCACCGCTTCGCTCTCCTCAACCGGCATCGGACGGTTGATCGGCGTGACGTTGTCCTCTTCCGCCTCGGGGCTGCGACCAAAGGGGCGTCCGGGAGGGCCTTCGTGGCCTGTCCGCGTCCCGATGATCGAGCGCAAATAAAATAGGACGCCAACGGCAACGGCTATCAGAATCAGAAGTTCGACCATGTCGCTCATCTCTTGTCCTCTATTGGGCGTCTCTTTCACTGCTCGGCCCGGTTCTCTGGTAAAGAAATCCCGGTGCCCTTATGTAGGCGGCTCGACCGGTGAAGTCTATTACGAGGTTTCGCCGCAGAGGATAGGAGGCCGCGAATGTGGATCTTTTTAGCGTTGGTGATTGTTCCGATCATCGAGATCGCCCTCTTTATAGAGGTAGGCGGCTGGATCGGGCTGTGGCCAACGATTGGGATTGTGATCCTGACGGCGATGATCGGAACGCTTTTGCTGCGCCAGCAGGGTTTCGCAGCATTGGCCGATTTGCAGGGGCGGCTCAGCGAGGGACGTGACCCCAGAAGCGCGCTCGCGCATGGGGCGTTGATCCTGGTCGCGGGTATCGTTCTGTTGACGCCGGGTTTCTTCACGGATGCCGTTGGGTTTTTGCTGCTGATCCCACCGGTGCGTTCAGCGCTTATTCAAGCGATCGGCTCGCGTGTTCAGGTGCAGGCAAACATGCATATGAACATGCATGCTGAGAGCCGGCCCGACCGCAGCACGATTGATGGCGAGTATGTCGATATCACACCGCCCGAAGAGCAGGAGACGCCAGGCAATAGCGGTTGGACGAAGCCCGCCGGTGATATCAAACCACCGCAATAAGCGCGCGAATGATTGCTGCGGCCTCCGCTTTCTGATAGGCGGCGGCAAGATGTTGACTGCTCTTGCATTAGGGGACTTAGACCATGGCCAAAAAGAAATCCGGTGACGATCTTTTGGAGAAAGCAGCCGCCGAGGATGCTGCTCCGGCAGCCGCAGCGACCGCGCAGGCGGCGCCGAGTATCAAGATGATCCAGCACTTCACCCGCGATCTTTCGTTTGAGAACGTCGGCGCGCGTGAAGACCAAGGCCAGATGACCGAGCAGCCTCAGATCGCGGTCAATGTGGGCATGGATGCCCAGGCAAAGGGCGAGAACCGCTATCAGGTCGTCATGAAGATCAGCGGCACGGCCAAGGTTGGTGAGCAGACCCGGTTTTTGATCGAGCTTGAATATGCCGGGATCTTCATCATCGAGGCTGAGAACGAAAACCTGGTTCATCCGATTGTTTTCATCGAATGTCCGCGGCAGCTTTTGCCGTTTGCGCGCCGGGTTGTAGCTGATGCTGTTCGCGACGGAGGGTATCCGCCGCTGATGCTCGACAATGTCGATTTTGCGAGCCTGTACCGCCAGCGTCTCGCCGAATGGCAGGAGAAGCGCAAAGAGGCCGAGGCTGCAGCCTCGAGCAACGAGACGCTGAACTAATCGCGCAGGCGCTCTAGTACGGGGTCGGAGACATAGATGTCATCGACCCCTACCGCCTCGATCCTATGAAAGCCGTTGGCGGATAGGAGTTCAGGAAGCTCCTCAGAATCGAGCCTGTTTTCGACGGTTAAGGCGTCGATCCGATAGTTCGCGAATGGGAAGTCGGAGAGGATCTCCATTTCCGCTCCCTCGACATCTAGGCTCAGATAGTCGATCGATCTGAGGTTATGTTTGTCTAAGAGTTCAGCCAAAGTCACAACGTCGACCTGGATGACCTCGCCGATATGCCGAGGGTCAGCTTCGACCTGGGCGCGTGTGCCTGGATCATATGATCTGACCAGACCGCCCATTTGGCGAAGGCCTTCTCGAACGTCGAGAAACTCTGCCTTGCCAGTTTGCCCACCGATTGCCAGTTGAAGCACAGGCACACGACGGGCGGCAGTGCAAGCGGCGTGGTATTGGGGGGACGGCTCGACCACGACCCCACTCCAGCCGCGTTGCATCTCAAAGAAGAGGCAGTTCGACCCGGTGACGCCGTCGTAGCCGCCGATCTCGAAGAACGTACCGTCACGCTTACCGCGAAAGATCCGCTCTTCGAGGAACGCGTCCTGGCCCGACTGGCTGAAATAGCTGTCCCTGAGGCCAAGGGCACGCTCGCAATTCCACACCTCTTGATGAACCCTGCCGCGGCTGCGGGCATGGCGTATCTGGCCGCGCAGAGCGCTAAGGTCCTGATGCGCGGAGACAAGATCCTGTCGCGCTTCGGCGATCTTCTTTTTTGCCCTCTGATAAACCGTATCTGGATTCGGATCGTCGGTCATTGAGGCAAGCGCTATCCGAGGGCGGCTTTGACCTGTGCACCAGCGGCGCCGAAATCCATGCGCCCGGCGTGGCGCGATTTCAGATGGCCCATAACCTTGCCCATATCCCGGATCGAGTTGGCACCGGTTTGATCGATTGCAGCATTGATGGCCGCTTCGATTTCTGGTCCGGTCAGGGGTTTTGGGAGAAACTCTTTGATCACGGCGATCTCGGCACGCTCGCGCTCTGCCAGCTCCATACGGCCAGCTTCTTCGTAGGTTGCAAAGCTTTCTTCGCGCTGGCGGACCATTTTATCGAAGAGGGCGAGCGCCTCCGCTTCGGTGAGATCACCCGGACCTTCTTCGCCGCGGTTGGCGATCTCACGATCCTTAACGGCGG
>JBCDAQ010000144.1:0-9674 GCA_039185285.1 Pseudomonadota bacterium
CCCCTCCCTAACCCTCCCCTTGGGGGAGGGGACGTGGGTGGAACGATAGATGCGCTACTCGTCCGTGAATAGATTGTCCCAAGCTTGATTTAGAAATTCCGGTTTAAGCTCGGGCGTGACTGTTTCGTAAGTGCAAATCGCTTTGGTTTGATCCATCAGGAAGCGCGGGTGGAAAGCGTGGAACTCGGCTTCGGGCGTTTTCGCATAAAGTTCGTTCAGAACGTAGTGAAGCACGCTCTCATCGATCGGCATGCCGAATTTCTTGGCTGAGCGCACAAAGATCGTGAGGTAGGTGTCGCGATCAGGAGGGCCAACCAGGATCTTGTAGCGCAATCGCCTTAAGGCCGCGTCATCGACCAGTTTCTTGGGTGGGATGTTGGTCGAGAAAACCGTCAACGCGTCATAAGGAACCTCGAACTTCCGCCCCGTGATCAGCGACAGGTAATCGACGCTTTTCTCCAAAGGGATGATCAGGCGGTTGATGATGTCCTGCGGGCTTTGGCGCTGCCTGCCGAAATCGTCGATGACAAGAACACCGCCGGAAGCCTTCATCTGCATAGGCGCTTCATAAACCCGGCTCACAGGATTGTATGCGATGTCGAGCATCTCGAGCGTGAGTTCTCCGCCGGTCTCAACGCGAGGACGCTCGCAGAGCACGAAGCGCGGATCATAGGCCTGTCCGTTGCGGCGCAACCCCTGATCCATCTGCTCCTCGGCATTGAGTGCGGCGTGAACCGTGGGGTCGAAAAGGGCCACCACCTGCTTGTCCACAATGATCGCATGGGGCAGGTAGACGGGATCGTTGAAGGCATCACACGCTGCCATCGCAATCGAGGATTTACCATTGCCTGGAGGGCCATAGAGCAAGATCGACGCTCCAGAATTCACCGCAGGCCCAAGTTTGCTCATGAGGCTAGGGTGCAACGTCAGGTCGCGAAACACATGCTCTAGGAGCTGACGGGTGAGAACTTTTTTTCGGATCGATTGCCGAGCGGATTGGGCGTGGAACTGTTCCAAGGTAATTGGGCAGGGACCGACCCACTCAGATTGCGCAAGCGCTTCGGAGGCCCAAAGTTTCCCCTTCTGAGTGAGCGCGTAGCGCATCTCAGCGCTGAATGAGGCGCCTAACTGGCCGAGAGGTTCGACTAGGCGCATATCCTTCGCCACGGCAATGAGATGTTCAACCAGTGTGTTCGGCAGGCATAGAGCAGCGCAAAGGGTACTCACCAGTTCATGGCTTTGGCGATACATCGTCTTCATTGCGAGATCGACAAGGTAGCCTTCGTCGAGTCCAGTATCTGCCAGAACTTTAAGGGCGGGCGGTGGCTCGATCTCGGCATGCGACTCAAGTGGTACGGAGTGTTCCTCCGCCGGGGGGGGCGCAATGGGAGTTTGCGCGCTGGTCTCGAAGGACTTAGCGAGTGGCATGGATCACCTCCGCCGGAAAAATGCGCGGCGAAACGTGAGTGTCAGGTTAATTCGGTAGGGATTCTGACCATTCTCGTTGCAGGGTAATCGAAACTTCGCCAAGTTGCCGCGATGCAAGAAATCGAGCTAAAGCTGGAACTGGATGCAGCCACCCTTGACCGAGTGCGCCGCTGTCGTTGGCCAGCAAATTTCCGGCCGGAGAAGCCGGTTACTCGCAATTTGAGAACGATCTACTTCGACACCAGCGACTTTCGCTTGGCTGAAGCAGGAATGGCTCTACGCCTTCGAAAGGTGGGGCGTCGGTGGATCCAAACTGTCAAGTTGGCGCAGTCCATGACGCTCGGCCTCTCGATGGCTGAAGAGCATGAATGTCCCGCTCCGGGCGGCCGATTGGTCTTGGAGGCGATACCGGAAGTTTCGGTGCGTGACCGTGTCCTAGGCGTTCTCGAGGGCGCACCGTTAGCACCCGTTTTTGAAACCCGGATGCAACGGATCGAACGGCGGATCCATACGCGGTCCTCGGTAGTGGATTTGGCTATTGATGTGGGTGAAGTCGTAGCTGAGACCGGAATTGAAACGCTCAGAGAACTGGAGATTGAACTGGTAGAAGGGGAGCCCGTCGAACTGTTCGATGTGCTCAAAACAGTTCTGCCAAAGGGGGGAATGTCGCTTTCGCCCTGTTCCAAAGCAGCACGCGGAATGCGATTGGTCCAACAGACCCTTCACGAAGAGAGCGAGTTGCCTCGCCGCGCTGCAAGGGTGCCGCTAGATCGAACTGACACGATGGACGCCGCGATCCGGGTTACGGCTTCGGAGGTCGCGGAGCAGATCACGATAAACCACCGGCTGGTACTTCAGGAAGTAACTGTGGAGGGCCTCAAGCAGCTTCGGATTGGATTGAGGCGGCTTCGCTCACTCTTACGCCTGTTCAAGCGCGAGATCGATACCGTTCGCGCGGCTTGGTTGAACACCGAAGCGCGATGGCTTGCCTCGGAGATCGGAGCTGTTCGCGACATGGATGTCATGCTTGACGATATCCTTCGTCCCGAGCTGCGGCGGCACGCGGATCCTGGGCTTGAGCGTCTCGAAGCTGTTTTGCTACGCCGCCGAGCATCTGCGCTTCGTCGTTTAAGGCCGATCTTAGCAGGAGAAAGAGTACAGAACCTGGTCATCGATGTTCTCGCCTTGACGCGAACGCCGCAATCTCGCGGTGGCAGGGATCTGGTGATCGATCGTGTGCCAAAGCTGTTGCAGAAACGTTGGCGCACGATCGAGGAGATGGCAGGTCGCTTGGACTCTATGGATATCGAAGAACGCCATGAGCTGCGCAAAGAGCTCAAGAAAATGCGGTACTCAGTTGAATACCTGCGTGAGCTTTATCCCAGTGAGGCACTGAAGCCTTTCCTGAAACTCTTAAAGCGGTTGCAGACTGTTTTCGGCGATCTCAACGATGCTGCGATGGCGGAGTTGATCTTGCTCGGCCCGAAAGCACCATTGACGGATGACATTGATGCGCAACGCGCGGTTGGGCGTCTCATTGGTGCGAAATGGGCCCGAGCAGACCTGGCTTGGGAGCTTGCGGACCAGTATTGGTCTGATTTGTCGTTAGTCACACCATTTTGGCACAAGGCGGGGTGAAAAAAGAGGTGGCGAGCCAAGACAGTTCCCCAATAGATTGAGAACACGCGGTTCATTTTAATCGCCGTCGGGGGATCATCAGTTGAAGATCATTCAGGTCACGGACCTCCATCTGCGGACCGCCGAAACCACCGGATCCTTCAAGGACCCCCTTGGCTCCTTCAAGGCGGCACTCGCCGATATAGCTTGGCGCCATCCCGACGCTGACTTACTGGTTTTGACAGGGGATCTCACTGAGCATGGAGAAGAGGCGTGCTACCGGTTGCTTCGTGAGGAGCTGGAGGGGTTCCCTCTACCCGCTGCGCTCTTGATCGGAAACCATGATCACAGGGGCCGCTTTGCGACTGTGTTCCCGGAACATATCGACCATCTGGGTTTTGTTCAGGGAAGCCATGATCTGCCGATCGGTCGAGCCCTCTTTGTAGATACCGCTGAACCTGAGGGCCACTATGGCGTGATCTGCGAGGCACGCCTTGGCTGCTTGGAGCAGGAGCTGAGCGGTTCAGGTGGTCCTTTTTGGATATTCATGCACCACAATCCAATCCCCAGTCATCTCCGACTTATCGATCGCATTATGCTTCGAGAGCGCGAGCACTTCCGGGACTTGATCCGCCGATACCGTGAGAAGATCGCATATATCTTTCACGGGCACCTGCATTTGCCGATGTCGGGCTCACTTGCAGGAGTGCCCGTCCACTGCCCACGGGGCACATCCCATGCTGGCTATCCAAACTATGGAGGAGACCGTCTGCTGCCAATGTCCGGGCTGCCGACCAGTTACTCGGTAATTATTTCAGATGGAGTTGAGACAACCGTCATGATGGTCGAGTATGGCGCCGAGCCTCAAGGTTAGCGTCATTCATCCAGGCTGCCATGTATCGCAACCAGATCAATCTCCGCGTCCTGCGGTTTGATCGCTCGGAAGGCTTCGGAAACCCCGGCATCGACAAGGCTTCGCTCTACGACAAGCAACGTGTTTGGGTCATGGTCTTCACACATCGTTTGCATGAAGCGAATTTCTTCCTCGGCTACGGGACGTGCGGCCTCGAGACTAGGCGCCCCATAGTGATCGACGAAGTGTTGCGACAGAGTTTGAGTTGCTGCCTCAAGCTCGGCGTCGGTGATCTGTGCAACTGCCACAAAAGTCGCTCGTCCAAAACTTTCAAGCCCCAACCAGCCATTGGCGAAGGCTTGGCGCCTTTTGCCAGTCAAAGTGGTTTCATCCCAGTTGGAGAATTCGAATGAGCCCGAGATCGCCCATTCATCCGGTTCTGCGGGTCGCTCAAAAACCTGAGTGTCAGAGATGTCAAAGCGAAGTGTGCGCGCGAGCCTCATTCCATAACCTCTAGCAACGGGATCAGCCGGGTCTCCTCACCGGATTTCACAAGCATTCCTGCGCGTTCGTCCAAGCCCATGAAGACGCCCGGCCCATAGCGCGAACTCTCGGGGAGAGCTTCTCCCATGTTCCACGCGCGTGAACGCCATTCTGCGTGCAGAGGTGCGAGCCCGTCCTGCTCTCGTCGGTTCAGCCAAGTCAGCATATGGCGCGACCAGCTCTCGATCAGGTTGATCGTCGTCACCTCCCCACAGCCTTCTTCGTATAGGCATGTCTGCTCAGGCGTGCGCCCCGGGTCTGTGGTCGCGAACTGAAAAGGCACTTCAAGTCCTATCACCAGCCAATCAGGTGTAGCATCCGCCGCTTGAGTCGAGATGGCAGCACGAAGCTGACCGCAATCTGCACCGTTCACTTTGAGTGACAGCGGCCAGACATAGTGAACGGCGACCTCAGGAGGTGCCAGAGCGCCGATCGCATCGCCAATTCCCAAGGTAACGGCGAGCAATGCTGTTGCAGCAGCATTGGCCGGTTCTTCGGGGGCGAAAACAACCGCTGCTCTCATGGTCGCAGTATCCGACGACCAACAGACAAGACCCGCATCTGTGCCGATCGATGCTGCAGCGATCGCTTTTGCGAAGGGATCTTGGCCGTCGGAACAGGCTTCTCCGTGAAGAAGCGGTGGGAAAATCGGCTCTGCCGTCACTGCATCGCGTCCAGATCAGACAGGCGTTTTGCGATGTCGAGGAAAGCCTGTGCGTGCGGGCTCGAGGGGTTTGCCGCGACGATCGGCGCGCCACCATCGCCAGCAATCCGAATCGATATGTCGAGTGGGACTTCTCCGAGAAAAGGAATACCGAGCTTTTCTGCCTCTGACTTCGCGCCACCATGCCCGAATATATGCTCCTCATGTCCGCATTTGGAGCATATATGGGTCGACATGTTTTCGATGAGGCCGAGAACGGGTGTCTCGGTTTTCTCGAACATGTTGAGCGCCTTTCGAGCATCCAGCAGGGCGATGTCCTGCGGTGTCGAGACGACCACAGCGCCAGTGATCTCGGCCTTCTGGCTCAGTGTCAGCTGCACATCCCCAGTGCCGGGGGGCAGGTCGACAAGCAGCACGTCCAAACGCCCCCACTCGACCTGAGACAGCATTTGTTGCAACGCTCCCATCAGCATTGGGCCACGCCAGATCACGGCTTCGCCTTCGGGAACCATCATACCGATGGACATTGCCGTTACGCCGTGGTTCCGGAGCGGTAAGATCCGTGTGCCGTCGGGCGAAGATGGCCGCCCTGTAATTCCCAGCATTCTCGGTTGTGAGGGGCCATAGACATCGGCATCCAGAAGACCCACGCGCATCCCCTGAGCCACAAGGGCCACCGCGAGGTTCGCCGAAACTGTGGATTTGCCAACACCGCCTTTACCAGAGGCGATGGCGACAACGCGATCCACGCCTGGAATGCGCTTGTCCGCAGGTTGAGCCGCAGGTTTCTTACCACCGCCGATGCTAAGATCAGGTGGTGGTCCTTTGGCCGCCGGCGCCGTCGGCTCGGTTGAATGAGCGGTCAAAATTGCGGTGACCTTCTCGACGCCCGGCAAAGCCTCGACTGCCGATTGTGCAGCGGCGCGAATGGGCTCCATCGCTTGGCCCTTGGCAGGATCCACTTCGATCAAGAAGCTGACATTGCCGCCAGATACAGTCGGTGCCTTCACCATACTGGCTGATACGATGTCTTTTCCTTGCCCCGGATCGACGATCTTTGACAATACGGCCAGGACGTCTTCGCGCGTCACGCTCATTCGCCGACCTCGATCTCAGCCTCGACGACGTGCTCCATGTCGAGACCGTCTAGGGTGATCACCGCTCGCGCTTTCACGCTGCCCGAGGTCACCCCGGCTTCGCGGATGGCGGTTTCGATTTTCTGTTGGGAGGTAACACCAACCTGCTTCAGAAACTTCCGCATCGACATGTTGAGTGCATCTTCGGACATCATCTTCCTCTCCATATAGTTACAGAGGGGAGTGGTGAGGAGATGCTGCTATGTCAAGTAGATGACGCTCCGAAATCAAACTTGTTCCGGAGCGTGGAAGCTTTCTCAGCTCAGACGGCGGCGTACACCGACCGCTCCGACACCCGCAAGGGCGCTGAGGAGGAGAAGCATTGGGGCTGGGAGCGGAATCTCGGAAACCGTTATGATTTCAAAGTTCGCCAAATCGCCCTGTTCCAAGATGAAGGTCAACTGGTTGTTCAACGCGAAATCCTGATCAGCAATCGTCGAGAATACGACCGGGCCGCTGTTCGCCGTTCCCGAGTTTGCAAACGCAGTCGCAAGTATCGGAAGATCGTCGCCCAACTGCTGTCCACCACTGTTGAAGTCACCATCGGTGTCGCCACCCCCATGGTTCGTCGAGCCATAGAATGAAGCCAGCGACGTCAGCGGTGGTGAAACACCGGACCCATCAGTCGCGATGGTAACCTCAGCAGTCGTCGAGAAGGTCTGTCTTGACGACGGTGTTTGGAAGTCTGGGGCCGATTGGAAAATCTGAAGAATGGGAAGGTCTGAACCGTTCGCAAGAACAAAACCCTCTAGCGTCGACGTGAACACACCATTTTCGAACGACGTGGTGCCTGTCGCAAAAACCGTGAAGTTTGCGTCCGAGAAGTTTAGGATGACCGTTCCGACCTCACTTGAGAAATAGGGCAATCCAGGTAGTGGATCAAAGAGCGCGCCAACATCCGCACCCCGAACTTCGTCACGCGCCACACCTGTAATCGTTCCTGTCGGAGAACCGCTAAACTCAGTAGCAGAAACTGTGAGTGCTTCCGCGCTCACAGGGGCCAACATCAAACCAGCTAATCCGGCAATCCAAGCTCTAATCGCCATAATACACTCCCAAAGACCTTCTAGTAACGCAGCTCGACCGCGCCAACCCCGGAGGCCCACCATTCCTGAGGTAGGCAAAGTATCTCGATATTAACCGATCTAATCAAGTCATAAACCCGTCCGAACTCAAGGTTTTCGCAGCCGCAGCGGAATTCGTCCCATTTCCTGACGCAAAACTGCCGCAAAGCTCTCGATTTAGCGCGTAATTCAATTCGCGGTGGTATCGAGTTTGCCTTGTTCCTCCGTGGCTGGGGGAGAAGTTGGTAGCAGACGCCCACGAGCCATTCATCGATTCTGTTCATCTCAGCCCGCCGCTTCACCAGATAAGGCTCTTGTTCGGGAGCAAATTGACCGGTATGCGAAAGGCGCTTGCGGGTATGATGTAATGGTAGCCTGTCAGCTTCCCAAGCTGAACGCGCGGGTTCGATTCCCGCTACCCGCTCCACTGTTTTAAATCAACCTATTGATTGGATTATCCTATTCTTCGATGATGCGGGATGATTTTGCCTGTTGCTTCGCCAAAAAGACTAAATCTCTTGTGTTTTGCAAGATACTTGGCGCAGGAAAATGTCTGGCGTTTCGAGAGGCGATGTTGGTCATCGAAACCTAGGAGCTCCTATAAGACATGCGGGGTTGATCGGCATGGAAGCCTCGAGCTTTGGTTTTCCTGGTGATCTTGGCGGGAGCCAGACATTCGATTCATGCGCTGCGCACAAGTGTTGGTGGGGTAAGAACAGACGTTTGTAGGCGATTGGCCTTGCCGAAGGTAAGCTTTGTGCTTGGCGCAACGGCGCCTGGGATTAGATTGCCGATTTGAGGACAGATAGGTGGATCCTAGGGTCAGCGGCCTACCGTGCTCTTAGTTTCGCTCCGCCAATCGTTCTTTCACGATCTGAGTCGCATCTCGGAACCACTGGACAACTTCTTCAGCGAGATCGAATTGTCGCAACATTGTAGCGTCAATCTACAGCGCAGCTCATTCACTTCGCTTTTGCTTTGCTGTTCCAGGGCCGATATCTTTTGTTCGCCGAGTGTGCTCACTCGCTTTGGAGATCCGCCATTGACTGGCGCATGCTAATTGTTGGTGGGTGATGGGTCTTGGGTCCATCTAGATGGTGCTTTCCGGGGCTGGCGGCTTGTATGCGAGGGAGCTGTGCGGACGGACAGTTTTGTAGCGCCGTCGCCGATTGACGATCACGAATACGCTTGAGGACTTCCAGCGGCTGTCTGCGGCGCTCGCCAGCTATGAGCTACTGGTCCGGATCGGGTTCGGAGCAACTGGCAACCATCACCGAACGCTGGCGCACCATCTCGGACAGGCCGGGTTCGAACTGAAGCTCGTCTCCTCTGTCGGTCCGGCCCGGACACGCGAAGCACTGCACAACAGTTGGGACAGTCGCAGGGATCGTGGCCCCGCTGGGGCCGCGTAAGCCCGGTGACAATCCAAAGGACGCCCAGGTCATCGTGCACATGCTGGAGATCGGCGCCGTTCAGTTCTTCCACGATCCGATGGCCACCGGCACGGTGAACATTCAGGAGCTGTCAAAAACTCACGAGATCGTATCGCGTTCGAAGACTGAGCTCTGGCATCGTATCCTGACGCATTATCTTCCTCTGTACTTCCCCGAGGCTGAGCGCTTTCACCGAAGTTCGCGCACCGATTGGTTCCTGGCATTCCTGGAGAAGTACCCGACACCGGATATGATCGCAGACATGAACCGAGGGGCCTTCACCGCAGATGCCTGGCAGGTTGTCGGTCGGAAGGTTTCCAAAGAACGCCTGCTTTCAGACATTTACGCGACAGCGGTTGGGTCTGTCGGCCTGCCAGTTCACCCAGACTCCGATGCGGTTCGGATGTTCCGTCTGGTTCTCGCCGAAGGCCGCAGCCTGACCCGGCAGCGCGATGTGATCAAGGCAAGGGCTGTCGAACTGCTTTCGGACGTCCCCGATGATCAGTTGCTGACCAGTGTTCCCGGCACCGGCCCGATCAACGCAATGACGATCTGGGCCGAGGTTGGTGACTTGCGTCGCTTTCGCGATCATCGCCAGTTCCTGAAGTTCTGCGGCATGGACCTCGCGACGGTCCAGTCAGGCATGTTCCGCGGGCAAAGCCGCATCTCGAAGTACGGCAATGCCCGGTTGCATCGCACACTCTGGATGGCTGGCCAGACGGCCGTTCTCAAGCGAACCAACAGCTTCCGCGACAAGTTCGAACGCTACATCTCGAGGGACCGACACAATGCTCATCTGACAATGCCCATCTGCGTCGCAAGGCCTACACCGCGATCGCAGCCAAGATGGCGCGCACCGTACACGCCGTGATCAATCACGGCGAACCCTATCGCCCCTTCTTCGAGGGGGTGAGCCCAGGCGGAAGGACCTCTCTC
>JBCDAQ010000145.1:0-9652 GCA_039185285.1 Pseudomonadota bacterium
CCGAGGGGCGCGCCTGATGTCTTGGTTCCGATTAACGGAACGGCGCTGAGTAGATCAGGCCGCCGTCGCGGTACGAGGCATTCAGTCCTCGTGCCAGACCAATTGGGGTCGATGGGCCAATGTTACGGTCGAAGATCTCGCCGTAGTTGCCTTGAGTTTTGATCGCACGCATTGCCCACTGCTTGTCGAGACCAAGCATCCCGCCGAGGTCACCTTCGGTCCCGAGAAGACGGTTGACTTCCGGGTTGTTGGTGCCCTTCGCCATTTCGTCAACGTTGCCAGCGGTCACGCCAAGATCTTCAGCAGTGACGAGCGCGTTAAGGGTCCAGCGAACGATATCGCCCCACTGGTTGTCGCCGTGGCGAACGAGCGGGCCGAGAGGCTCTTTAGAGACAATTTCAGGCAGAACAACGTGATCGCTGGGGCTCTCGAAGGTTGCACGCGTAGCTGCCAAGCCCGATGCGTCAGTCGTGTACACGTCGCAGGCATTTGACAGGTACTTTTGCTGAGCTTCGGCATTGGTTTCGATCGGAACCGGCTCGTAGCTGATGTTGTTCGAGCGGAAGTAGTCCGCCAAGTTCAGCTCGGTGGTGGTGCCGGTTTGGATGCAGACCGTGGCGCCATCCAGTTCTTTAGCCGAGCTTACGCCCAAAGCTTTTGGAACCATGAAGCCTTGGCCGTCATAGTAGTTCACGCCGACGAATTCGAACTTGAGGTCGACATCGCGCGAGAAGGTCCAGGTGGTGTTCCGAGCCAGCATGTCGACTTCACCCGAGGCAAGCGCCGTGAAACGGGTTTTACCGGTTGTTGGTACGAACTTCACCTTAGAAGCATCGCCAAGCGTCGCAGCTGCAACAGCACGGCAGATCGAAACGTCAAAACCGTCCCATTCGCCGCTCGCGTCAGGAGCTGCGAAGCCGACCAGACCGGTCGAAACGCCGCATTTCAGCTCACCAGCTGCTTTAACATCGTCCAGGGTACCAGCTGTAGCAAACGAGGTGGCAAGACCTGCAGCAGCCAGCGTTCCAAGGAACACAGAAGTTTTCATTGTTTACCTCTTACCTATTGTATCCGCGCCTGTCGCGCGGTCGGGCCTGTGCCCGAGGTCGATCCGAGTTATCGGGGCTACCCCCGCTCACACTTGTGCAGCCAAGCAAAGCCACGTCAAGCGCAAGACCAAAGGCCCTCTAACAGGAGTTATCAAAGCTTGGAATGCGGCAGCGCACAAGCGCTAATGGGTGCTTCAGGGGTGAATTATGACAGTTTCATTGACCCAGTCGGAGCCGATTTGCGCCGAGACAGAGCGCTTTGTGAAAACGAACCCCGAGAAGTGGCAACAAAGCTGCGCAGAACCCGGATTAAGTCGCATTCCAGCACTTTCGCGTAGGTGTAAGTGTTAGAGGTCTGCGAATCGGTCTTGGCCGTTCGAATGCAACAGTGTTAACCGCTTGTGAACATCATTCCGTGAACTCCCATTAATGACAAGGAACGTGCACTCCATGAAGGACGCCACAAAGGCAGTCGCCGGCGGACGTAACCCGTCGGAACAATCCGGCATCGTCAACCGACCCGTTTACCACGCATCTACAATCGTCTTCCCGACTGTAGCCGAGCTGCGTGCGTCCAACAAAATTCGCCCCGGCGACGGCATGACCTACGGCGTGCATGGGACACCAGGAACTTTCGCATTTGAGGAGGCGGTCGCTCTCTTGGAGGGCGGTTATCGCACACGTCTCTGCAACTCGGGGCTCCAGGCGTGCAGTGCTCCGATACTCGCTTTTGCTAATGCTGGAGACCACGTGCTGGTGCCCGACAACGTCTACGGGCCGGTTCGTACCTTTTGCGATGGTATGGCTAAACGACTGGGTATCGAGACCAGCTACTATGATCCGCTGATCGGCGGGGCGATCGGCGAGCTGATAAGATCAAACACCAAAATCGTTTGGACCGAAGCTCCGGGCTCTTGGACGTTTGAGATGCAGGACATCCCCGCAATAGCTGAGCAGGCTCACAAAGCTGGCGCGACAGTAATCATGGATAATACTTGGGCCAGTCCACTCTACTTCAAGCCTTTCCAGCATGGCGTCGACGTCTCAATTCAGGCCGCCACGAAGTACATTGGAGGGCATTCAGACTTCGTGATGGGAACTGTCACAACGAACGAGGCTTCCTACGGTCCGATTCAGAAGGTTTGGCAAGAACTGGGGCTGTGCGGCTCGCCAGACGACGTCTTCCTAGCAGCCCGAGGATTGCGCACCATCGACGTCCGGCTTGAGCGCCATTGGAAGAACGGACTGGAACTCGGTCATTGGCTTATGTCACGCCCGGAAGTGGCCGAAGTCATCTATCCCGCCATGGAGCATGACCCAGGCTATGAGTTGTGGAGCCGGGATTTTGTCGGTGCGGCTTCTCTCTTTGCGTTCACACTTCGTGAGCAATATTCGACCAACGCTTGCCTAAGCGCTCTTCTCGACCACTCCGAACACTTTGCAATGGGCTACAGCTGGGGTGGATTCGAAAGCTTGTTGATCCCGGTAACTCCTGAAAAACGCCGTTCCGCGACTTCTTGGCCAAAGCCCGACCGCCCACAGGGCCAAACACTCCGCATCCATGTCGGCCTCGAAGATCCGTCAGATCTGATCGATGATTTGACTGATGGCTTCAAACGGATGGTCGCTGCAGCCTAGTTCCCGGGAACCAGCTTACCCGGATTCAAGATACCGGCGGGATCGAAGGTACGTTTGATCTCGCCCATCAGCTGCCAAGCATCCTCACCATGCTCTTCGGCCATGAATTTCTTCTTGGCAATTCCAATCCCATGCTCGCCTGAAACCGTGCCGCCCATCCGGATTGTCCGAGCCGACAACCGGTCAGCCAGAGTTTTCGCCTGGGAAAGCTCCTCGGGGTTGTCGGGATCGATCATATAGCTGAGGTGGAAGTTACCATCTCCCGCATGGCCGATCAGCACCGCGTTGAGACCGCTATCGCGCTGATCCTCCCAACTCTCCAGAATACAGTCTTGCAACCGCGAGATCGGGACACAGGCGTCAGTGTTGTACCCGGTCGTGCCCGGGAACATCTGCTTGACCGCGTAGTAGAAGTTGTGCCGCGCCGACCAAAGCCGCGTGCGATCCTCTTGCTTGGTTGCCCACTCAAACCCCGTCCCACCATTCTCCTCACATAGGGCGCCGACGATCTCCGCCTGTTCAGCCACACCTTGCTCTGAGCCGTGAAACTCGACGAAGAGGTGGGGGCCCTCTTGCATCTCAAACCCGGAATATGCGTTGATCGCTTTGATCGCGACCTGATCGACCAATTCGATCCGGGCGACTGGGATCGCCATTTGAATCGTCTGCATCACGGTGTCGATCGCACCTTCCAGAGTTTCAAACCCGCAGACCGCGGCTGAGACGGCCTCGGGTTGAGGATGCAGCCTGACGGTGAGCTCGGTAATGATCCCCAAGGTTCCTTCCGAGCCCACGAACAGTTTCGTCAGGTCATAGCCGTTCGAAGCCTTCCGCGCCCGTGAACCGGTGCGGATGATCCGCCCGTCCGCCAGCACCACCTCCAAGGCCATAATGCTCTCTCGCATTGTGCCGTAGCGTACGGCGCATGTGCCGGAGGCGCGAGTTGCCGCCATGCCACCGATCGAGGCATCTGCACCCGGATCAATCGGGAAGAAGAGCCCACTTGCCCGCAATTCTTCATTTAGCTGCTTGCGCGTCACCCCAGGCTGGACAACCGCATCCATATCTGCGTCGTGCACCTCCAGCACCTGGTTCATTCGGTCGAACGAGAGCGTGATGCCCCCTTGAACCGGCACGATATGTCCCTCGAGAGACGTACCCGCCCCCCAAGCAATGATCGGGCAGCCATGCTCGTTACAGGTTTTTGCTACCAGCGCGACTTCGTCAGTCGTTTCGGGCCAGACCACTGCATCGGGCGGCGTTACAGGGTACCAGGCCTCATTGCGCCCGAATGTATCTCGCACGCCGTCAGCCGTGCTGAGGCGATCGCCGAAATGAGGCGCGAGGGCCGCGATGGCGCTGTCGATGCTCACAGATTCCTCCCTTGTGTTTCGCGCAGATTAGCGGAACTAAGACGCTCGGCAAGTCAGATGGAGAGCCGCATGCCCTATCCCACCGAGTTTGAGGCGAAACCGATCCAAACGCGGGAGCAAAAAGTGCTGCCTGAATGGATCGATTACAACGGTCATATGAACGTGGCCTTCTACACGATGGCCTTCGACAAAGCGTTGGATGAGGTGTTTGATGAGGTCCTCGGAGTTGGCGAGGAACAAGCATGCGCCCAGAAGATGGGGCCAATGGCCTTGCAAAGCCAACTCCATTACCTGGCGGAACTAAAGTTGGGAGAGGCTTTTAACTGCGAGTTCCAGATCTTGGAGGCCGATCACAAACGGATCCACTTCTTCACCGTAATGCGCAGCCTCTCCAATGGCGGCGAAGCGGCGACTTACGAGAGCATCTCGATGAATGTAGATCTGATTGCCCGGCGCTCAGCGCCATACCCGGACGACGCAATGGCTCGCATCCAAGCCGTGGCCAACGCGCATGCAGCTCTGCCACAGCATGCAAAGGTCGGTGCGACGATTGGCATTAGACGCAAAGGGTAAGGGGATTTCCTTCGATCGGGTTTCCCGGTAGACTCGCTCATCGGGAGCATTTCGAGGCCGCTCAGATGGCGGACCAAGCAAGGCTGAAGAAACCGCACAAGCTGCGTGCGAGACTGCGCGCGGCTCTTCTCTCGGCGCGCAAATCCTTCACTTTCCTACCGGTTCTTTGGACGATCGCCGCCATTTTGGGCGTGGCAACCGGGTATGCAACGCTTGGCTTTCGGATTGGGATCTCAGAACTTCAAACCCTGTTTTATGGTGCCGATGATGAGATGATCCACTCGGTGGCGGCCAGCCTACCTTGGTGGATCGTCATGACCGTACCCATCCTTGGCGGCCTAGTGGTTGGTCAGATTCTTACGCGTTTTACGCCGGACGGTAAGGCGCGCGGCGTCGCCGATGTGATTCAGGCCGCTGCTGTACGGGGTGGTAGAATAGAAAGAACACCCGGCCTCGCCTCAGCAGCGGCAGCTCTCGTTACCCTCTCGACCGGAGGATCTTCGGGGCGCGAGGGGCCAGCGATCCACTTGGGCGCGGTTATGGCCAGTTGGGTCTCTGAGCGGTTAAACGCGTCCGGCGTCACGGCACGGGATATCTTGGGATGCGCAGCGGCCGCTGCTGTCTCCGCCAGTTTCAATGCGCCACTGGCAGGCGCTCTCTTCGCGATGGAGGTGGTTCTACGCCACTATGCGCTTCACGCTTTCGGTCCCATTGTTGTGGCTGCAGTTGCAGGCGCGTTGGTTAGCAAGATCCATCTCGGCGACACGGTGGAATTCGACCTACCAGCCCATACCGTCGAGTTCTATTGGGAAATTCCGGCCTTTTTTATCCTCGGGATCGTCTGCGGCATTGTCGCTGTTGTTATGATGCGCGGTCTCTTCCTTGCGGAGACTGTTTCGGATCGCTTGCAGAAGTCACTCTCGATCCGGCCATCCATGCGACCCGTAGTTGCGGGCGCACTCCTCGGGATTATTGCGCTTCAGTTCCCCCACATAATCGGTGTGGGCTATGAGACAACTAAACTGGCCCTGTTGGCTGAGCTCACCTTCACAACCGCCGTTATCTTCGCCGTCGTCAAAGTTATTGCTGTCGGCGTGACACTAGGTGGGCATATGGGGGGCGGCGTCTTCTCGCCCGCCTTGATGGTAGGCGCGCTTACTGGATGTGCCTTTGGCGAGATTGCAACGGAGTTGTTTCCTGCGGTTTCCGGCAGCCAGGGTGTCTACGCGCTCGCGGGGCTCGGTGCAGTGGCCGGGGCAGTCATCGGGTCGCCAATTTCCACCACGCTGATTGTGTTCGAGCTCACCGGTGACTTCCAGGTTTCAATCGCAGTTCTGATCGCGGTATCAGTCGCATCAATCGTTTCAGATCAAATGGTTGCTAGAAGCTTCTTCTTGACGCAGCTAGAGCGCAAAGGCCTCATGCTCGCGGATGGTCCACAGGGCTATCTCGCAGCAACAGTGCCAGTGATCGGACTGATGCGTGTGGGGGATCGTCGGTTCGAGAAAGAGATCTGTCAGGACCTGATCTCGAAAGGGTTGTACTTGACGTCAAGCGGAACGCTCGATGTTGCGCTTCCGATGTTCGACCAAACCCGGGAAATCTTCATTCCCATCATTAGCGGAGACCCGACAGCCGACGATCCGGAGGTTATCGGCGGGTTGTTCAGGGGCGACGCCTACAAGGCCTATTCAAAAGCGCTAGAGGCATCGCTCCGAGAGGAACATACCTGACGATTACTCTTCCGAGTCTTTCGCTGAGTCGGCATTCAGCATGCCGTAGTTCGCTTCGCCGATCTTTTCCATTAGCTCGAGCTGTGTCTCGAGGAAGTCGATATGACCTTCTTCATCGGCCATGATCTCTTCGAAGATATTAGCCGAAGGAAGGTCGTTCACCGAACGACAGTAAATCGCGGCTTCTTGGTAAAGGAGCCGGGCTTCGTGCTCACCGGCCAGATCACACTCCAAAGTCTCTTTTAGGTTCTGCCCGATCCGGAGCGGATCGAGCGTTTGCATGTTCGGGAACCCTTCGAGAAAGATGATCCGGTCCATGAACTTGTCAGCGTGGTGCATCTCCTCGATGCTTTCCTCGCGGGATTTCTGGGCAATCTTTGTGAAGCCCCAATCACTCTGCAGGCGGTAATGCAGCCAGTACTGGCTGATCGCCGTCAGCTCGCTGCGGAGTCCTTTGTTCAGGTACTCGATGACTTTCTCGTCGCCCTTCATATCGCTGCCCCTCTTGGTCGCTTATTGGAGTTAACAGATCCGGAGGTAGATCATTATTAGAATGATTCCAGATTGTATCGACAAAAAGTCGGATGCAACCCCCACAATCCGCCTTTTTTCCCAAAGCGCGGTAGACCTTACCTGGTGTTATCATGACATGCGGGTCTGAAGCGCGCATCCACGCAACAGCGCGGCGGATGTCATGGTCAGTCACCAAGGTACAGGAGCAGACGATCATTTTTGAGTTTTCCGAGTCGTGGAATTCCTTCCACGCAAATCTGATGACTCTGCTCAGGTAAGTCAACCAGTTGAAGTCACGAGTTTGGCAGTGATGACCGCCATTTCTCGCCCGCTTTCCGAACCCGTAAGTCCAGCGGTCCGGCTCTATTTGACACAAATATGAAGCTTTTCGTTTACATTAGTGTCATCTACCCGTCATTCTCGACGCTTGGGACTGCGGGAAAACAAAGAAGATCAGATGCTAGTACGACTTGTCGCTGCTTTACTCCTTGTCGCCACTTCTTTGCCCGTCACAGCCGGCGAAGATCTTCGGATAAGAACGGATTATGCTCAGATCGCTGATCGCAACGTGCTCATCGTAGATGGCGCTTGGATCAAGCTTCAGGGTTTAGACTGCCCAGCCAGAGGATCCGCGGCTGGTGATCGAGCCTTCATGTCCCTGCAACTCTTCTTAGAAGAGGCGAAAGAAGTCAGCTGTACGGTTTCCAGCCAGCTCGCGAACGAGGATGCAGATTTCCTTGGGACCTGCTTCGCAAAACCCGGCTATGAGACGGCTGCAAAAGAGATCGACATCGCACATTGGGCAACTCAGGGAGGTCTATGCGGGAGATGCGGCCGTTCTGACCCCGAAGGCCATTATGGGATTTATGATCCCTTCTATAACGGCCCGAGAACACCTGAATGCGAGTCGCTCAGAGCAGAATACCCCTTTCATCCGATCCCTTGAGTGGTCCTCATAGCTGTTCAACAGCAACCCGTTCGTGGCCAAAGGCGATCAGCTCTTTGATCACATCCATTCCGTCAACAGGCGTCTCGTAAGACCATGCCGCGTCTTGTATGGGCCCTGACTTGGTGACGATGTTAAAGTAGCTCGCCTCGCCCTTATGAGGGCACGTCGTCCGCGTCGTTGAGGCTTCAAGAAAAGTGAGAGCATCCTCGCGAGGGAAGTAGAAAACCGGATCATAGCCGGTCTCTCGCAAGATCAGAGCATCCACACTCTCGACGATCACGGCGCCGCCGGCGCGAACAACGACCATACTTTCTGCAGGCTCAATCGTAATTTCGGTCATGTATCTTTCTCCTACAGCGGCGCGCAGGCTTTTTGCAGCCAGTCGCATACTTCCTCGTTCAAAAGCGGGCGAAGCTTTTCCAACACTTCGGCGTGATAGGCGTCCAACCAGGCGATCTCATCCGCGTTCATCGCGCTCTGATCAATCAGCCCTCGGTCAATAGGGCAGAAGGTTAAAGTCTCAAAGCCCAGCATTGGTTTATCGCCTCCGTCGATCAAGCTTGGCTCGGCTACGATCACCAGGTTTTCGATGCGAATACCGAAAGCGCCCTCCCTGTAATATCCAGGCTCGTTGGAAAGGATCATCCCAGGCTCCAACGCAGCCGTGCCACGCCGCGAGATCGACGCTGGCCCCTCGTGGACATTCAAACACGCACCAACTCCGTGACCAGTCCCATGCGCATAGTCTCGCCCTGCATTCCAGAGCGCCATTCGCGCGAACGGGTCAAGATCGCGGCCTGATAACCCTTCTGGCCAGCGAGCACAGCTCAGCCCGATCATGCCACGCAGAACTTGAGTAAATGGCCCTCGCATTTTGAGATCCACAGGCCCATACGAAACGGTGCGGGTGATATCGGTTGTGCCCGTTGGGTACTGTCCCCCGCTGTCGATCAACAGCCCTTCTCCACGCACTAACTGACGGTTTGTCTGAGCGTTGACTCGGTAGTGAATAATCGCGCCATGAGGTCCCGCGCCGCAGATGGTATCAAAGGAGATATCGTCGATTCCGGCCTCCGCCCTGAAAGCTTCCAGTCGCATCACGCAGTCGATCTCTGTTAAATCAACATCCTCGGCTTGCGTGTCGAGCCAGTGCAGGAACCGAACCATGGCGGCGCCATCGCTGATGTGCGCCGCCCGCATCCCGTCCAGTTCAGCCGGGTTTTTGGTGGCCTTTGCAGCAGTGCAGGGATCGGCTCCCCAAATGACTTCTGCACCAGCATTCTCGAGGCGATTGGCAACCTCGAACGGGGCTGTCGCGCGATCCAACAGAACCTTCTTGCTCGCCATAGCAGACCAAAGTTGCTCAAGCCTAGTTACAGGCTCAACGGTCACCTCATTGCCAAGATGGGCTCGCACATCACCGTCAAACTTGTCTGGATCCATGTAGAGATTGAGCCTGCCATCAGATTGTAGCAAGCCAAATCCCAGCGCGACCGGAGAGTGCGAGAGATCACTGCCTCGAATATTCACCAACCAGGCAAGGCAATCCGGCAGGTTCAAAAACACCGCATCTGCACCGGCAGACGCCAAAGACTTAGCTATCCTGTGGCGCTTCTCCTGACCGCTCTCGCCTGCGATCTCCATCGGGTGAATACGAACGGCACCACCAGGAGGCGGCGGCCTGTCATCCCAGATCGCGTCGATAAGATTGCCTTGCGTTAAACTCAGCCGAGCGCCTGCCTCCTCAAGGCTGCTTTTCAGTTTCTCCACCTCTTCGCGCCCGTGAAGCCAGGGGTCTAGGCCGATTACGTCGCCTGGTCGCGC
>JBCDAQ010000146.1:0-9609 GCA_039185285.1 Pseudomonadota bacterium
CGCGACGCAGGATTTTTCACCGAAGACCTCTCCAGCCGCGATCCGGAGCTTTTCGGATCGATCAAGAACGAGCTTGGCCGTCAGCAGGACGAGATCGAACTGATCGCCTCGGAGAACATCGTCTCCAAGGCCGTGATGGAGGCCCAAGGCTCCGTCATGACGAACAAATACGCTGAGGGTTATCCGGGTCGCCGTTACTATGCGGGCTGCCAACATGTCGACGTGGCCGAGAGCCTAGCGATCGAGCGGATTTGCAAGCTCTTCAACTGTAGCTTTGCAAACGTTCAGCCGCATTCGGGCGCACAGGCGAACCAAGCGGTTATGCTCGCGACCATCAAGCCGGGCGCCACGATCCTCGGCATGGACCTTGCCTCGGGCGGTCACCTGACCCACGGTGCGAAGCCGAACCTTTCAGGCAAGTGGTTCAACGCAGTCCAGTATGGTGTCTCCCAAGAGGACCAGCGGATCGATTACGACATGGTCGCCAAGCTCGCCGAAGAGCACAAGCCGGAGCTGATCTACGCCGGTGGCTCGGCCGTTCCGCGCGTCATCGATTTTGCCAAGTTCCGTGAGATTGCCGACTCCGTCGGCGCGATCCTGCATGTCGACATGGCCCACTTCTCGGGCCTCGTCGCTGGCGGCGCGCACCCGAACCCGCTGGATCACTGCCACGTTGCCACCTCGACCACGCACAAGACGCTGCGAGGACCGCGCGGCGGCATAATCCTGACGAATGACGAGGCACTGGCCAAGAAGATCAACTCGGCCGTCTTCCCCGGCCTCCAAGGCGGTCCGCTCATGCATGTCATCGCGGCCAAAGCTGTGGCATTTGGTGAGGCTCTGCGGCCTGAATACCGCGCCTATATCGCTCAGGTGGTCAAGAACGCCCAGGCCATGTCAGACGAGCTGATCAAGGGCGGCCTCGACATCGTGACCGGCGGTACCGACACCCATCTCTGCCTCGTCGACTTGCGCCCAAAAGGCGTCAAAGGCAACGCAGCTGAGCAGGCGCTCCTGCGTGCGCACATCACCTGCAACAAGAACGGCATCCCGTTCGACCCCGAGCCACCGATGGTCACCTCGGGCCTGCGCCTCGGCTCGCCCGCCGGCACGACCCGCGGCTTCGGCGAAGAAGAATTCCGCGAGATCGCACGGTTGATCTGTGAGACGGTCGACGGCCTCGCTGCCAATGGCGAGGAAGGCAACGGCGCGGTTGAGGAAACCGTTAAGGGCAAGGTCAAAGCGCTCTGCGACAAGTTCCCAATCTACGCGAACCTTTAACATCCCCCCAAATTCACTAATGGAAGCCCCGCCAAGTTGCATCGGCGGGGCTTATTCGTATCAGACCATCAAATCTCAAAGCCACTCGTTGTATCTCGGCGCGGCCGCAACTTGGGCGGGCAAGTTTCGATCACTCCTCGTGCCAATGGCGCGAGTAACCCTGTCGCGAGTGCCAGTTGTCACTCACCTTTATCGCATAACGATGGAGGTAACGATGCGACTAGGAATACTTGTGTTTGCCTTGGCGGGCGGGCTCGCCGCATGCGGACCGACGATTGCTCAACGCTGCTCCGCTGAACACGGCGGCGACGCTGCAGCCTTTAAACAATGCGTCAAGGTGGCAGAGACCAAAATCCTGACAGGTCCGGGCTCTGCGTTCGCCAAGAGCCAACGTGGAGGGCCAGGCTAGGCCCTCCCGAAGAGGTGTCATCACTTAGTCCTGGCTTCCTCGACCGGGTAGCCCAATCCGCCTTGCTCGGAGAAATTGCCCTTGTGGCATTCCGAGCAGGCGGAAAAGACGTATACGGCCTGCGAGCTGCCCTTTGACGAGACCACGTCGTAAAACCAGTCATCGGTCTTAGGCGATTTCCCAGCCGCAACTTTCTCCATCGAGAAAAGTGGTCCTTTGACGACCTTGCCCTTCTTCTGACCGAAAAGCGCACCTTCGCGACCCGCTTTCCTACTGGGATGAACGGATCCTCGGCATAATTTTCGAGTTCTGCCATCCCGGCCATAAAGGTACTTATCAAAGAATGCTCGTCTCTCCTTCTCACTGGCATTCGGAGACAGATGTTGGGTGCGTCTTTCGACTCTACACAACCGGTTCGATCTGGCCTATACAGATTGGGTTGCGGGGCTAAAGGAGTTCAAGATGCGCTGTCCCTATTGCGGTAGTGTCGAGACACAGGTGAAAGATTCACGACCAGCCGAAGACCATGTGGCGATCAGGCGGCGGCGGTCCTGCCCGGATTGCGGCGGCCGGTTCACGACCTATGAGCGCGTGCAACTCCGAGACCTCGTCGTCATCAAGAAGAACGGCAAGCGGGAGGAGTTTGACCGCGACAAACTCTCACGCTCGATCCGTATTGCCTTGCAAAAGCGCCCCGTCGAGCCTGAGCGGACTGAGCAAATGATCTCAGGCATTGTTCGCCGCCTAGAGAGCACAGGCGACACGGATATCGCGTCCGATACGATCGGCGAGATCGTGATGGAAACGCTCAGCCGCATCGACACCATAGCCTATGTACGATTTGCAAGCGTTTACAAGAACTTCCAGGAAGTTGCTGACTTTGAAGACATCGTCGCAGGTCTTCGGCCCAAACCCGCCTCGACCGACGAGGATTGAGCCCAATGTCCGCGGCACCGGCGACCGCGAGCTCATTCTCCACCGAGGATTTTCGCTGGATGCGCCTGGCGATTGGTTTGGCGCAGCGCCGAGTTGGCCAAGTAGGCTCTAACCCAGCGGTTGGTGCGGTTGTCGTGAAGGACCACCGCGTCGTCGGTCGCGGTGCAACGGCTCAAGGCGGGCGCCCCCATGCAGAAGCGATTGCGCTTGACCAGGGCCGCTTGGTCTGGGGCGCGGACGCTCTCCGGGGTGCGACGGCCTATGTATCCCTGGAGCCTTGCGCTCACTACGGCAAAACACCGCCCTGTGCGAAAGGACTCGCCGATGCGGGCATTGCCCGCGTCGTCTGTCCGCTGGTGGACCCGGATCCCCGCGTTTCGGGCCGTGGGTTCGCCATGTTGCGCGAAGCCGGGGTGGTCGTAGATGTCGGGCTCCTGGCCGGTGAGGCCGAGGCTGTGAATGCCGGCTTTCTAACCCGCCAGCGCCTGGGTCGACCCTACGTGACCTTGAAAATGGCGAGCACCTTGGACGGGCGGATCGCCACGCAGACGGGCGAGAGCCGTTGGATAACCGGTCCGGCAGCTCGCCGACGGGTGCATCTCCTCCGCGCGCAGGTGGATGGTGTGCTCATCGGCGCGGGAACCGCCCGGATTGACGATCCGATGCTAGATGTCCGTTTGCCCGGAGATTTTGCGCAACCTGTTCGCGTCATCACCGATGGCAGTTTGTCACTACCGCTAACAGGTCGGTTGGTGGCGACCGCGAGACAAATCCCTGTCTGGCTCTTGCATCGCTCCGGTGCTCCTCGTGATCGGGCAGAGGGGTTGGAGGCTGCTGGCGCTGATCTGATCGAAGTGTCAGCCACTGACAGTGGCTTGGTGAATATGGCCGAGGCGCTGCAGCATCTTGGTGATCGCGGTTTGAACCGCCTCCTGTGCGAAGGCGGCGGGAGAATTGCGGCCGCCCTGCTCAGAGATCAGCTTGTCGATGAAATCCAAGTCTTCTCGGCGGGGAAGGTGATCGGTGCCGACGGGCGCCCCGTTGTCGAAGCCTTCGGACTGACCGATCTGGCTCGGGCGCATCGCTTCGCCTTAGCCAGCCAAGAGATCATCGGTGCAGATACCCTAACGACCTGGCGGGCAGTGCGCTAGAAACCACCCAAAGATCGCGCGGCCCCACCGAAGCTGACCAGCGGTGCAATGCCCTGCAAAATCTTCTGCCATTTCAGATAAGGCGCATTGGTCACGTAGAGGGTGTCGTCGTCGCGCATCATAAACTCCCGCGCCATGAACAACGCCCCTGGGGCGGTCAGATCAAAGACATAGGCAACGTTCACTGCAGTGCGATGAACATTGGTTCCAAGCACCTGATTGGCAACCGGAGCAGCCTCTCGCCGGAACACGAAAACGCCCGTGGGATCGGCGGCTTGATCGATCAAGCCCCCCGCAAGACCGATCGCCCGGATCAGCGAGAGATCGCGAGTCGGAAAAGCAACGGTCTGTGGCCCACGCAATGCGCCCAAGGCTGTAAAGATCCGCCGGTCCCGCTCGGCGATCACGGCATCGCCTGAGCGGACAGGGATATTGTTGGCGGGGTTATCATAGAGATCCTGAAGCGAGATCTCACCCACCATGGCACCACGGCGTAGTTTGATCCGGGTCACCTCTGGGTCTTCGCTGACGCCTCCAGCGCGCGCGAGCATGGGCAATAGGCGGCGGGTCTGGCGCTCGATCGGATAAACGCCGGGTTTGTTCACACTGCCCTGCACGCTCACCAGCCGACCTCCTCGGCTCAGCGGAAAGATGTCGACTTGTGGATTGGGCGTCTGGTTCGACAGTGCCGCACGAACCTGCTCACGTACGGAGTTCAGCGTGCGGCCCGCCGCTTGGATCAAGCCAACATAGGGTACAAAGATAAAGCCACGCTCATCCACCACCGTATTTGGTAGGGCTGAGGAGCCAATACCATTTGGATTAAGCAGACCTTGATCGATGTTTTCCCACACCGTGACCGCCATGACATCGCCCACCGCGATCAGCTGAGTAGGCTCCTCGTTGGTCTCAGTCAGACGGGTCGCAAAGCCCGCAGTTTCAACCGGGCGGGTCACCTCGACCATGGTTTGGGAGGCGGGTACAACCTCAAACGACAGCCCACTCGCTACTTCGGCCGGGGCGTTGATCTCGGCTACATCGGGTCCGCTGCGAGGCAAGCCGCAGGCGGCAAGGGCGAGTGTGACAATGATCGGAAGGGCCAGTCGACCCAGGCGGTGCGTATGCGATAACCCTTGCGCGGCGGCAAGTTGCGGGAATTGGGTACTCATTCAAACCTCGGTTTCACCAAAGAAGGCATGTTGATGTCCGGGCCGCTTAGTGCAGCCTCTCATGTCGTATGCGTCTGCTTGACGCTCCCGGTGGTGCGGAGAAGGCCGCATCCGCCAAACGCTCTTCTGCGCGGCGGTAGCAGGCGGAATAGGGATCTTCCTGGGCCAGCATTGCGTCTGGCAAAAGCGCCAAGAGCCTTCTAAGGCCCGAAGGCGCATAGCAGGAGCCTGCGAGTTGGCTCGTCGACGTCAAGAACCGCCGCAGCAACCAGTAGCGTGTTCGATCGGGTCGCGCAGGCGCCCGAAGAAACGCGGCCAGATCTTGATCTGATCCAAGGCCCAACTGACCGAAAACGCTGACGGGATCGCACGCAACGGGCCATCCTCGGCGGAGAACATGATCAGCCTCGGCAGGCTCCGGCGTGAGAACCGTTCGAGACTCGTCGATCAGATCGGTCATTACGCGACCCGCATCGATCAAAACCACTTGCGAGGAGATCTGATGGCTCCGTGCTAGGATCGATATGTCATTGCCGAGACGGACCCGGTCAGCATCTAGCGGTTCGAGTTTCACCACAAGAAGTTCATCCGGTGCGCAAGACGCCCTGAAACCGGTGAAGGCCCGCTCGACGAAAGCCAACGCCGCATCCCGGTCTGGAAGCGCCTTAAGATGCCGCTCTGATACAGCGCCGAGCAGGATCAGATGGTAAACCCTGCCAGATCGCAGGACCCAAGCCTTGCGGGTTCGTCCAAGGCAGACCCGCAAAGGCGCGAGAAGGCCCGCAGCCAGATGCATTGCGACCGCATGCAGCCGGAACAGCCACCAGTACTTCGAAGAGTTTTCGAACCCAGAGCGATCGGTTAACTGGCGCGAAAGATCTCGCGTCTCAAGCCACCATTTTCGCACGATATCTGCCCGGCATGCCGGCACGAAATCGCCGCGTCTACTCTCCTGCGGTTCGACCAGGTCAGCCATCTCGGCCATCGTTGCTTCGGTCAGTTCGCCGAACTCCTGAGCGCCGCCGCGCTCATAGGTGACAAAGTCTGGATGCAGATATCCTTCACCGAGGATATGCACGGTCACCCCGTCGTCCTCAGCCAATTCAAGCGCATGTCGATGCGCTTCCTGCACATCGCCGAACAGCACGAGGTCGGTGACCTGATGCGCGATCACATCTGCAGACAACCAGTTTTTGAAAGCGGCCAACGGTTCCGAAAACTTGGATGCTGGCAGGTCCGACGGCCAATCCGCACGATCGCTCGTCGTAAACAAGACACGCCGGACATTGGCGCCTCGGGCAGCCAATTGACGCGCCAAGCGCTCAAACAGAGGCCCTCGCGGACCTTGAAGAAACAGAAAGTGGCGCGCAGTCTCGGGCATCCTAGGCTAAACTCACCTCAGGTAACTGGATCGCCACAGGGGTAGACCAGCATGGTTAAGCCCGGATTACCGAACCGGGCTTGCCCCGATCTCTGACAGGCTATATCGCCAAGAACATCGAATAGGAGAGCGAGAGATGTTCACTGGGATTGTGCGCGAAGTTGGCCGTGTGATGGCGATCGAGGAGGCAGGTGACACCCGCATCCGCCTCGCCTGCGCCCGAGCCATTGAAACAATCGAGATCGGCGCGTCAATCTCGTGCTCCGGCGTCTGCCTGACCGTCACCGAGACAGGGGATGCGGATGGCCAGAACTGGTTTGCCATCGACGCCTCGGGCGAAACCCTCAGCAAGACGACTTTGGGTGGTTGGAAAATAGGCACGAAGGTCAATCTGGAGCCAGCACTGCGCATCGGGGATGAGTTGGGTGGTCACATCGTCTCTGGCCATGTCGACGGCGTTGGTCAGATCGTCTCAATCAAACCCGAGGGCGGCTCTCATCGCGTTGTGATCGAAGCTCCGGCGGCGATTGGCCCGTTTCTCGCTCCGAAAGGGTCTGTCACCTTGGACGGCATTTCCCTAACCGTGAACGAAGTCGAAGATACCAGCAACACAACCCGTTTTGGCATCAACATCATCCCGCATACCTGGCAAGAGACCAATCTCTCCGATGCGGCTGAGGGAACCTCCGTCAACCTTGAGATCGATGTTCTTGCACGATACGTTGCCCGGCTGGCCGAGGTGACTTCGTCTCGCTAGGTCGCCAGCGGTCAGAGGTTCATCAGGGCGCGCTCAAACTTCTCCGCCGATCTCTCCCAGTCGTACTCTAGCGTTGATGCACGGGCATTCTCCGACATCTCTTTCCATCGCGAAGGCGACAGTTGGAGAACTGCCAAAAGCTTGTCAGCAAGAGCCTCGACATCTTCAATGCCGACGACATAGCCATTCACCCCGTCCTCGATAACGTCAGGTGCGCAGCCGCTTACCGACGAGACAACCGGTGTCCCGCAAGAGAGGGCCTCGAGGATAGGTAAACCAAATCCCTCGCTTCGACTGGCCCAGACCAAGACGTCCATCTCGGCATAAAGCTTGGGAATATCCGATTGTGCGGGATCCTTGTGATAGACATCTCCTTTGCCAAAACCCGCTTGGTCCTTCCAGTCGGATACTCCGAAAGAAACTACTCTGAGATCGGGCAGCGTTTTTCGAACCATCTCGATCGCAGCCAAGCTTAGGTCGACCCCCTTAAACTTGGCGCGCGAGTAAATCAGTCCGATCGTCGGCGGGTCTTGCCGGGATCTCGCGGGCGCTGAAAAATGCTGTCGATTGACGCCATTGGGAACAAGCGCCACGTCATGATCGCCATAAACATCCGCCATCACATCAACCAGCCATTGCGCGATGGTGATCTTCTTTAACGGCAGCCGGTAGCTCGCAGCGCTCCGGTCAACATCCAGATGGTCGTGCACTTCATAGTGTTGAACAAAATAGACCTTCTTGCCCTTGCTAGGAGACAAATGCAGCGCCCACTCAGCGGTTTTCCACCAGGTCGCGATGACCACATCTCCGTCAGGGACATCGGCATCTGTGACTGGACCCGGCCGTTGCAACACCCGATGTTCATAGTCCTGGCCATCGAAAAACTTCGCTTTCGGAGGTCTTCTTGCCCAGCCACGGCCGCTCAACAGGGATCTTATCTGCCGCTTTAATGGGATTGATCTTGCTGGTTGGGAGAGAACCGTGACCTCGTGCCCCTGCTTTTGTAAGGCATCCGCATAAATCGAGATGACTCTCTGCCCGCCGCCAACCACTGGGTAAGGTAGGATAAATGTGATCTTCACTGGCTGCACAGTCCGAGCCGCATCAGCGCATTCCGCACTGGCAATGGCCGTTTCGCATAATCACCGTCGATCAGCAGGATCTCGGGATCAGTGAAATCGGTGGGACATGTCATGCGCGTCACTTTTTTGCAGGCAGTGAGATTTAGCGCCGGAACATACACGAAAAGACTAATCTTCCAACAGCGCGCCAAGCGCAGGTTCTAGCCTCTTCCCGAAGGGCAAGCTATTTCAACCCGCTGCGGATCAAAACCGGAGGATTGATTGACGGAAACAGACTGGATGCGGCTGAAAGCCCATGAACTTCGAGAGCTGGCGCAGCGAGATGCTGTCGTGATCTTGCCGATCGCCGCAGTCGAGCAGCACGGGCCTCACCTGCCCGTCATGACCGACACGCGGCTGGGCCACGAGGTCGCGATGCGTGCCGCTGCGATCGCCTATGCGACCCGGCCGACGATCGTGACACCTGTCGTCTGGTCTGGGCTCTCTGAGCATCACATGCCCTATGGCGGCACGCTCTTGGTCAGCCATGCCACGTTCAGGGCCATCCTGAGGGATCTCGTCACTGTTCTGATCAGAAACGGGTTCAAGGACATCCTGATCTCCAACAGCCATGGCGGGAATGAGAACGCGATGCGCCAGATTGTTGATGAGCTGAGCTCTGAGCTTACAGCAACTCTGGTCGCAACGACCTATCCGTTCGAGGCGGGCGACGCCTTCAACGCGCTCCTCGAAGATCAACCTATGATCGACCATGCCTGCGAGGCTGAAACCTCCATGATGCTGGCGGTTGAGCCAGATCTTGTCGACACCTCCGATCTGGCCGGGGTCGCAACCGAGATGAAACCCGACCTCTGGCAGGTCGGCCGCGCCGCCTACCGCTTCCGGTCGATGACCCATGGGACGGCGAATGGTGTCTCCGGCAATCCCGCCTGCGCCACGGCGGAGAAAGGCGAGAAACTCCTCAACGTGGCTGCACAGGCGCTTGCAGACCTGATAGTGGATCCCAAAACCTGGGAACCGGATCATGACCTGCGCCCTGCCTAAAGTGGCGGGTGATTTGGCCAATCCGAGCGGTCGGAGAGAACCATGCAATCGTCAGAGGTCGGCATCTATTGGGAAGAGAACGCAGCCGCCTGGATTGAACTCAGCCGGGCGGGTTACGACACCTATCGCGATGCCCTGAACACACCCGCATTCCTGGCTCTGCTGCCTGACGTCTCCGGGCAGAGGGGCCTCGATATCGGTTGCGGTGAGGGCACAAACACCCGGCATGTCGCCCGCTTGGGCGCTCAGATGACCGGCGTCGATATCGCGCCGTCTTTCATCGAAGCCGCCCAAGCTTTGGAAGACGACGACCCAACCGGTACCGCGTTTCAACTCGGCGATGGCACCGCCCTCCCCTTTCCTGGCGAAAGCTTCGATTTCGCGACAGCTTTCATGTCC
>JBCDAQ010000147.1:0-9546 GCA_039185285.1 Pseudomonadota bacterium
AAACTTTCCGGGATACGTGACTAAGACGCTTGGCTCTTCCTGGCAAAATGGTTCATTCATTCTTCCAATATGCTTTTGTGTGTAAAAAATATTCATCGGTAAAGCGCGACGCTCCGTCGGGAAAGTAACACGTCCATATACCTCGTTCCAGGTTGGACTACGCATCGCAGAAAGGAAGGCCCTTTTTTTAGGGCTATCAATCTGGAGCACTTGGCCAACTAATTCTCTTTTCTCAACGTCAACTATGCCATGTTCCGACATGATAAACTTAACCGGGGGTGAATTTGGATCGTAAGACGGAGCACACGAAGCAGCGGCACCGAGAAGAAAGAAGCAACAGATTTTGCAGCCCATTTTGAAGGATATCATTGACGCCCCAACAGCACTAACGCACTTCCAAAATATTGGCGACTTTATATCTGGCAAACCGTCTGCTGCATAGTGGTCCAGCCCGCCAAGTCCGACCGTGCTCGAAAATCGCGCTCGGACAGGGACGGTAAGAGATAGGCGTAGTAGCAATGCGGCCCGATCCGGACATTGATGTAGATTGCAGCGAACGGCCGGTATCAGCCCAAACTAACATCCACCTTCAAGCAATCGGGGGCGGAATGCGGATGTTTGCTGCACGTGCGAGCTGATCCGAGCTGCGTCGGCAAAGCGGACATTCGAGCTGCGCGCGGCTTCAGATCGGCGATTTCGGATGCACGGTTGGGAAGTGTGAATTCACTCCTGTGCAGCGTGTTCTTGTACATTCCGAGAAATCCGACACTCAAATCAATCACTGCTCCAATCCGCGCAAGTTGACGCCAGGCCTTCTGGGCATCGTTAGAAGTATCGACGGGGACGGGACGGCAGTGCTAGCTGCCGGATCGGTGATTTCTGGCTTACCAGCTGAGGTCACTCGCGAAGTCAGCTACCAGAATCCGAATAGCCTTTAGGCCGATGGATGGTGCAGATGCTGTGCCATTGCCACCACGTGACGCAACTCCTAGTATGTACTGACATCATAGGAGAATTATTGGATGAAGCTTAATCGGTTCAGGGTAACGGACTTCCGTTCGGTTGATGACAGCGGCTGGCTGGACGTCGACGATGTGACAGCGCTTATTGGCGTCAACGAGTCCGGTAAAACGAACTTGCTCCTGCCGCTCTGGAAATTGAAGCCAGCACGCGACGGCGAAATACAACCGACCTCGGATTACCCAAAGACGAAATTTGGGGAGATTAGAGACGAACCTGCCGACTACCACTTCATCGAAGCGGAATTTGACACAGGGGAAGCTGCAAAGGGTATCGCCGAAAAGGCTGGTTTGTCTGAAGACATCGCGTCGACGGTTGAGATTACTCGGTATTTCGACGGGCATTACTCGGTCAGCTTCCCGAAGCACTCCATCGCGAGAACTGCAAACCGAAATAAGTTGGCAGAGACGATCAGCAAAGTGGCTGACAGGGTTCGTGCCGGACAGGCGCTGAAGAAAGAGGGAGAACTGAACACGCAGTTGGCTGAAGGGCTGGCCGATGTCGCAGCGAAGCTGCCGGAAGACGACGAACTTAGGGCTCCGGCAGTCAAAGCCGTCATTGCATCAGTGAAAGCGCTCGTCCCCGAGGAACCGGCTGAAACAAGCGTTATCGTGCCCATGGTCAAGCAGCTGATACAAGAGTTGAACCATAAATTGGCGGCGATAACCGCCACTGCGCCGGGGCGACGTGAAGGGGTAGTCGACGCTGTGGTCGAGGCGATACCCCCGTTCGTCTACTACTCGAACTACGGAAATCTACCTTCCGCACGTCGTCGAAAACCTTGCGCGAGAAGACCTTGGAGCAAAGGAAGCCGCTAAAGCGCGCACGCTGCGTGTTCTGTTCAGCTTTGTCCGATTGCAAGCGAAAGAAATCCTTGAACTCGGTCGGGACTTCAAAGAGGCGAATGACGAGAACAGAGAGCCCACGACTGAAGAAATCGCTGAAATCGCTGAAAAGAAGCGAACGCGTTCGATTTTGCTTCAGTCCGCAGGTACGATCCTGACAACGAAGTTCAAGGAATGGTGGAAACAAGGAGATTACCGCTTCAGGTTCGAGGCGGATGGCAACCATTTCCGAATCTGGGTAGCTGATGATCGTAGGCCAACTGAAGTTGAACTGGAAAACCGCAGCACCGGCCTGCAATGGTTCCTAAGCTTCTACCTGGTGTTTTTGGTCGAAAGCCAAGGCAGCCACAAACGTGCAATCCTGCTGTTGGACGAACCCGGTGTGTCGCTTCACCCGCTTGCGCAGCGCGATCTTTCAGCCTTCTTCGAAAGCCTGTCTGGCACCAACCAGATCATGTACACTTCGCATTCTCCGTTCTTGGTCGATGCCGACCGACTTGAGCGCGCGCGAAAGGTGTACGTTGCCGAAGACGGTACTACGAAGGCGACGCCGAACCTGCGCCACAGCGAAGGCAAGGACGAGCAGGCCGGGGCTGCGTATGCGGTGCATTCCGCGCTGAACTTGAGCGTTGCAGAAAGCCTGCTTGTTGGGTGCCAGCCGGTACTAGTCGAAGGGCCATCTGACCAGCACTACCTGACGGCAATCAAGGCCCTGCTGGTTTCGGGAGGGAAGATCAAACCTAAGCGTGAACTGGTCTTTCCGCCTTCCGGCGGGACCAAGACGGCACGGGTGGTTGCCAGCATCCTGACAGGCCGCGACGAAGTGCTGCCGATGATGCTGCTGGATGACGATGGCCCCGGTCGCCAGATGATCGGAAATCTGAAGTCAGGCTTGTACAAGGAAGCCCCAGACAAAGTTCTGAATGTTCGAGATTTCGTCGGTTATGAGAACTCCGAAATCGAAGACCTGATGCCGTTCGACATCATGGCTGAGGAATTGGACCGGCTGGAACGTGAGCCCGACACCCGGCTGGCCGATGTCATCAAGGTCGGCGAACCCTTTCTGGATCAGGTGGAAGCGTGGGCGAAACGGGAAGGCGTTACCCTTGAAGACGGCTGGAAGGTGACTCTCGCCGTGAAGGTCAAGCAGCGGTTGTTGAACAAGGGATTAGTGGCGCTTACAGACGACATTGTCGAACGCTGGGTTAAGTTGTTCGATACATTCACCCCAAAGTGATCAGAACACCCCCGCCAACCGGCGCTGACCATAGTGCACCCCGAAGTCCTTGCGGGCGAACGGCGGGTTCAGTGGGTTGCGTCGCAGAATGTCCGCGCGCCATCGAACTCACGATTGAGGCCGTCGTTGCTTTTCGAACGGGTCTGCTTCTTGCGCACATCCCGCCAACAAGGTCAGTCGCTACGGTAGACAGGTAATGAGTGGGACTTGCGCTCGCCGCGCTTCCGAGAATGGTCGATACTGCGGAGCGCCAGATGGCGGCAAAGAGCCCAACATGACAGATGCTGCGCCTTGAATGAATGTCGGCTCGAGACGGTTGCTCGTTCGTTCGTCATCTATCAACAGCTAGTCAGATTAGGATAGTTCAGCTTAGCTTTATGATGGCATTGATCTTTGCCAGTCCTAAAGCGCCCGAGAGCTATGACCAGGGCTGCCGATGCGCCAGTAGGCAACGCTCAACTGAGTCTTTTTGTTGAGGCCGAAATCCTTCTTAAAGACGGTCCTTACCGCTTGGGCCGTGCTGAACTCGCCTGCGAACCAGCCATAACTGACATGCTCATTCATGCAGCTGCGGATAAGGCCCGGCACCCTACTGGAGAAGTCCTCGGGTGCCACCGCGGTCACATGCATCTGGGAGGTCGGCATGTAGGATTCGAGCTCCGCCTGCGATGGGGCCGCCGCAAAAACATGACCGTTCACGCGGCCCTCGACGCTCTCGATCAGGCGAGCCAGTGCGGGTAGGCCTGTATAGTCAGCCGCAAGCACGATCTTGTCTGTCTCTTGCAGATAGGGGTCACCAAACGGGCCCATGACACCCACCGGCTGCTCGTCCCCTTCGCAAGCCGCCCAGCCCGAGATCAAGCCCCCATCGTGATGCGCGATATCCACATCGATCTCGCGCTCATCGATCCGCGTTTCTCGGATCGTGACATAGCGCATGTGAAGCTCATCCTCGCCTTGTGGCCAACTGGTCGCGCCATTCTCGGCGATCACTGGCCAGACCGGCGCGCGGCCTCGGGTCTCGGGCATCATGAGGCGGATATGGACGCCGTCTTTGGCTAGGGCTTGAACATCGACGCCTTCAAGTGTCACTCGGATCAGCCCGGGGAAGATCTCACGCCGGGCCTTCGCACGCAAGATCCGGAAGTTCGAGGGTAACTCGCCAACCCTGATCCCACCGGTCCAACGCATGGTCTCCGTCGCTTTGAAGTCGAACTCTTCAAGATGCTCGATGATCTCGTCGCGGATGAAGATGAGGAAGTTCTCGCTAGGCGTGTCAATCAGCATGTCGACAGCGCTGTCTTCGGCTTTCATTTCGACCAAACAGCCCATCTCCTCCATCCGTAGCAAGTTTGGCTCTGGCCAGGTGCAGGTGATGCCATGCTCCGTGAATTCCCTGTCGCAGAAGGCGAGCAGGGCTTTGGGGTCCTCGACTGTGATGGAGCCGGTCGAGACAGCCCGTTCTCCATCCAGCCCGCGGTTCGAGGCCTTGAAGGAAGCAAAACCGAAGTAAAGGATCGCGAGCGGTACCAACCCAATCGGGATGGCAACGAGGAAGGTGGGCAGATAGCCCTGTGTGTCGATCACATAGCCCACGATTGGGTCGGCGAAGCTGGCCAAGACCATGTAGATCGCGATCTGAACCGAGAAATCGAAGCCGGGGATTTCGAGCCGCACTTTGTCCATTGCGCCGCGGAACATCACAATATCGGTCATTGCGATCGCCGCCCACGCGACGATGATCGCATAGCGGATGTTGTCGGGCATGGCACCGGCGACAAAGGCCACTGCGATCAGGACCGGTATGTTGAGCAGGCCCACAATATAGATCGCCCGGACTCGCGGCAGATGGCGTAGCAGGGGGCCAAAGATCACCGTTGCTCCGCCGCCGGCGCTCATGGCGAAAAGACCAAACCAAACCGCGATCTCCTCGGTACTCATCCCTTGGTCGACCATCATTAGGCGCATCGGCAGCATGGTCATAATCAGCGGCAATCGCATTGTGGCGAGGATCGCCAACCAGCGGCCCATCTTTGGCTGCGTGAAGAAACGCAATGCGTTGCGGAAGGTCACGGGTGGCGCGCCTCTCAGGCGGGTCGGTTCCTGCACAAAAACCAGCGAAATCAGCGGGATGGCAAAGAGCGCCGCTTGGATCAACAACGCCATGGTCCAGCCGATCTGGTCATAAAGGTAGAGAAAGCCAAACCCGCCCACGATCGCTCCCGCGTAGGCGCCCGCGTTTTGGAACGTTGCGCCCATCGTCCGCTCGGATGGGCGCATCAGCGAGATCGCCAGCGCATCCACAGCCACATCCTGGGTGCTGACCGCCAAACAAGCGATCACAAGGGCGATGAAGAGCGGCGTTAGTGAGCCCCCTGGATCACACATCGCCAGGGCGACGATGCCGGCCACATGCAGGGTTGAGAGGATAACGATCCAGGATTTGTACCGGTCGCGTCCCAACTTGTAGCGATCGATCAACGGGGCCCAGAAGAATTTGAACACATATGGCAGGCCCGCCAGCTGCACCAAACCGATCATTGTCGCGGAGTGTCCTTCTTGCCGCATGATGATTGGCAGCGCCATGACTGCGAAGAAGAATGGGATGAACTGAACCGCGTAGAGCACGCCTACGACTGATAAGACCCGCCACCGCATCTATTGCTTCCCTTGTTGGTTGCGTCTGTTTTCTGCGCTTGTTTTCAGAACTCGAAGGTGACTGCGGCGCCGAACGTCCTTGGCCGCCCAACCGCGCGCAGGCTGCCGCCGCCAAATCCCGCCGGCAGGGCCTCGTCGAAGGTCACGTAGCGCTCATCGGTCAGGTTGCTGATGAAGGCCTCGGCCACGATCGCGGTAGGACCCGCTTCAATCTCATAGCTCGCTGAGAGATCAACCAGGGCATAGGAGTCCAGCTCGGCTTCGCCCAGGGCCGATCTAGTCGAGCCCACATAGCTGATGGTGGCAGTCGCCTCGAACCCTTCGAAGGGGTAGAGAGTGAGACCCATCGAGGCGGTCATGTTCGGCGCCCGTGGTAGCTCGTCTCCCTCGAACTCGGGCACGACAGCGCCGGCATCGGTAATCTCAGTTCGCAGAAGTCCCAGCGCCCCATCCAAGCGCACCTCGGGTACGGGCCAGAACGCGGCCGAGATCTCGGCGCCGTATCCAATCGCTTCGGGAACGTTGCCAAACAGCCGGGCACCGTTCGAGTCGATCACTGCCGACGCGCCAGGGACCTGGGCATCCTCCCAATCATAGTAGAAAGCAGCAGCTGAGAGCTCCAATCGATTGTCCAAGAAGGACGTCCTGGCAAAGATCTCATGCTGGTCGATATACTCTGGCTCGATAACCGAAGTCGCGATGGGGAAGGCGAAGAAGTCGAGATCCAGTCCGCCGTTTCTGAAACCGCGTGAGTACGTGTAGCCAACGGTACTAACTTCATCGACGTCGTATCTTAGCCCGGCCTTTGGCAGGAACACTGTCTCGTTGAAGCTCGCATCCGAGGCGGGAAAGCCGAAGGAGTTAGTCGAGCGGGTCCGGTCATCGATCTCTAAGCGACCACCAGCGATCACGGTCAAATCGCGGACGAGCGCGTCCGCTGATAGCTCGACCTCACCATAAATCCCGGTATTTTGGATCTTGCCATCGATCGTAAAGTCGAAGAAGCCATTGCCAAAGCCCTCTTCGTCTTCGGTGTTGTGAATGACGCCAAAGACACCACGCTCCAGAATGCCGATGTTCTGAACTTGTACGTAGCCCTCGACCTCAAACTGACGCTTATCGAAGCCGGTTGAGCCGATCTCAGAGCCGAAGAAATCCTCGCCCGTGTTCACGAACAACAACTCGTTTTCTTGCCAGGCAGCGCGGCCAACAATCGAAATGTTGTCGGTCACATCATATGTCGCCTTGGCCTGAGTGGTGATCTGATCAACCTCTTCGTAGGAGCTTCTGAGCGCGAAGGGGAAGGTGTCGTCGATCCGTATGTCTTCGACATCAGTGACGAACCCCTCTAACGGGGCCTCCTTGCGTGTGCGGTCAACGGTCAGGAGCAGGCTAAAGTCTTCCAACGCTGCGGGCTCGAACAAAAGCTTACCTCTCAGCCGGTTGAAAACCTCGTCTTCTGGATCAAAGCCTGCGGGCAGGATTGGGTCGATATCCACATAGCTCTCGCCGATGCTGCCTTCGCCGGTGATGCGAATTGCTAGTTGGTCCTCGAGGACTGGGACATTGACCATAAAGGCCCCATTCACGGTGCCATCCGCTGTGAAGTAACCGGCACGCACCGCTCCCTCGAAGGTGAAGACCGGATCATTTGTGTAGACCCGAATTGCGCCTCCGAAGGCATTGCGCCCGGTGCTGGTGGGCTGCGGCCCGCGGGCGACCTCGATGCTGCTCACATCCCAAAGTGAAAGCTGCGAGATCGTCGAGGAGTCACCCGAAGGCGTCGCGACGTCATCGACCAAAACCGGCGTTCGCGGCTGCGATCCCACCGTAATCCCGGGGCGGGCTCCGCCGGTGCTGTCGATTCCTCGGATCGAGGGGAGCGAGAAGCCCTCATTGGCAAGAACATTGGGCTGGCTGCGAAGAACTTGGTCGATGTCGTTATTGATTGACCTGTTAGCCTCTCCGCCAGGAATGACCGTCGTTCCGGCTGTCGTATCTCGCAAGTTCCGGTCGATCTTATCGCCCCGGACAAGGATCTCTCCGAGCACAATTGGGCCATTCTCGGCGGTTTGCTCGCCCGTTGACTGAGCCGATACAGCAAAAGGCACCCCGAGCAGACAGCATGCGGCGAGTGTTGATTTATAACGATATTCCACGACCGTCTGTCCCCCTTCGACAAATGCGTTCGTTGCATTTGAGCACCGCTGAGGCCCCGATCGTCTACCGCATTCGTGCCGCAACAGATGCGGCTTGTGCTTTTTTTGACTAAAATAGTAAGGTAATTGAACTGACGAGGGGCGCTGATGTTAATTCCTCCAAACGATGAGCTGGTTCGGAAGTTCTGCGAGCAAGGTGCGGAGGTTCACACTCTTCAGGTCACCGCAGACCGCAATGTCTTGGTGTATGACGTCTCTTACCCGGCGCAGGAGGGGCCTGTTCCCAATATCCCCGCTATGTTTGCCCTGATGTGCATCTCGGGCGGCGGCTATATGTGGCAACGCACGAGTAAGCAGGACTTCAAGGGTCAGATAGACCCAGGCAGCATCGGGATCGTGCTGCCCTCCTCGCCTGGGTTCGGGTGTTGGCCCGAAATGCGTGTGATCGGGTTTGCAATCGTTGTCCCCGCTTTGGCGAGCGGTTTTGGCAAGACCTGGCCAAAACTCTTGAAGAAAGAAGTACTCTCCCAACCTGTGCGCGACCCGATGATTGAGGCGACTATGATGCAGGTCGGCTACACCCGCGCGGGCAGCATATCGGACAGTGTTTTGCTCCATGCAGCGCATATGATTGTGCACCATCTATTGGATGCGCCATCTGATCCTATTGTCGAGCCTGAAAAAGCCGATGCCCATCCACTGCCTGCTGCGACCGTCGACCGGGTAAGAGCCTATGTGATGGAGCGGATCGAGCAGTCGATATCAGTTGAAGAACTCGCCAGACATGTGGGGATCAGCCGCTATCACTTCAGCCGACGCTTCCGGGCGGCGAGCGGCAAGTCACCCTATCAGTTCATTCTAGACCTCAAGCTTGACCACGCCGCCGACACCCTCTCAGTCGACCGGGACACCAAGATCGTCGACGCTGCGCAGATGGTGGGTTACCGCAACCCGGCACGCTTCTCCGAGGCCTTTCGCCGCCGTTTTGGTCAGAGCCCACGGCAATGGTTGCTTAGCCGGAGGTGATGTCACTTAGCAGCACGGACTCAGGATACAGAGGGGCTCTAGTCTTTCAGCCAGCCCTGTCCACTCAGACATAGTTGATCCTTAAACGGCAGGCTTCACCTGCCGTCTGGAACTCTATTCTTCACGCAACCGCATCAGATCTCCCTTTCGGGAGCTAAGCCAGTGTCGGATATCGCGCAACTGCGGACCTTCGTTCCACAAGATCCAATGGCAGCTTTGTCCCGAGCAGTAGCCGTTTGCTTATGATACGATTGCGCCCTACCGGAACAGAGCCCGATCTGCGCGATGCCGCATAAGTTCTTTCTTCGTTCGCGCGAGCTGGACAATAATGTCACTTTCATGCAGTGACCCCTACATGGTTCGGCAGACTTGGGACAGTTGTTCAACGAACTCGTCGGTGTCTGTCATAAACGTCAGGTAGCCGCCATTCTCAAACGTGTGAAGCGTGATTTTATCTGGGTGATGCGCTGCGAACCTCACGACCGAGGCATAGCTAATCGACGGATCATGGCGCCCCTGTAAAAGGGTGATCGGGACTGGGCATTGTCCGACTGACGGGCCCCAATCTTCGGCGGCGTATTCAAACACCAAGATCGGGTAG
>JBCDAQ010000148.1:0-9539 GCA_039185285.1 Pseudomonadota bacterium
AATAATTGACGATACAGATATAACATAATCCGTCCGGACTAACGGTCACGTTACTGAAAAGCTGATGTGGCTGGCCTTTTTCGCGAGCTTCGCCGTGAAGATGCCGATGTGGCCCGTTCATACCTGGCTGCCGGACGCCCATGTTCAGGCGCCAACCGCAGGCTCGGTGATCCTGGCAGCAATCCTGTTGAAAATGGGTGGCTACGGCTTCCTGCGCTTTAGCCTGCCGATGTTCCCGGTGGCGTCTGAGCTGATGATGGGCTTCGTCTTCCTGCTTTCGGTGATCGCGATCATCTACACTTCGCTGGTGGCGCTGATGCAGGAGGATATCAAGAAGCTCATCGCCTATTCCTCGGTCGCGCATATGGGCTTTGTGACCATGGGGGTTTTCGCGGCGAACCAACAGGGTGTCGATGGGGCGATGTTCCAGATGATCTCCCACGGGTTCATCTCCGGTGCGCTCTTCCTTTGCGTAGGTGTTGTTTATGACCGGATGCACACGCGCGAGATTGCGGCCTATGGCGGCCTCGCGATCCGGATGCCGGTCTATGCGACCGTGATGATGCTCTTCACCATGGCCAATGTGGGCCTGCCCGGCACCTCGGGCTTTGTGGGTGAATTCCTGACGATGGTGGGCGCGTTCCAGGAAAGCACCTGGGCCGTCTTCGGTGCGGCCATCGGGGTGATCTTGTCGGCGGCTTACGCGCTCTGGCTATATCGCCGAGTTGTCTTTGGCGATCTAATCAAGGAGAGTCTGAAGACCATCAAGGACATGACCCCGCGCGAGATCACGGTGATCGCACCCCTCGTCTTCTTCACCCTCCTCCTCGGTGTTTATCCGTCGTTGGCGATAGACCTCTTCGGTCCAACCGTCGAAGCCATGCTTGAGCAGGTTGATGCGGCTCAGGCCGCCGCCGGCCTCACCCAACTCGCCGAAGCACAGCAAGGACGCTGACCGATGAGCGCAGACTATATGATCGTCGTGCCTGAGATCTTGATGGCCCTGGGGGCCATGGCTCTCCTGATGTTCGGAACCTATGGCGGACAGGACGAGCAGCGTTTCAAAGTCACCTATTTGGCCGCCGCGCTGATGGTTGTGGTGGCGGCAATTGTGGTAACCGACGCACCGGGTCGCGAGGAAGCCTTTAGCGGTGCCTTCGTAAACGATGCCTACTCGCGATATGCCAAAGTTCTGATCCTGATCAGTTCGGCCGTCATGCTGGTTCTCGGGACAGATTATCTCGAGCGCCGGGGCATCCTGAAGTTTGAGTACCCGGTCCTGGTCGCTCTTGCCGTGCTCGGGATGATGATGATGGTCTCGGCGGGCGGGTTGATCTCGCTCTATATGGGGTTGGAGCTTCAGTCGCTCGCACTCTACGTCGTGGCCTCCTTCAACCGTGATAGCGCTCGGTCAACCGAGGCCGGGTTGAAGTATTTTGTCCTCGGCGCTCTTTCCTCTGGCCTGCTCCTCTATGGCGCTTCATTGATCTATGGCTACACAGGCACCACCCGGTTCGACGGTATCTCGGCGGTGATCGCGGCAGAGGGGGTCTCGCTCGGCCTCACCTTCGGGCTGGTCTTTGTTTGTGCAGCGCTGGCCTTCAAGATCTCCGCGGCCCCCTTCCATATGTGGACGCCGGATGTGTATGAAGGCTCTCCAACCCCGGTGACCGCGTTCTTCGCGACCGCCCCCAAGGTTGCTGCTGGTGCGCTCTTTGCCCGCACGCTCTTTGATGGGTTTGGCGAGGCGACAGGGGATTGGCAACAGATCCTGGTCTTCGTTGCGATCGCTTCGATGTATCTCGGCTCGATCGCCGCCATCGGACAGAGCAACCTGAAACGGCTGATGGCCTATTCCTCAATCGGCCATATGGGTTTTGCTCTGGTCGGCCTCGCAGCAGGAACTCAACAGGGCGCTGATGCGTTGCTCCTCTACCTCTCGATCTATGTGGTGATGAATGTCGGCGTCTTCGCCTTCATACTTGGCATGGAACGCGATGGTCGTCCGGTCGCGGCGATCTCCGATCTGAGTGGTCTGTCGCGGCAGCGACCGGGACAAGCATTGGCGATTGCGATCCTGATGTTTAGCCTCGCGGGTCTTCCACCGATGGTGGGTTTTTTCGCCAAGTTTTTCGCGTTCAAAGCTGCGGTAGATGCAGGGTTAACAGCGCTCGCGGTTGCTGGCGCAATTGCCTCGGTCATCGGTGCTTTTTACTACCTGAACATCATCAGAATTATGTACTTGAGCGAACCTGATGAGCCTTTGGACCTTCGTCTAAACTTGTTTCAACAGGCGGCCATTGGGGTCGCGGCTGTCTTGATGGTGGCGGGCTGGTTGCCCTTCCTGCAGGGTCTTGGCGTTCCCGCGATGACTGAGGCTGCTGCCGAGGCCTTGTTGAAATGACCAGCTGGCCGGAAGGATATGACCGGCTCACTTTGGACTTGGCCCGTAGCACGAATGCCGAAGCGGCTCGGTTGGGCGCAGAGGGGCCGCGGACGCCGACCTGGATCATGGCTCGTCGGCAAGTTGGCGGTCGAGGAAGACAAGGGCGGCGTTGGGAGATGGCCCCCGGTAATCTGGCAGCAACTCTCCTGACGTTTCCCAGCTACAGTCCGGAACAGGCGGGGTTACGGTCATTTGTTGCAGCGCTTGCGGTCGCCGATCTATTCGCAGCGCTTGCGGTCGTCGATGTCAGAATGAAATGGCCGAATGACGTGATCTTGAGGGGCGGCAAAGGCGCCGGGATTCTTTTAGAGAGCGCGTCCAACGCGAACGGCCTCGCATGGTTGGCGGTCGGGATCGGCGTGAATCTGATATCCGTCCCCGAGGAGGTTGAACCAGGCACATTACCGCCGACCAGTGTGGTTGGTGTCGGCGGTATGCGAACTGGTCAGGATGAGGCGCTGGCCATACTTGCGACGGCTTGGGATCACTGGGACAAACGCCTCGAAGAAGAAGGTTTCGAGCCAATCCGGACAACCTGGCTGTCCCGAGCAGCACGCGTGGGAGAGGAGATCGAAGCGCGTCTTCCTGATCGCTCTGTAACCGGCGTTTTCGAAGATGTGGACGAGACAGGGGCCCTTGTTCTAAGAACCCCCACCGGCGTTGAGCGGATCACGGCGGCGGATGTGTTCTTCCCAGGGTAAGCGATGCTCCTAGCAATCGATGTCGGCAACACGAACACGGTCTTTGCGCTGCATGACGGGGCAGAGTTCGTAGATGAATGGCGCTGCAATACCGAGAGCGTTCGCACCGCTGATCAGTACTTTGTCTGGCTGAACCAGTTGATGCAGCATAAAGGGCTCAGCCCAAAGCTGATCACCGAAGTTGTTATCTCCAACGTCGCGCCTGCAACGCTCTTCAATCTGCGCGTTCTGTGTGACCGCTATTTTGACTGCCGACCTCTCGTCGTCGGCAAACCGGGATGCGAGCTGCCGGTCGATATACGGGTCGATAATCCGGCCGAAGTTGGTGCCGATAGGCTGGTGAATACGGCCTCTGCCCATGCGACCTATGGGCCGAACTTGATCATTCTTGACTTCGGCACGGCGACTACTTTTGACGTTGTTGGGCGTGACGGGGCTTATGTAGGTGGCGTGATCGCACCCGGCATCAACCTGTCGCTTGAGGCGCTCAAGAATGCCGCGGCACACTTGCCGCATATCGACATAACGATGCCACAGAGCGTGGTCGGCACGAACACAGTGGCCTGCATGCAGTCTGGCGCTTTTTGGGGCTATGTTGGATTGATCGAAGGGGTTTGCGCTCGTATCTCCGCAGAGAAGGAGCGTGATATGACGGTGATCGCTACCGGCGGCCTTTCGCCGCTTTTCGCCCGCTCCACCGATACAATAAAACATGTGGACCCGGATCTGACCATGCGCGGCTTGGTCCTCATACATGATTATAACAAATCGAGCATAAATGACTGAAAAATCGGATGAATTGGTCTATCTGGCGCTTGGTGGCGCGGGTGAGATCGGCATGAACTGCTATTTATACGGCCTAGGCGATATGGCCAATCGCGAGTGGATCATGGTCGATCTCGGCATGGGCTTTGGTGACATGGAAACCTCGCCTGGTGTCGAGCTGGTTCTGCCGGACATCGACTTCATCGCCAGCCAGTCCAGTCGGTTGAAGGGCATTTTCATTACCCATGCTCATGAGGATCACATTGGCGCAATCCCCCATCTCTGGGAGAAGCTGCGCACACCAATCTATGCGCGCCCCTTCACTGCAGAGGTGATCCGGCGCAAGCTGGAGGAAACCGAGATCGACCCCAGCGTCGTCAATGTCGTCGGTATCGGACAGGCGATCCGAGCCAGCGAGTTTGAGGTAAGCTTCCTTCCCATCACTCATTCGATTCCCGAAGCCTCTATGCTCTCTATCCGCACGCCTAAAGGGGTCGTGGTGCATTCTGGTGACTTCAAATTGGATCCCGCACCGCAGATGGGCGACCCGATCGATCTTTCAGTCTATCGCAAGCTGGGCGAGGAGGGAGTGCTGGCTTTTGCCTGCGACTCCACCAATGTCTTCTTGGAAGGTGAGAGCCGGTCGGAGGCGCAGATCGTCGATAGTCTAAAACGGGTGATCTCTCAGGCGCAAGGCGCTGTCGCAGCAACAACCTTTGCATCAAATGTCGCGAGGTTGCGGACGTTAGCGATCGCGGCTGAGGAATGCGGGCGCAGCATAGTCGTCGCCGGCCGGGCCATGCGGCGGATGATAGAGGTCGCAGTAGAAACCGGGCTCCTGACCGACTTTCCGAAAGTTGTTCGTGAAGACGATGCCGAGGCGATCCCGCGCGAGAACCTTTTTTACCTCGTCACCGGCAGTCAAGGAGAGAACCGGGCAGCGGTCGCTCGGATCGCGCAGGGCTCACACCCTAGCGTGAAGCTGAAGGAGGGAGATACCGTCCTTTTCTCTTCAAAGACGATTCCTGGCAACGAGGCAGCGATCTACCGTCTCTATAATCGGTTGTCTGAGCAGGGTGTGCGCGTGATAGACGGCGAGATGGAGACCATCCACGTCTCTGGCCATGCTCGCCGCGGTGATCTTGAGCGAATGCTCGGAATACTAAAGCCTAAGGTTAGCTTGCCAATCCATGGAGAGCATCGCCATCTGGTCGAACATGCAGACTGGGCAAAAAAATGGGGCGCGCAGCCGGTCGTGGCGCCGAACGGCGCGGTCGCTCGGCTAGACGGCAACCGCCCTGAAGTCGTTGAACATGTCGAAACCGGCCGCGTTTACCTGGACGGCACTGCTCATGTGGGCGCCTTCGATGGCGTGATCCGTGAGCGGTTGAAAATGGCGCGCCAAGGTCATGTGGTTGTTTCAATCGTCATAGATGAAGAGGGTGACCTGATTGCCGATCCACAAGTCAAATGCCTTGGCGCTCCGCGGGATGGAGTCGGTTGGAATGCCCCACTTGATGAGATGCTCACGAACGCGATAGACGACGCGATCGAGCGCACGCCAGCAAAGGCAAAGCGCTCTGATCAGAGTGTAGAAGATCTGATTAACCGAGCGATCCGAACAGTGACTAACCCTTTTTGGGGTAAGAAACCTGTTACAACGGTGCTGATCACGCGCCTCGAAGACTAACTAGGCCGCTGCGCTATCCTTCGCATCTGGGTTGGCCGGATCCGCCTCGGAGGTCTCGCTCGTTTCATTCGGGGCGTCTTCGACTTGTCGGGCCTTCTCGAGGATTTCGTCGTCCTCCAGCGCTTCGGACTCGACCACTTCGGTCTCAGTCTTACCGCCTTCGACCGCTTTCTTGGCCCGGATATCGATCAAAAGGAATGCTGGCACGTGGTCGCCCATCCCAATGACCGGGCCCGAGTTGCGATAATCGTCGTCTCTGCCACGTCCGCGTCCTCGAGCACGCCCCCCCCGATTGCTCTCACGCTCGCGTTTTGGCTTCTCATCTTCGACGGGTTGCTTCGAAACGACGCCTTCCGGCGTTTCAAGAACTGGGATTTCCTTTTCCACAAGTTCTTCGATCTTATCGAGATACTTTTTTTCGTAAGGTTGACAGATGGTTATCGCAGTGCCTTCACGCCCAGCGCGACCGGTGCGCCCAATCCTGTGAACGTAGTCCTCGGAGTGAATCGGAACGTCAAAGTTGAAGACATGGCTCACATCCGGGATGTCGAGGCCGCGTGCGGCAACGTCCGATGCGACCAACAATTTGATATGCCCGTTGCGGAACCCATCCAGCGTGGCCGTGCGCACCGATTGATCCAGATCTCCATGCAGGGCGCCGGCATTCCATTCGTGTTTCACCAACGATTTCTGCAGGATTGAGACATCGCGCTTGCGGTTGCAGAAGATGATCGCGTTCTTTAGCTTGTCGCCTTCGCTGACCATCAACGCTCGAAGGCAATCGCGTTTTTCTTTGTCGGCGCGATCCCGCGCAGAAGGGCGTAGATGGCAGACGCCTTGGGTAATTGTCGCTGAGGTAGAAGATTGCCGTGCGACTTCGATCCGCTCCGGATTAGAGAGGAACGTTTGGGTTAGGCGCGTGATTTCGGGCGGCATGGTGGCCGAAAAGAAAAGCGTCTGGCGCGTAAAAGGGGTTAGCGAGAAGATCCGCTCGATATCCGGAATAAATCCCATATCGAGCATCCGGTCGGCCTCATCGACCACCATCACCTGAATGCCCGTAAGCATTAGCTTTCCGCGTTCGAAATGATCAAGCAGGCGCCCCGGTGTCGCGATCAAAACATCAACCCCGCGATCAATCAGCTTGTCCTGATCCTTGAAATTCACACCCCCGATGAGAAGCGCCATCGAGAGCTTCTTATATTTGCCGTAGATCTCAAAGTTCTCGGCCACTTGGGCGGCTAGCTCACGCGTCGGGCACAGGATCAGGGAACGCGGCATGCGCGCCCGAGCTCGGCCTTGGCTGAGGATATGGATCATCGGCAGGGTAAAGCTGGCGGTCTTGCCGGTGCCCGTTTGGGCGATGCCTAAAACATCGCGACCTTTCAGGGCCTCGGGGATCGCCTGTGCTTGTATCGGGGTTGGTTCGTTGTAACCGGCCTCTTCAACGGCCTTCAATACATCGGGGTCGAGCTCAAGCTCTGAAAACTGCATGTGGTCTCTCTCGGCTGCTAAAAGCAAAGGCGGCTCGTCGTGGCCGCATAGCTCTCGCGGCCGGGGCCCGGATTGGCACCCTTCAATTCTGGTCGCGGGCATGACCGATCGAAACCTAAATGTCAATCGTGCTGACGTGAGGGGCAGGTTGCATTTCAGGGGTTGAAGATGGCTTTTGATTCGACTATTCTAGAAATATGGAAAACAAAACAATCACCGATTTCATTTCTTTGGCTCCCGAAACTGCAGCAGAGATGTTCGCGGCGCTAGGCGCGCCGGTGCGGTTGGCAATCCTGCGCGCGCTGGTGAGGGCAGGGCACCCGGGTATGACGGTAGGTGCGTTGCAGGAGCGTTTGGCGATGCCGGGCTCGACGCTGAGCCATCATCTGAAGGCCCTGGTGCAAGCCGGCGTGATCACCCAAGAACGTGAGGGGCGCAGCCTGATTTGCCGCGCCGCGTTCTCCAGTATCGAAGGGCTTGCAGCATTTCTTTTGACTGAATGCTGTGTGGATTTGAGCGATGCAGAGGGAGCTCGACAGAATGCATCGTGACATCAAGATCGACCTGCTAGAGCCGGGACCCCAAGGTGCAGTTATGGTCGTACCTCGCCCAATCCAGTTCTGGGACCAAACCTGGACTGAGTTTGATGCTGGGGGACTGAGCTTCGACGAAACGTCTGCGCTGAACGCCCCGCAGGAGGCATTTATCCTGAAGGGGAAAGATGCCGCGCCAAGCATTCGCTACAGTTTCGAGGTTTCTCCGGGCGAAGGCGCCGACGATCAAATCTGGCTTTGTCCCAAGAACCGATTGACGACGGCGCATCCAGATCTGTCAGCGCTAGCGGAAGAACTTTGCCCGACCGAGGGCGCAACGTCCGAGCGGCTCAGTGGGCTGGTCAATCGCGCTGCTGAGATCTTTGACTACGATCACCCCGAACAGCGGTTCAATGATGGCCATGACAATGTGCCGACGCTCTGTGGAACCACTAAGGGCTCCTGCGTCGAGATCAATACATTCGTGCTGGCTGGGGCGCTGAGCCAGGGGATAACCGGGCAGTACTTCATGGGATATTGGTTTGGACCGGAGCGGAACACGACCCCTGATGCTCATTGCTGGCTTGGCTTTGAGGAAGATGGCGCGCCGCTTTTCTGGGATATCGCACATCACCTAAAATGGGGCGTAAGCCCGCTCGCGCCAGGTTTAAACCCTGCCGGAGGCCGTCGGATTGCCTTTTCCGCAGGTCGCGGTCTCGAGTTCGAGACCGAGAACGGCCCAGTCACAATCAGCCATTTCTCCGAACCTGTCTGGGTCCTGCCCGATGGCTCGTCCCAAGCCCCTGAAATTCGCATCTCTCTGGAGGAACGCGAGTAATGACAGAACTTGTTCTAAAACGTGCGAGCGCCCTCTGGGGACATTTACGCAATATCGACTTCGTCTGGGCGTTGGTGGCGACCATCCCGGTCCTCATCGTGGTTATCGACCCGAGGCAGTCTGAAAGCGTTCTGTCCTTCTCGGTCGAGGCGTTCTTCGGCACCTTGCCTTTCATCACCATCGCGGTGGTGCTCATTGGTCTTCTGAAAGCCACCGGTGCCGAGGGAACCCTTGCCGAGGCCTTCAAGGGCAAAGAGAGCCGGATGATCGTTCTGGCTGCGATGCTTGGTGGGCTGGCGCCGTTCTGCTCCTGCGAAGTCATTCCATTCGTTGCAGCGCTGCTTGCAGCAGGTACACCACTTTCTGCAGTCATGGCGTTCTGGTTAGCATCACCCATCATGGATCCTCCTCAATTCATGATAACGCTTGGGGCGTTGGGCATCGAGTTCGCCGTAATGAAGGTCGCCTTCGCGGTGATGCTGGGTCTGATTGGCGGCTTCGCAATGCAGGCAGTCGTCTCTGGCGGGCTTTTTGCCGAACCACTGCGTGAGCAGAAGAAGAGCTGTGGATCCTGCTGCGGCACGGGTCAGTTCAACAAGCCTGTCTGGAAGTTTTGGCCGCATCCGGAGCGTCGGGAGGCCTTCAAGGAGGCAGCGCTCCACAACGCGCTGTTCCTGACAAAGTGGTTGTCGCTCGCCTATCTGCTGGAAAGCCTGATGGTCCATTACGTTCCAGCCGAGTTAATTGCCGGAATCGTCGGTGGCCCCGGCATCTTGCCAATTATCACAGGTGCCGTGGTTGGCGCGCCGGCCTATTTGAACGGCTATGCGGCGCCTGCTCTGGTCTCCGGCCTGATGGAGCAGGGGATGAGTGCAGGGGCTGCCATGGCCTTCATGATCGGCGGTTCGGTCACCTCGATCCCGGCGATGGCCGCGGTTTTCGCCCTGGTGAAACGCGAGGTCTTTGGCATGTATCTGGTCCTGGGCATCGGTGGCGCGATCCTGTCGGGCCTGATCTTCAGCCTAGTGATGGGATGAGCCCCGCGCAGCGCTTAAGCGGCACTTGAGCCCAC
>JBCDAQ010000149.1:0-9477 GCA_039185285.1 Pseudomonadota bacterium
CAAAGTGGTCATGCGCACCGCTCCGCAGGGAACCGGGATCATCTCCGGAGGCCCGTGCCGGGCCGTGTTCGAGATGCTCGGCGTTCAGGACGTGGTTGCGAAATCCACCGGCTCGTCGAACCCCTACAACATGGTCCGCGCGACCTTTGACGGGTTGCAGAAGACCTTCAGCCCGCGCCAGGTTGCGGCGCGCCGCGGCAAGAAGGTCGGCGAGATCCTGCCGACCCGGGATGAACCCGTCGCCGAGACGGCGGAAGCCTGAGCGGCCGCGTAAGGAGACAGAGCAATGGCGAAGACCATCGTTGTCAAACAGATCGGCTCCCCGATCCGCCGCCCTGCCGACCAGCGCGCGACGCTTGTTGGCCTAGGCTTGAACAAAATGCACAAGACCCGCGAGCTCGAGGATACACCTTCGATCCGTGGCATGGTGGCAAAGATCCCCCACCTGGTCGAAATCATCGAGGAGCGGGGCTAAGCCCTTCTCTCGTAACGCCGTGGCAGCGGGATCTCGCATCCCCCGCTGATCCGGCAAGAGGAGATGCGATATGAAACTGAATGAACTCAGCGACAATCCCGGCGCTTCCAAGAAGAAAAAGCGCGTTGGTCGCGGCCCGGGCTCGGGCATCGGTAAAATGGGTGGTCGCGGCATCAAGGGTCAGAAATCCCGCTCAGGCGTCGCCATCAAAGGCTTCGAAGGCGGGCAAATGCCAATCTACATGCGCATGCCCAAGCGCGGCTTTAACAAGCCGAACCGCCTGGAATTTGCGGTGGTCAATCTCGGAAGCATCCAAAAGTTCATCGATGCAGGTAAGATCGATGTTGGCCAAGCAGTAGATGAGGATGTTCTGGTTGCTTCGGGCGCTGTACGCCGGAAGAAAGCTGGTGTTCGAGTTCTTGCGAAAGGCGAGTTTTCGGCAAAGGGCCTGAACCTGACCGTGACCGGGGCATCTAAGTCGGCAGTGGCTGCGGTTGAGGCTGCTGGTGGCTCAATCACGATCACAAAGCCACAGAAACCGGTCGAAGAAGCGGCCGACGCTTGACCCGAGCGGCTTCACCCATGATATCGAGGGTGGCCTAAAGAGATATGCCGCTGCGGGCCCCGGCGCGCGGCGGCGTTTTACAAGAGAGAGACGTCCATGGCTTCAGCTGCCGAACAGATGGCCGCAAATATGAATTGGAGTTCCTTTGGCAAGGCCAAGGATCTTCATGCCCGCATCCTCTACGCGCTGGGCCTTTTGATCGTCTATCGCCTCGGCACGTTTATCCCGATGCCTGGGATCGACCCGGATCAGCTGCGGATCTTCATCGAGCAGACCCAAGGTGGCATTCTAGGCGTCTTCAACCTCATCGGAGGTGGTGCTCTTAGCCGTATGGCGATCTTCACCCTGGGGATCATGCCCTACATTTCGGCCTCGATCATCATGCAGCTTGCGACCAGCATGATCCCGGAGCTTGAGAAGCTCAAGAAAGAAGGCGAGAGCGGGCGCAAAAAGATCAACCAATACACCCGCTACGGAACGGTGCTCCTCGCAACCATCCAGGCCTACGGCATCTCGGTCGGTCTGGAAGGGCAGGGGCTTGCGATCGAGCCTGGCTATTTCTTCCGCGCCTCGGCAGTCATCACCCTTGTTGGCGGCACCATGTTCCTGATGTGGCTTGGTGAGCAGATCACCGCGCGCGGCATCGGTAACGGGATCTCGCTGATCATTTTCGTTGGTATCGTTGCCGAGCTCCCTGGCGCCCTGGCCCAGTTCTTTGAACTTGGCCGGACCGGTCAGCTGAACACGCTGGTCATGATCGGCATCATGTTCATGGCGGTCGCGGTCATCTACGCCGTTGTCTACATCGAGCGCGCCCAGCGCCGGGTGCTGATCCAGTATCCAAAGCGCCAAGTCTCCGGTCAGAAAATGACTGGCGGTGAGAACCAATTCCTGCCGCTGAAGCTTAACACCGCGGGTGTTATTCCACCGATCTTTGCATCATCGCTGCTGTTGTTGCCGACCACGATCGCGAGCTTTTCTGCCGCTTCCGGAAATGCAGATGATTGGCTCGCTACGGTCGCTGCGCTTCTAGGCCATGGTCAACCGCTGTTCCTGGTGCTCTACGCCTCGCTGATCATCTTCTTTGTGTTCTTCTACACTGCCGTTGTCTTCAATCCAGAGGATGTGGCGGATAACTTGAAGAAGCATGGCGGCTTTATTCCCGGCTATCGTCCAGGCAAAGCGACCGCGCAGTATCTCGATTTCATTCTAACCCGTCTGTCGGTCATTGGAGCTGCCTATCTGGTGATCGTCTGCTTGATGCCAGAGCTGTTGATCGCGAACACGGGCGTGCCCTTCTACTTCGGTGGCACATCATTGCTCATTGTGGTTTCGGTCACGATGGATACCATTACCCAGATTCAGAGCCACATGCTGGCGCATCAGTATGAAGGTTTGATCGAGAAATCGCGGATTAGCGGTAAGGGGCGCGGAAAAGCAAAAGGATCCCGCCGCAAGGCCTAAAGGGGGGCTATAATCATGAACATCATTCTGTTGGGTCCGCCCGGGGCCGGCAAGGGCACCCAAGCGCGTTTGTTGGTCGAAAGCCGGGGCATGGTCCAACTCTCGACCGGTGACATGCTCCGAGCCGCTGTGGCGGCAGGTACTGAGATTGGCAAGAAGGCCAAAGCGGTCATGGATGCGGGTGATCTGGTCTCCGATGAGATTGTCACTGGGATTGTGTCAGAGCGTCTTGATGAACCTGATGTTGCAGGAGGGGTCATCTTTGACGGCTACCCACGCACTGCGGCCCAAGCGGACAGCTTGGATCAACTTCTATCCGAAAAAGGTATGTCGTTGGACGCTGTGGTCGTGATGGAAGTGAATGATGACCTGATGGTCGACCGTGTCTCGGGCCGCTATACCTGTATCCAATGTGGCGAGGGGTTTCACGACAGAACCAAGAAGCCCAAGGTCGAGGGCGTCTGTGATACCTGTGGTGCGACGGAGTTCAAGCGCCGTGCCGATGACAATGCAGAGGCTGTGCGGGTACGTCTTGAAGCATATCACGGGGATACGGCCCCGCTCATCGCCTACTATGATGGACAGGACAAGATTAAGCGGGTTGATGGCATGGCGCCGATAGATGACGTGACAGAAGCGATCGGCAACGCTTTGGGCGGCTAAACAGGCTTCTTCGTTTCGGCCCGATACGAAGGTGCAATCAGGCCATTGACATTGCGCGATTTCCTCGGATTCGGGGGTTGACCCCGGACTTTCGCGGAGTATAGTCGCGCCTCTCCTTAGACACGAGTCAGATGGGGTGAGCGGCGCGTTAGCGGTCGCTTTTTTCTTTGGCTCAAACTGAGAGCCAGGTTATCCGGCCCGTGGGGCCAAACAACGGAGCAAGGCATTGGCGCGCATTGCAGGCGTTAACATTCCGACAAACAAGCGCGTGCACATCGCGCTGACCTATATTCATGGCATCGGCCAAAACTCAGCAGCGCAGATTTGTGAGGCAACCGGCGTGGATACCGCGCGCCGTGTCAACGAGTTGTCTGACGCCGAAGTGCTCGCCATTCGCGAGCACATCGATGCAAACTTCCAGGTCGAAGGCGATCTGCGTCGTGAGAAAGCGGTTAACATCAAGCGTCTCATGGACCTTGGTTGCTACCGCGGCCTGCGCCATCGCCGTGGCCTTCCGGTCCGCGGTCAGCGCACCCATACGAATGCCCGCACCCGCAAGGGCCCAGCCAAGCCGATCGCCGGCAAGAAGAAGTAAGAGGCTCGAATGGCACAGCAAAAGCGTCCCACCAAACGCAAGGTCTCGAAGAATATCACGTCCGGCGTTGCCCACGTGAACTCGAGCTTCAACAACACGATGATCACGATCTCGGATGCTCAGGGCAATGCGATTTCTTGGTCTTCGGCTGGTATGATGGGCTTCAAAGGCTCGCGTAAATCGACCCCTTACGCCGCTCAGGTTGCCGCAGAAGACGCCGGCAAAAAGGCCCAAGAGCACGGCATGCGCACCTTGGAGGTCATGGTGCAGGGCCCAGGCTCGGGCCGCGAGTCCGCGCTCCGGGCCTTGCAGTCGGTCGGTTTCACCATCACGGCCATCAAAGACGTCACCCCGATCGCACATAACGGCTGCCGCCCGCCAAAGCGTCGTCGCGTCTAAGGTCAGGTTTTTCCGATGGAAGGCCCGGCCAATTGCGGCTGGGCTTTTCGTCTTTCCTCGAGTGTGTTCCACCGACTGGATCCGGCAGAACACGAGCATGGAGGGCTAGATGATCCACAAAAACTGGCAAGAACTGATTAAGCCGAACAGCCTTGGCGTGAGCCCGGGTGTCGACCCTACCCGGACGGCGACCGCTGTGGCAGAGCCGCTGGAGCGTGGCTTTGGCCTGACACTCGGCAACGCCTTGCGCCGTGTTCTGCTGTCGTCCCTGCAAGGGGCTTCGATCACCGCCGTCCAGATCGACGGCGTACTGCACGAGTTCTCTTCGGTTTCCGGTGTGCGCGAAGACGTCACGGACATCGTTCTGAACCTCAAAGGGGTTGCCGTTAAGATGGACATGGAGGGCACGAAACGCCTCCAACTCGCCGCTACCGGCCCCGGCGTTGTCACTGCAGGTGATATTGCCGAGATCGCAGGTGTCGAGGTCATCAATAAGCAACACACGATCTGCCACCTGGATGACGGCGCGAGCTTCCATGCCGAGCTGACAGTCCAGACCGGTAAAGGCTATGTGGCCGCCGACAAGAACCGCCCGGAAGATGCGCCGATTGGCTTTATACCGGTCGATGCGCTCTACTCGCCGGTCCGCAAAGTCTCCTACAAGGTCGACCCGACCCGGGAAGGCCAGGTGCTCGACTACGACAAGCTCTCGATCACGGTCGAGACTAACGGCACGCTGAGCCCCGATGATGCGCTGGCCTATGCAGCTCGCATCCTGCAGGACCAGCTACAGACCTTCATCAACTTCGAAGAGCCGAAAGAAGCCGGTCGTGCAGACGAAGCCGATGATCTCGAGTTCAACCCGCTTCTACTCAAGAAGGTGGACGAGTTGGAGCTCAGCGTCCGTTCGGCGAACTGTCTCAAGAACGACAACATCGTCTATATCGGCGATCTGATCCAGAAGACCGAAGCCGAGATGCTCCGCACCCCGAACTTCGGCCGGAAGTCGCTGAACGAGATCAAGGAAGTCCTAACCACAATGGGTCTCCATCTCGGCATGGATATCCCGGATTGGCCGCCCGACAACATTGAAGACCTGGCCAAGAAGTTCGAAGACCAATTCTAAGTTGACAAGCCGGGGGCGGATTGTGTGTGTCGCCCCCGATGAAGACTTGGGCTGAGAGGCCCCAAAGCGGTCAGGGAAAATCCCGGCCAGACAAAGTATAAAACCCGTAGACGGAGAAAATCGATGAGACACGGAAACGGCTATCGTAAGCTGAACCGCACGCATGAGCATCGCAAGGCGATGTTTGCCAATATGGCCTGCTCGCTGATCGAACATGAGCAGATCAAGACAACCCTGCCAAAAGCCAAAGAGTTGCGGCGTATCGCCGACAAGCTGATTACGCTTGCAAAGCGCGGTGACCTACACGCACGCCGTCTGGCAGCATCCCAGATGAAACAAGAAGCTGCCGTGAAGAAGCTCTTCGACGTCTTGGGTGATCGATATAAAGAGCGACCAGGCGGCTACACACGCGTCCTGAAAGCGGGCTTTCGCTATGGCGATATGGCACCAATGGCGATCATCGAGCTGGTCGACCGCGATGTCGATGCGAAAGGTGCTGCCGACCGCGCCCGCCTTGAAGCCGAAGAAGCGGCAGGCGACGAGGCATAGCGACCTCCCCCATCGATACTGTCTGGAGCTTGACCAGCCTGGCTCCAGACCCGCATCCCTTGGGCGATCTTGGAGCGGGTAGAGATGTCAGATCGAGGGGTTAGCACGGTTGCACCGCTTCAGGTGCTTCGCGGTCTTGCGGCAACAATGGTCGCTGGATTTCATCTCTATGAAGTTCGTCAAGACCAAGATGGCCTCTTTGTGGTCTTCCAGAACGGAGACGCAGGGGTCGACCTCTTCTTCGTCCTAAGTGGCTTTATCATCCTCTACTCTGAAAATGCTGCTCAGAAGTCCAGCGTTATGGAGTTTGCGAAGAAACGTTTTTGGCGTCTCTTCCCACCCTATTGGATCATCCTGACCCTCTATGTAATCAGCTATACAGCCTTGATCGTGCTGATCGGCGATGGCGATAAAGAGATGACGTTTAGCAACCTCGCCGTCTCCTACCTGCTTCTCCCCTATCCGGACCATATCATTGTCATTGCCTGGACCCTCTCCGTTGAGCTGATCTTCTATACGGTCTTTGCGGTGACCTTTTTGGGGCTCGGACGCATGTGGTTCTACGCGGCAATGGTTGCTTGGGTGACGGCCGCCCAGCTCTACTTGCTGGATCGGGACCTGAGCAGTCCGTTTCTCAACCTAGTACTGCACTCGTCCTCTTTCTCATTCCTTGTCGGCGCGTTCATTGCGGATCTCTACCTCAGAGGTGCGCGCCGGTTTCGTAACGCGGCTCTCTGGGTCGGAGGGATCTCGCTCCTGACCTATATGGCAGGTCTCTGGCAACCACCGGAGGCGATCGGTCGGGAGATCGTTCCCGGACTGCCAGCAGCGCTCCTGATCTATGGCGTGCTGGATCGCGATTGGCGCGTCCCTCAGGTGCTGGTGACCTGGGGCGAGGCTTCTTACATACTCTACCTGCTTCACCTCTTGTTCTTTGCCATATCGGGGAAAGTGGTTTCTCTGATTTTTGGCGTTGATATCTATCAGAACTCACTCGGTATGCTCGCCATGCTTGGGGCTGTCTCGGCAGTCGCGTATGTGGCGTGCGTGAAGCTGGAGCGGCCCTATCAGAAATGGTATCGCAAAAACCGCCTCTGAAAGGTCGGGCAGAACGGGTTTGGCTGCGATGATGCGGCACTCAGTCTTAGATGTTAAGACTCCGAAAAGGAGAGCTTTTGTGCGCGATAACTCAATGATCAGACTTATAGCGGCGACGCTGATCGCATCTGCCAGCCTAACCGCTGCCACCGCACAAACAGTGCCGCAATCGCAGGCTCAAATTTCCCTGAGCTTTTCGCCGGTTGTGAAGCAGGCGGCTCCCGCTGTGGTGAACATCTATACAAAAACCGTTGTGGAGCGCCGGAGAACGCCCTTTGGTGACGACAAGTTCTTCCGCGATTTCTTCGAGGAGTTTTTCCCCGGCCGCACGTCGAAGCGCATCGAAAACTCGCTTGGGTCGGGCGTGATCGTTGATCCGTCGGGAGTAATCGTCTCAAACCACCATGTTGTGGGAAATGCCGATGAAATACGGGTTGTTTTGCACGATCGTCGGGAGTTTCAGGCACGCGTGATCCTGTCTGACGAGCAGTCGGATCTGGCGGTGATCCAGCTTGATCAGGCAGAGGATCTGCCATCCCTGGAACTCCGCGACAGCGATACGCTCGAGGTCGGGGATCTCGTGCTCGCGATTGGCAATCCGTTTGGTGTGGGTCAGACGGTGACGTCCGGCATCGTTTCGGCGCTTGCCCGTCCGGGCGGTCGGCGTGCGCGCGGGGCTGGCTACTTCATCCAGACCGATGCGGCGATCAATCCAGGCAATTCAGGCGGGGCATTGGTGGACCTCAATGGACGCCTAGTTGGTGTAAACACAGCGATCCTAAGCCGTTCTGGCGGATCGAACGGGATCGGCTTCGCGGTTCCCGCCAATCTTGTGGCGCGTGTGATTGAGAGCGCGCAACAGGGCCTAACGATGCTGGACCGTCCTTGGCTCGGTATCCGAGGACAGGAGGTCACCGGAGAGATTGCCGAAGCCAGGGATCTCGGCCGCCCCAGTGGTGTTTTAGTGGATCAATTACACCCGGCGAGCGCATTTGCAGCGGCCGGGATCGAGACCGGCGATATCTTGATGAGTGTTGATCAAGACCCGGTAAACTCAGTTTCAGAGTTGTCATTTCGGGTGGCAACTATAGGCACAGGCCGTCTCGTACCGCTCACTTATCTGCGTGCAGGTGAGACCCGAACGGCCGAGATCCGCCTAGCCACGGCCCCGGAAGAGCCGCCGCGCAATGCGGTCGATCTCGAAGGCCCCTTTACCGGGATTTCGGTCGCCAACATCAATCCCGCCGTGATTGAGGAGCAGGAATTGTCGCTGACTGCTTCGGGCGTCCTTGTCACACAGGTCCGAGGGCGCGCCCGGCGTCTAGGTCTGAAGGCGGGAGATGTTCTGATCGAGATCAATGGGGATCAGGTTACGGATAGTGGGTCGATTTCAAGTTTGCTTGCGGCCGATAAACTGGAAATTGAGATACAGCGCGGCAAGAAACGCGGCACCATTCGGCTGGGCGGCTGATGGCTGATCTCTTCGCCCGATCAGTCGACGAGCCGGGCGAGGGACCACGGCCTCTCGCGGACCGGCTTAGGCCACAACGGCTTGTTGATGTGGTCGGACAGCAAGAGATCATGGGCTCCGACGGACCCTTAGGCGCGATGCTGAAATCGGGCCAGATTTCCAGCCTGATCCTTTGGGGGCCGCCTGGGGTTGGCAAAACAACGATCGCACGACTTCTTGCGGCTGAGACCGATCTGGCATTCGAACAAATCTCGGCGATTTTCTCAGGCGTGGCAGAGCTCAAGAAGGTCTTCGAGGCGGCGAAACTGCGCCATGCTAATGGTCGGGGGACGTTGCTTTTCGTCGACGAGATCCATCGTTTCAACAAAGCTCAGCAGGACGGGTTCTTACCCCACATGGAGGCCGGGGTGATCACCTTGGTCGGTGCGACGACCGAGAACCCCAGTTTCGAGCTCAATGCCGCTGTCCTGAGCCGCGCTCAGGTTCTGCGCCTCAAACGGCTGGAGCCGGATGACCTGGCGGTCCTTCTGGAACGTGCTGAAGCAGAGACGGGTCCGCTGCCCCTCACCGCTCCGGCACGCGCGGCCCTAATCGCCATGGCCGATGGCGACGGGCGGACGCTCTTCAATCTTGTCGAGCAGGCTGCCACGATGGGGCCGGACGCGGTGGACACGGCGGAGTTGACCAAACGGCTGACCCGCCGGGCCCCTGTCTATGACAAGTCGGGGGATGGGCATTACAATCTGATCTCGGCCTTGCATAAATCCGTGCGCGGATCGGACCCGGACGCGAGCCTCTATTGGTTCGCACGGATGCTGGAGGCAGGCGAAGACCCGCGCTTTCTGGCTCGCCGGATCACCCGTATGGCGGTCGAGGATATCGGCCTCGCCGATCCAGATGCGCAGACCCATTGCCTCAACGCGTGGAACACCTATGAGCGTTTGGGCTCTCCCGAAGGCGAGTTGGCCTTGGGACAGGCGGTGCTCTACCTGGCGCTCGCGCCGAAATCGAACGCGGCCTACATGGCCTACAACGCCTCGCGCCGGATCGCGAAGAAAACCGGCTCGATGCC